>CATXCB010000013.1 GCA_958366705.1 uncultured bacterium
TGTTGCGAAGAGACTTTTGCCGACGCAGCAATCTACAAATAACCAACCATGTCATGCTGAACAAACAGAATGTCAGGTGGAACTACCGAAATGTCCCCCAATACTAACAGAATGTCACCCTGAACTTGTTTCAGGGTCTAATGATAATAGATTACGAACTAAATTTGGAATGACGAGTACACCGAAACAGAGATTCTTCGTTCACTCCACTGCACTCGCATTAAACGGGACTCCACTACGTTCTCGCCCTCTGCTCGTGCAGGCTCAGAATGACCGCGTTTGCAAAAAAGCCGCATTTACCCTTGCCGAAGTCCTTATTACCCTCGGCATAATAGGTATTGTTGCCGCGATAACAATACCAATGCTTATGACAAAATATGAAAAAATTAGAAATGTTAATCAATTAAAGAAAACTTATTCTGAGTTATCTCAAGCTTTTAAGGCAGCATCTGAAGAAAATGATTTATATACGATTGGAGATAATTGGCAAGATAGAACTGCAATTGTAAAAGCTTTAGAACCATATATTAAAATATTAAATGTGTATACTGACAATTCCAATGGTATAAATGCCATGTGTTACGAAGGTGATATAAAATCAGTTACTAAAGGTCCACAATACGGTTGGTTTGATACAGTTGGTGTTTCAACTCCTTTTTCGCGTAAAACAGCTTCAATTAAACTCTTAAATGGTGCTTGTGTTGGGTTTGATTTGTATGGTCAAAGCCGTGTTGTTTTTATTGATATAAACGGCTCTCAAAGTCGTCCAAATCTTTTTGGAAAAGATATGTTTATGTTTGAGTGTACTTCAAATAATAGTTTTATTCCGAGGGGGTATAACCTGCCTTACTCTGAAATTTCATCTAACTGTAAGAAAGGTGGTAAAGGTGGGTTTTGTGCCGCAAGAATTATACGTGATGGTTGGAAAATAAATTATTACTAATATGTTCCAGGTGAATTTACCGGTGCTAAAAATTGTTAAATCGCATTGTATTAAAAACAGGTAAATTTTATTACCTGTTTTTTGCTTTATTTGGGTATTTATAGTATAATTTGTGTGATAAATTTATAAAGTGAGAATAATAGTAGGGAGTATAAATATGACAAAAAAAGTAGCATTTATTTTTCCTGGTCAGGGAGCTCAATCTGTTGGAATGGGGAAAGATTTGTATGAAAATTTTGAAGCAGCAAAAAAAGTTTTTGATACTGCAAACGAAATTTTAGGAAAAGATATAAAAACATTATGTTTTGAAGGTCCGGAAGAAGATTTAAAACAAACAGTGAACACTCAACCTTGTATTGTTACTATGTCAATTGCTGCATTAGAAGCATTTAAGTCTCAATTGAACATAACGCCAAATTTTACAGCAGGTCATAGTTTAGGGGAATACTGTGCAATGTATGCTTCAGGTGTTATGGACTTAGAGACAACATTAAAAGCAATTCAAAAACGAGCTGATTTGATGGGTGCTGTAAAAGGCGGTACAATGGCAGCTGTTTTGAATGCTCCTGCAGGTAGTGTAGAAAAAGTATTAAAAGAAGCTTCTGATGTTGGATATGTAGATGTTGCCAATTACAACTCACCTGCTCAAATTGTTATTACCGGTGATGAGAAAGCTGTTGCAAAAGCTGGAGAATTGTTATCTGCAGCCGGAGCAAAAAGGGTTGTTCCTCTAGCAGTTTCAGGTGCTTTCCATTCTAAATTTATGGAAGAATCAGGCCACAAATTTGCAGAGTTTGTTTCAGAGTTGGATTTGGATAATACAGCAATTCCAGTTGTTACAAATGTTGATGCGTCAGAAACTATTGCTGCAGCTGATTTTAAAGATAAAATGCCTCGCCAAATTTATTCATCAGTTCATTGGACACAAACAATTGAAAATATGATTTCTAACGGTGTGGATACATTTATTGAAATCGGACCAGGAAAAGTTTTAGCAGGCTTAAATAAAAAAATTAATCCAGAAGTAAAAACATTTAATATCTATGACAAGGCTTCTCTTGAAGCTGCGGTTGAGGCTTTGAAATAATAAAAACAATAATATAAGGAGATAAATTATGACAGATAAAAAAGTAGCATTAGTAACAGGCGGTTCTCGCGGTATTGGTAAAGCATGTGCTTTCGAGCTTGCAAAAGCAGGATGTGATGTAGTTATTAACTATGCAGGAAATTCTGAAGCTGCAGAAAAAACAGTAGAAGAATTAAAAGCTCTTGGTTCAAATGCTTCATGTTACAAATTTGACGTATCAAATCAGGCTGAAGTTGATGAAAATATTGCAAAAATTATTGAACAATACGGTAGAATCGATGTTTTACTGAACAATGCAGGTATTACACGCGATGATTTATTTATTAGAATGGATGCTGATAAATGGAATGCAGTTATTAATACAAACTTAAATAGTGCATTTTATGTTTCAAAACCTGTTGTAAAATTGATGATGAAACAAAGAAGCGGCGCTATTGTTAATACTTCATCAATTGTAGGTCTATACGGAAACCCTGGTCAGGCTAACTATTCAGCTGCTAAAGCAGGTCTAATCGGATTTACAAAATCATTAGCAAAAGAACTTGGTTCACGTGGAATTAGAGTTAATGCTGTATGCCCTGGTTTTATTGCAACTGATATGACTAAGGATTTGCCTAATATTGATGAATATCTAAAAGCTATTGCTTTAAGAAGACTTGGTGAAGCTGAAGATATTGCTAAAGCTGTTAAATTCTTAGCTCTTGATGCGGACTATATTACAGGTCAAGCTTTAGAAGTTGATGGCGGTATGTTAATTTAGTAGGTAAAGATTTTTAACAAAACCGTATTGGAATTGTAAATTTCTTGCAAAATAATATTCATCAAGTTATAATGTAGCAAGAAAAGTATTAAGTAATACACAAATGATAAAAGAGGAAAAAGAAGATGAGTACATTAGAAACAGTAAAAAAAGTTGTAGTAGATCAATTAAGTGTTGATGAAAAATTAGTTACACCTGAAGCTCGTTTCACAGATGATTTAGGTGCTGATTCATTAGATACAGTTGAATTAGTTATGGCTTTAGAAGAAGAATTCAAATGCGAAATTCCTGATGAAGACGCAGAAAAAATTCAAACAGTTCAAGATGCAGTTAATTACATTGACAGCAAATTAGGTAAGTAATTATCTCACTATTTGAATTTTGAATTATTCAAACTGATTTTTATATTTGCGAGAGTGGGATATCTTATATTTCATTCTCGCATTATTTATTATTAAAGGGGATATCTTAAATGGATAAAAGAAGAGTAGTTATAACGGGATTAGGAGCTGTTACACCATTCGGTGTTGGTGTTGATAAATTCTGGGAAAGCTTGAAAGCTGGTAAAAGCGGTATAGCAACATCTACAGCAATTGATATTGATAAGCACGTTGTAAAAATTTCAGGTGAAGTTAAAGACTTTAATCCGGAAGATTACATGGATCCAAAAAAAGCTAAAAAATTGGATAGATTTACTCAATTTGCAATGGTTGCAGCGGATGAAGCAATTAAGGATGCAAAACTTGAAGGTGCAGATATCGATCCGTATAGAATCGGTGTTATTGTAAGTTCTGCTGCCGGCGGTTTTAAAACATTTGAAGAAAATCATATTAGAATTATCGAAAAAGGACCTAATAAATGTTCACCATTTACAGTACCTATGATGATTGTTAATATGCCTTCCGGAAATATTTCTATGAAATATGGTTTCAAAGGTATAAATAAAGTTGTAGTTTCTGCTTGTGCAACAGGTTCACATTCAATTGGTGATGCATTCCGTTCAATTCAATATGGTGACGCTGATGTAATGGTTGCAGGCGGAGCTGAAGCAACAATTTGTGATGTTGGTGTGGGTGCATTCTCTGCTGCCAGAACACTTTCTAAACGTAATGATGAGCCGCAAAAAGCATCTCGTCCGTATGATAAAGACAGAGATGGTTTTGTAATGTCTGAAGGTTCAGGTGTTTTAGTTTTAGAAGAATATGAACATGCTAAAAAACGCGGTGCTCATATCTATGCAGAAATCGTAGGTTATGGTCAAACTGCTGACGCTTATGATGTTGTAGCTCCGGCTCCGGATGGTTCCGGTGCTATCAAGGCTATGGAATTTGCTTTGAAAGATGCAGGAATGAAGCCAACTGAAATTCAGTATATCAATACTCATGGTACAAGTACTGGTTTAGGCGACAAAGCTGAATCTCATGCTGTTGCTAAAGTTTTTGGCGATAGAAAAGTAAATCCTGAATTGTTTGTAACTTCAACTAAGAGTATGCATGGTCATATGCTTGGAGCAACAGGTGCAGCTGAAGCTATAGTTTGTATTAAAGCAATTAATGAAAATATTGTTCCTCCAACAATTAATCTTGATAATCAAGATGAAGAAGTTGCAGATTTGAACTATGTTCCATATAATGCAGTTAAAGCTGAACTTCATGCAGCATTGTCAAATTCATTTGGATTTGGCGGTCAAAATGCTTCATTAGTATTTAAAGAAGTTTAAACCGTTTTTAAATTCTAAAAAGGGCGCTGATTTTTCAGCGCCCTTTTTGCTTCTTTTATCCGATAGGCATGGCAGGTATGAGGAGTTTTCCTTATATAAATTTTGTAAGTCTTTATTATATTTTAATGGAATCAGCAAAAAATTTTCTTTTGGGGTTTAATATAAATATGAATATTAACACCTCATTTAGTCAAAATATTTCACTTTTTACGAACTGGGTAGATTCAACACCGTTGCCGGATATGATTGATACAGTTACTTATGATTTATATGAGAGTAACAATCCGTTTCGAGACAATAAATTCAGCAAAAAACAAATAAAAAATGATAATGTAAGGCATACAGTTAATGCTACTACTGCAGTTGGTGCAGAATTCTTTTCTGTATATACAAATCCATTTTATTTGACTCATAAAATTCTTCATTTGCCGTCTATGTATAATAATGTTGTTGAGTTTTATAAAAAATACACCGGAAGCAGTGAGAAATAAATTTATAGATAGTTTTTAGTCTTGGAAATTGACTAAGTTTTCCAGTTTGAAGTTAAGTTTGTTAGCTAGTTCTAATATTTTTCCAAGAGACATATTTTGTCTTCCGTTTTCTATGCAGGCAAAGTAATTAGCGCTTACGCCAAGTATTTCTGCACATTGTTCCTGCGTTCTTCCTTTTTTAATCCGTTCAATTTTTACATTTCTTCCAAATCGTTTTAAAAGTTCTTTTTTATCCATTATTACAATTGTAAATGAATCCCATGTGAACTTGTATTCTGCTATAATTTATAATATTATAAGTTATAACTTATAGTTAGCGTGGAGATTGTAGTTTTTATGATTAAGAATATTGAAATACTCAGGTTTTTGTTTTCATTAACTATAATCTGTGTGCATATAAAAGGTATGATTTTGAAGCCTTTAGCTGAGCAGATTCCTTTTTATCAAACGCTAATTGATAATTTTAGATATGCACATTTACCTGTAGATTTTTTCTTTATTATTGCAGGCTTCTTTTTGTTTTTAAAAACGGATTTTTTACAAAGTTTCTGGAGTTTTGCAATAAAAAAATTGATACGTTTAATGCCGGTTGTTTTTTATATTATTATACTTTATTGGTTTGTATCGTTGTTTACGCCGATTAAATTTTTGATGTATGATAATGTTTTTTCACTGCTTAATATTGGTAACTGCGGACTTACATTTAAATATGGTAATAATGATTCTTTATGGTTTGTTTCTGCACTATTCTGGGGAATGAGTTTTTATTTTTATTTATATAAGCTTATTGATAAACAAAAATTTAATTTTGTTACTGCCTGTATAATTTTCTTTTGCTATGCTATGTGGCTGCATTCTACAGGTTCAAATTTTGAAAATAATTATCATGTTTTTAACAGAGGAATGCTGCGTGCTCTTGCCGGCATTGGTACCGGGTATTTTATCTCAAATATATACAAAGACAGTATTGAATATATCAAAGCAATTTCACTAAATATTTTTCAAAAATTTGCTATTACGTTTGCAGAAGTATTTTTATTTTGTTTTATATTCAAGTATACCTGCTTGCATAGAATGAATTACAATAATGCTTTAATTTTGATTGTAGCTTTTATAGGCTTATTTATGTTATTTCTTGGAAATCGCGGATATTTTTCGAAATTGTTAGATAATAATATTTCTGTATTTTTAGGTAAATTTGCCTATTCTATATTTATAACACATTTTTTGATAAAAGATTTGTGGGGAAAAGTATTCTATAAAGAATTTATGGACTGGGTTATTGTTCATCCGTATGCAAATCTTGTTTGTCTGTATCTAACGATTATTTTATTTGGAGTGGTTACCTATTATCTTGTAGAAAAACCGGCTGCAAAGTTCTTAAAAGAAAAAATCAAGATTGCTAAACAAAAAACAGCGGAGAATTAATATCTCCGCTGTTTGGGTTTACTGTCATTCGTAATTTGGTGTTCCTACTAGCTGTTTCGTTATTCTGAGGGTGAAACCCGAAGAATCTATTATTAGTCTTTGATTCAGACTTTGAGACTATGTCACGCAAATATATTTATTTATAATAATTCTTTCAAATAATTTGGAAGAGCGAAGCGTGCATTGTGGTACTCCTTGTTGTAGATTTTACAAGTAGGAATAATTTCTGCAGCTCTTTCTTCGTTATAGTATTCCAAAGGTTTTACATCTACTGAGCAGAATGCCCATGCCCAGTATCCGCCAGGATATGTAGGAATGTTTGATGTGTATGTTGCAACAGTCGGGAATACTTTTTTCAAAAGATTATACATTTTTTTGATTTCTTCTCTGTTAGTGAATGGGGATTCTGATTGAGCAGCCATAATTCCACCTTTTTTAAGAGAATTTTTAACATTTGTGTAGAATTCTTCGGTAAATAATCCCTCGCCAGGTCCCATTGGGTCTGTTGAATCAATCAAAATAATATCGAATTCGTCTTTTTTATCTTTAATATATTCAATTGCATCCTGAACTAAGATTTCAACTTTTGGATTATCTAATTCGCAAGAAATTGTCGGGAGATATTTTTTGCAAGCTTCGATAACCATACCGTCGATTTCACACAAAACAGCTTTTTCTACAGATTTGTGTTTCATAACTTCTCGTATAGTTCCGCCATCACCGCCGCCTATAACAAGAACTGATTTCGGATTAGGATGCTGCATCATCGGAATATGCGCAATCATTTCATGATAATGATATTCATCGCCTTCAGTTGTCATCATCAAATCATCCAGAGTTAATACTCTTCCTAATTTAGATTCTGTTTCAAAAACTTCAACTTTTTGGAATGGTGAATTGTCTGAAAATAAAACTTTTCCTGCTTTAATTGCTATACCGTATCCACCTGGTGTAATTTCATGATAATAACCGTTTTCTATTCCATTTTTCATTCTTTTTCTGTTCCTTTCCATTTTTATTATAAAAACAAAAGTTACGCTAAAGACTAGCGTAACTTAATGCTATCATATAAAAATTTCATTTCAATTAAGAATTTATGCATTGCCATTATTCCCTCTTCAGGGGGAAGGTTAGGGTGTGGGATTATTTGTCACCCATCACATGTAGATGCAGGTGAAAAACTTCCTGTCCTGCTTCTTTACCTGTGTTAATTTGAGTTTTGTATGATTTCAAACCAACTTTTTTAGTTACATCTTTAACTGTTTGTAATAACTCAGCCATAAGATTTTTGTCTTCGAGTTCATTCAAAGACGGGATATGTTCTTTTGGGCAAACAAGCATATGAATAGGAGCTTTTGGATTTATATCATTGAATACAACAGTGTTTTCTGTTTCGTAAACAAATTCGGTTCCGAAATCTCCGCGGATTATTTTACAAAAAATACAATCTTCGCTCATATTTATTCTCCTTTTGGGTCTCGTGTTATTTAATATTTTAATATTTCGGCTTGCAATGATATTTAAATACAGTGCTTTCAAATTGTTGCAACTTTTCCCTTGTATGGGGTACAAGTTTCAAGATTATTAAAAAATGGCAAATATAAATTTAACTCTTGTTGTACTTTTTTGAACTCTGCTATTTTTGCATCTATATTATCGCTGTTAGCAAAACTTTTTACAGAGCATAATAGAATAATGATAGATAAAATTAATGAAGTCTTAAAAATTTTTTTTAGCAAAGTTTATATCTCCTTTTTTATATATTCATAGCTTTCAAGATGTCTGTTATATCAGATGAAGTTTTCTTGACATCAGCATTAGAATATTTTATGGCATTATCAGGGTCTTTCAAGCCATTTCCGGTTAAAATACAAACGATTTTTGAGCCGGTCTTAATCTGATCTTTAACTTTGATAAGTCCTGCAACAGAAGCTGCTGATGCAGGTTCTGCCAGAATACCCTCACAAGAAGCAATGAGTTTGTAAGCTTTTACGATTTCGTCGTCTGTAACACTGTTAATCATACCGTTACTTTCATCGCGGGCAGCTTCGGCAAATTTCCAGCTGGCAGGATTTCCGATACGTATAGCGGTTGCCAGAGTTTCAGGATTTAAAATTCTTTCACCTTTAACAATTGCAGCAGCACCTTCTGCTTCAAATCCCATCATTTTAGGTAGTGCTGGGATTTTACCCAATTTGTGCCATTCTTTATAGCCTTTCCAGTAAGCAGTGATATTTCCTGCATTTCCAACAGGAATGAAGTGATAATCCGGAGCTTGGCCTAATGCTTCACAAATTTCAAATGCACCTGTTTTTTGTCCCTCAATTCTGTAAGGGTTTACAGAATTTACTAAAGTTATCGGATATTTTTCAGAAACTTCACGTACAACTTCCAGAGCTCTGTCAAAGTTGCCTTGTATAGCAATAATTTCAGCTCCGTACATCATGGCTTGAGAAAGTTTACCAAGTGCGATGTACCCGTCAGGAATTAATACATAAGTTTTCATACCGGCTTTAGCACCATAAGCTGCAGCTGAAGCAGATGTGTTACCTGTTGAGGCGCAAATAATAGCACCTGAACCGGCTTCTTTGGCTTTTGTTACAGCCATTGTCATTCCGCGGTCTTTAAAGCTTCCGGTCGGATTGCAGCCTTCGAATTTTAAATAAATTTCAGCATCTACACCAATTTTTTTAGCTAAATTTTCAGCTTTAATCAAAGGTGTGTTACCCTCATTTAGTGTAACAACCGGAGTTGAATCTGTTACCGGTAAAAATTCTCTGTATTTGTTAATTAATCCTTGATAGTACATAATTTTTTCCTTATTTTCTTTGAATATTTATTATACCTGAACTCTTATTAGGCTGTTTACTTTTGTTATAGCAGGATCTTTGTTAAAGATTTCAATAACTTTCTGCATATCTTTTTCTTTGCAAATCTCTGTGATTACAGTAATATGAGCGGCATTGTCTTTAGTTACTTCTTTTTGAACAATGCTGGCTAAACTTATTTGATTTTCTTCACAAGCTTTACCGATTCTTCCGATAACACCAATACTGTTTTTAGCTGTCATTGAAATATAGTATTTATTTTCTGTTTCTGAAATATCAATTGTTTCAGCATTTTCATTATGATGGCATCTCATCATTGGAAGTAAATAATCAGTTTTTCCAATTTCAGAAGCTATTGCCAAAATGTCACCAACTACAGAACTTGCTGTTGGAAATTCTCCTGCTCCAGGACCAGACAAAGTTACGCTTCCAACAGGATGGCCTGTTAAAGTTACAGCATTTGTAACATAATCAATATGAGCAAGAGGATTTGACTTTGAAATTAGCATTGGATGTACTCTTACGTCAGCTTTATTATCTTCTGTAATTTCAGCTGATGCAATTAGTTTAATCTTATAACCCATTTCATTAGCTGCTTGCATATCCTCCGGGCTAATTTTTGTAATACCTTCACGGTAAACGTTTTCAAATTTTACCCTTTTGCCAAATGCAATTGTTGCAAGAGTTGTAATTTTGTATGCGGCATCAAAACCTTCCACATCTCCTGTAGGGTCGGCTTCTGCATAACCAAGTTCTTGTGATTCTGCCAAAACATCAGAGTATGATGCACCTTGAACATCCATTTTTGTTAGAATATAGTTTGTTGTGCCGTTCAAAATTGCTTTAATTTTATTAATTTTATTTCCCGCCAAAATTGTTTTTATTGGCATGATTAATGGAATTCCACCAGCGATTGCAGCTTCATATAGAACAACTTTATTATGTTCTTCTGCAAAATTAAATAATTCTTCACCGTGTTTTGCTAATAATTCTTTATTAGCTGTAACTATGTGTTTTCCATTTTTGATTGCAGTTTTGATTAAATCATAAGCTGGTTGAACACCTCCAACAAGTTCAGCTACGATATCTATTTGCGGATCATTTACAATTTCATACGCATCATCTGTAATAATACTTTCATTTAATCCTTCAATGTTGCGTTTTTTGTTTTTGTTGCGAACTGCAATTTTTACTACTTCTACGTTGTCAAAATTTTTCAGAGTTTTAAAAACTCCAGAGCCGACTGTTCCCAGTCCAATAAGTCCGATTTTAATTTTATTCTTTTCCATGTGGCTATTGTAGCACAAATATCTTTTTTATGTCTAAGTGTGAAGAATGTGTTTTATATGGTTGTTTTTCAAAAACAACGGAAATAATTTTTTCAATTCTTAAAAACTCATCTATGTAAACCATTTTTAACATGCTACTTGCAAAAATCTATTTTTTGGATATCATGGGGATATTGATGTAATAACTAGCTAGAAAAGGAAATAATATCATGGCAAAACATTGTGAAATATGCGGTAAAGCTCCTATTAAAGCAGCTAAATTGACTTTCTCACACAAACAAATTGTTCATACTCAAGAACCTAACTTGCAATCAGTTAAAGCTGTTGTAAACGGTGCAACAAAAAGAATCAGAGTATGTACTTCTTGTTTAAAAGCTGGTAAAGTTCAAAAAGCTATATAAATTGCAGCTTTGTGTATAAAAATTATAAAAAAAGAAAGACTTTTTAGTCTTTCTTTTTTTGTGAATGTATTTTATGCATCATATCGTTTAAATGATTTTTCTATATTTTTTGAGATAACAGATTTTGTTGTGTCGTATTCTGTTGTTAGAGAAGCAATTTCTGTATCTAAACTTTTCATTTTCATATCTATTTTTTGTTCTTTGTTTTCGATTTTATTTTTTTCGGTGTTATACTTGGCTTCTGCTTTTGCTATTGCTTCTTCGTCAGGGACTTCTGATATGTTCTTGTCAGTTGCGTAGTTACCCTGATAATAGAATCCGTCATCACTGATAGATGATATATAGACCATTCCTGTTTTGAGCATTTCCTGCATGTAGCTTGCATCATCGATTCTGTTATTTTCTGTCCATCCATCAAGACATATTCTGTTGAACATAGTGTCATAGAAGCTTGCTTCTAAGCAGGTATCAGAACTGCCATCATCAGAATTTGTATCAACCTGAATTGTGAATTTGAAATCGTCATTTTTAGAATCATACATATTTGATTCTGATTTTTTTCCTACATTTGATGTATAATCATTTTCTTCCGGTCCTTTCATTGCACCGACATATGCTGTTAAAAATACATCTGCAAGATTGTTCAGGTTGATTGCAACTGTAGAATTGTCGTATCTGTCAGGGTGAAATGGTTTCGATATTTTATTTCCTGCAGAATAAACAAAACCTAAATAGCTCTCTGATTTATTTACAACGTTAGGGCTATACTCATCACGTGGGTATTCACATTTCTCAAGCCTTGAACCTACAGTATTCATGTGCTGTTCTAAATTTTTGTTACCATGGTCCCATGTTAATGTATCTTTCATTTCGGTTATATCGACTAGATCGCTTTTATCATAACCACCTTGTGAAAGTTCTTTAGCACATTCTTGTATGCTTGAATCCGGATAAACAAGATCATATACTGCATTATACGCGGCCTGTAAAGCTGCTTCACTTGCAGGGGTTCCGCCTAAAACTGTTGCGAATTGCTCTGTCATCCAGTTTAAGAAAGATGGAGACTTTTCACTTTCTCCAACGATTTTTTGTTGTAAATATGCTGTTTCAAATATAGGTGTTTTTTCACCTGTTCTTGATTCTAAACTTAAATTATATTGTGCTTTATCATTTAATAAATCTGCAAGTGTTACTGATTGAGATGCTGCTCCCTGTTGTATTCCATTTCCATCTGGAGCAACACAAAATCTTTCAAATGAACCATTACCATCTACATCTGGTGCTCTGTCAGCAGTTGTACCCATTGTCATACCCCATGATGCAGAATCCTTACATTTTACAGTGATTAAATCTATCAATTCGTCATATGTTATTTCGGTTGTTGCGCTGGTAGAATTGGAGGTACTGCCTATACCAAGTGTATTTCCATAAGTTATACCCTGTATTGTTGCAGCTTTATTAGGGGTAATGATATTTTGCCCTGCAAGTGCTTCGATAAATTTGTTACGCACATCAGAAGATGGTGTGCCTGAAAGACCTTCTGCAGGAATTCCGGCAGCTCTTGCGGCTGCTGCGTATGCAGAATTTAGAACTACTCTGTTTTTTGCATCCGTCACTAGTTTTGGATAATAGTCGTTATAAATAGACGGTGTCATCAACAACCCGTATGTCAAATCCATTTGACTTGTTTGTGAGCCATAATAATCGAAAACAAGTTTTGTAGTATTTAATGCGTTTTGATAAGTTGTAGAAACGTTTTCCATATCACGAGAAAGTGCAATTTTCTGGTGAGACAGATTCATAGATTGGAATTCACAGTCTGATTTTCTTGCTGTGATTGTTAATAATCTTGCTTGTTCTGCAGCTAAACTCATTGTATTCCTTTCATTGATTTTCGCATATACTCATTTTTATACGGTTTCATGTAGTATTACGGCTTTTGGGGGAATAAACTTTAAAATTCGGACTCTTTTTGTAACAATTGTTAATAATTTTTAAAATAAAATATTTACAGTAAAATTGTAGATAAAGAGATACTTCGGCTAAAGCCTCAGTATGACATTTTGCTTATTTTATACATATAGTTTTAAGCAGGGGATAATTGCCAGTAAGTTACCTGCACTGCGTTGTCATTCTGAGCAAAGCGAAGAATTTCCAGATTGAAGTATATTATGAATAAACAAGGATATATTTATATCATTACAAACTGTTCAAATAAAACTTTGTATATTGGTGTTACATCAAATTTAGTAAAAAGAATTTTGGAACACAAAAATCATGTGGTAGATGGGTTTAGTAAAAAATATAACCTTAATAAATTAATATATTATGAAGTATATGATGATATAGGGACTGCTATAAGCAGAGAAAAATATTTAAAAGGTAAAAAAGAGAATTTAAAATAAATTTGATTGAAACAATAAATAAGGATTGGAAAGATTTGTATGATGAAATCATATAAAATATTATAATTAAATAAGGAGAAACATATGGGTAAAAGAATCGGTATTGATGTTGGCGGGACAAATGTAAAAATTGCACTGGTTGATGACAAAGGTAAAATTATATATTCAAACAGTGTGCCGACTTATGCAAAAATGGGTTATGAATACACTGTTAATAATATTAAACAGGCTATTAAAGACTTGATGAAAGAAACTAATACTACAGCTAAAGATATCGAGGGTATTGGTTTTGATTTTCCTGGGCAGGTTGACTGCAAAACAGGTGTGGTAAAATTAGCCCCAAATATTCCTGGCTGGGTAAATGTTCCGATTGCAAAAATGATTGAAGATGAATTTCATATTCCTACACGTATTGATAACGATGTTCGTTGCGCGGCTTTAGGGGAATTGAATTTTGGTGCAGGCAAAGGTTGTGAAAATTTCGTATGTATAACGGTTGGTACAGGTATCGGTTCCGGGCTTGTTATCAATGGGAAACTTGTTCGCGGTGCTTCAAATGCTGCCGGAGAAATTGGACACATAAAATTGCAAATGAACGGCGGACCAATTTGCGGGTGTGGTGATACAGGTTGTTTGGAAGCGTTTGCATCAGGACCTAGCATTGTTGCGATGGCTCAAGACTACATAAAAGGCGGAAAGTCTACAAAATTCAGAGAAATGGCTGCAGCCGAAGGTGGCGAAATTACACCTTATATGGTCGCAAAAGCTGCGGAAGAAGGTGATCCTGTTGCAAAAAGAATATTTGAAATCGTTGGAGAGTATATTGGTATTGGTTTAACAAGTGTTATTAACCTTTTGAATCCGGAAAAAGTGATTATTGGTGGTGGTGTTGCGGAAGCCGGAGAGTTATTACTTGAACCAATCAGAAGAACTATAAAAGAACGTGCAATGGTTGTTGCAGGTTCTGCTGTTGAAATTGTTCCTGCGGAACTTGGAAATTCTGCAGGGGTCATTGGTGCAAGTATGTTGATTGAAAGTTAATTTCTAATTTACATAATACTTTTCGGGCGGAAAGAAGTTTTAACTTATTTCCGCCCATATTTAACCCTCCTCGCCGGAGAGGGAATTATGTTTTTTCTTTACTTATAAATAAACGGGGCAAGCTCTTCTAATCTGTTGAAAAATTTATCAGCTTTTTTTACAATAATTTTTTGTAGTATAAGCAGGTTTGCGCATTCAATGGATGTTGCTTTGCAACTATCGAGTGCGTAGTGCATTGTTTTTATTAGATCGTATATGTCACAGTATTCTGATTCAAGTTTATTGTATGTATCCTGCATATTACTCCTTAGATAACTAAACTTATCTTTGTGATAACTTTAACATCTGGCGTTAATTTTGTCAATAGTATAGAATAGTTATCATGAAGAATAATAAAGTAACTAAAATAACAAGATTGTTTGGCATGAAAATTAAAATAGAAAGAATAAAAAGAAATCTTTCGCAGGAAGAATTGGCTGCTTTGTCAGGAATTAGCAGACCTACAATAGGTGCAATAGAAAGAGCTGAAAATATTCCATCTATAGAAACTGCTGCAAGTATTGCCAGAGCACTCAATTTAGATCTTGATAAATTATTTATTTTTGACGGATTGGAATAAATCTGGTTTTGCTCATATCTTCCTTTACTTTAAAATAATTTTTCTATAAACTATTAGTATGATTTACTTTTTCTATGGGGATGAAGAATTTAATATTTCAAATGAAATCAAAAAGTTTAAAGATAAACTTGATAAAGATTTTATTGAAATGAGTTACAAATATTTTAATAACCCTAAATTTCCGGATTTAGTTGCAGCTATCAAATCCCAGCCTATGATGTTTGGGAAAATGCTTTTAGAAATTAACTGCCTTTCTTATTTGAGTGGAAAAAGTTCAGAAGACAGCGGGCTTGATGATAAGCAAATTAAACAGATTACAGAAGCTCTGGAGGGTGTTAGTGAAAATTTAGATATTATTTTTGTGGCTCAACTTCCGCCTGACAGCCAGAAAAAAATAGATAAACGTAAAAAATTCTTTAAAGTTTTATCAAAATATAACGCAAAAGAATTTCCGCAAATTCCATCATATAAGACTGCTGAACTTGAATCATGGATTAAGCAGCAGGGAAAATCAAAAGACCTGAAATTATCAGACACAGTGGTTTCAGAAATGCTTATTCAGATAGGTTCAAATTTACGCCTTTTAGATTCAGAGCTGGAAAAGTTGAAAATTTTTGCCGGAGACAAGCCTGTAACTATAGATATGGTCAGAGAAATTTGCGTTACAAATGAAGATTTGTTTGCATTTGCAGACTTCTTAATTCTGGAAAATAAATCAAAAGCGCTTATTGAATACCAAAAACTTTTAACAAAAAAACATCCGCTTGAAATATTATCTGTGCTTCATACTCTTTTGCATGGAAAAATTCAGATTAAAGCAAATTCTGCAAAATATAATGCGGAGGAAATTGCAAAAATTATAAATATGCATCCGTATAGAGTTAAGCTTGAATTACAAAAGTTAAAAAATATTTCACTGAAAAATTTGGTGAAACTGAAAGAAAATTTGACAGAAGCAGAATATAAAATTAAGTCCGGGCAAGCAAATCTGGATATTGACAGGGAGATTGAATATGCAATATTACAATAGTGAAATTTCTCAAAAATATCCAAAACTTTTAGAATACTTTGAAAACGGAATTCATAGTGAAGATAAAAATATAAGCCACTGTTTATTATTCTGGGGTCCTGATATTCTTTCTCAATGTGAACTAGCGCTTGAAGTTGCAAGATTGTTAAACTGCTCTGAGAATGGAAGTTTAGGTTGTGACTGCTTAAATTGCAGGTGGATAAGGGAGCAATCTCATCCGGCTGTGAAAATTTATACAAGACTGGATTTTAAAGAAAGCGGAAAATCTTCTGAGGACGGAGAGGCATCAAAGGGCAAAAAGAATATAAATATTGAACAGGCAAAAGCAATCATAAATGAACTTTCAATTTCAAGTGACTATCATAGGGTTTATATTTTTTGTGACAGAGACGAAGATGGAAATCTGCTTCCACTAAATCAGTTGAATTTTCCGGAAGCAACTTCAAATGCTTTATTAAAAACTTTTGAAGAACCTCCGCATAATACTACTTTTATATTTTTAACAAAAGATAGAACAGATATAATTTCTACTGTTGTATCTCGTGCCCAGTCATTTTTTGTGCCAGGTTCAGTAAGTGAAGATTCGGATTATAGTTTAGTAGAAAGTTTTATACAAAATTATTGGATGTTGAATAAAAATCAAGTTTTGGAGTTTGAAACAAACCTTACAAATTTGATAGGTTCAAATGAGGCTAAAGTCATATTTACACAAATGCAAAATTATATGTTATCAGTGATAAAGGCAAATTCCGATAATAAGCAGTTATTCTATCGAGTTATTCGTGATTTGAGTTATGTTGAAGATGCAAAACGTCAAATTGGGTTAACTCCGGCAATGAACATTCAAACGGTTGTAGAAAACTTAAGTTTTAAGATGATTTTATAAGGTGTTTTGTTTGGCAAACGACGATTAGATTTGAGTCCGACCGGGTTTGTATGTATTGGTGCGCAGCAGCCGGAAGTTTCAGTGGCTAATCATAAATAGATTCTTTACATTCGTTCAGAATGGCAGTGCTCGCAATACCCGATTTGTGGGCAGATTAGGTGAACATTGTATATAAGTCCCGAAATAACAAGATTACTTTACAAATATTTGCAATGTAATATGCTAACATGTTATAATTTTATGGCGTGAAAGTTTAATGATGGAGAATTTGATTATGGATTATAGTGAACTTGTAAGAGAATTGCTTCTTGTGATTGCTTCCTCTTATCTTATTGGTTCTATCCCGACAGGTTATATTGTTGTAAAACTGTTTACCGGACAGGATATCAGAACTATAGGTTCCGGCTCGACAGGAGCAACAAATGTTAAACGTGTAATGGGTAAAAAATGGTTTTTTATAGTTATGCTTTTGGATGCATTAAAAGGCGCATTACCTGTTGCTTTGACTGCATGTTTTATGCCGGCATTTAAAGAAATCGGTTTGTTGCCTGTTGTAGCGGCTGTTTGTGTGATTTTAGGACACAGTAAATCTGTATTCTTAAATTTTACAGGCGGAAAATCTGTGGCTTCAGGTGTAGGAACATTAATGGCACTTAACTGGCAGGCTGGTATAATCATTGCAGCAGTTTGGGGTGTGGTTACATGGGTTTCTAAATATGTGTCTTTAGGTTCTATTGTCGCACTTGCTCTTGCTCCTTTGATAATGTGGTTTTTGAACGCTCCTATCGCTTATATTATTTATGCTTTAATTGCTGCAATTTATGTAATTTATTTGCATAGGGAAAATATTAAAAGGTTGCGTCAGGGAACTGAAAACAAGGTTAGACAGTAAATATGGAAAATAGTAAAAGAGAATTATTATTTTTAAGCTTTATATTAATCTTAAGTTCGTTTGGTGTAATTTGGTTTTGCGCTTGTAAGGATACCTTACTGGAGAATCTCGTTTTTAATAAAATTGATGATTCTGTTAAGCTTCAAAAAATTATACCGTATTCAAAAGCCCGTACGATTGCCAGATATTCTGATGTGGAATCGTTTGCAATTATTAATATGGTAAAAGCCGGTAAATTCAGAAAACATTTTACAGAATATAATACCGCAATAATATTGAAAAATGGTGCTGAAATACCAACATATAATATTTCGAAAACAAACAGGCAAAGTGTTATTGATTTAAATAATAAAATAAAAGCTTTTGTTGAAGATGATAAAGAACAGCAGATTGCTTTTTGGCGATTGTCAAATCTTAATTTACTCTGGGTAATTATTTCATTATTTGGATTTGTTTTTGGGCTTAAAGTTTTTGTAGATACAATGAAAAAGAAGTAAAGTTTTAATACTTTGGGATTTATAAAATATAAAAAAAAGGCGGTTCAGTTTATGATACCGCCTATGTTTATTAAACTATCTCTCTTCTCATACCAAAAATTATTCTATTGTAGAGATGTTCTCCACAAAGAATCATTAAACTTGCTTTGTTGAGTGTTAGTATCAGCAGATAATGTAACATTGCTAGGTGCAAATACAAATACTAAATCACCAACTTTTTTAGGATTTCCATTAAGAGCTTGAGAAGCTCCGCAAACGAAGTCGATTGTTCTTTGAGATTGTTCTTTGTCTAAAAGATGTAAGTTAAGCATAACAATTTTTCTATCTTTTAAATGTTGAACAATAGTGGCAGCATCATCAAATGAACGAGGTTCAACAACAATAACTTCATTACCGCCTCTGTTAATGCTCGGGTGGCTGATAACTTTTGATTCTTGACGTTTTTCCATCATAGGAACAGGTGTATAAGATGGAGCAACTTCTCTTAAAGCGCTTCCTTCTTCAACATAATCATAACCATCATCTTCGTAATCTTCTTCTTCATTTATATCAACAAAAGGATTTTCACCGCGAAATCCATCCATAACAAAATCTACCACTTTTTTGAAACTATCTGCTATTGCTGCCACCGTTTTTCCTCCGTCCGTTATTTAAATAATTTTCTACCTATCCTAAGCATTGTCGAACCTGTTTGAGCCGCTATTTTGTAATCCTGGCTCATCCCCATTGAAATCTCTCCCAATTTACAGTTAAATTTTTCTTCCAAAGAATTTCTGATTTGAGTAATTTCTGAAAATAACTTCCCAATTTCTTCTTCAGCTATTCCCAACGGTGCCATATTCATAACACCAACTATTTTTATTCCTTCAAGATTTTTTATTTGTTCAAAATATTCAAAAATTTCTTCTTTTGAAAAACCGAATTTTTGTTCTTCGTTTGCATTATTTATTTGGATAAGTATTTTTTGAACTTTTCCTTGTTCTAATGCGTGTTGAGAAATACTTTGAGCAAGTTTTACTGAATCAACCGAGTGGATATATTCAAAGACTTTTATCGCCTGCTTAACTTTGTTTGTTTGCAAATGCCCGATAAAATGAAAAGTTGAATTTTCCCTTACCTCTGCCGGAAGATTTTCAATCTTTGCTGAAGCTTCAATTACTCTTGATTCTCCGAAGTCGCGGATTCCTGCTTTGTAAGCTGAAATTATTGCTTCTTCATCAAAATACTTTGTAACTGCGATTATTCTGGGTTTACAAGGTACGATTTCTTCTTGTATTTGCAAAAGATTTTCTCTAATTGTCTCATACATCATTTCACCTCTACAAGAAAACTGCTCTAAACATGAGCATAATTTAATTGTACTCTAAGTTTGCGGCATGTCCAAAATATTTGTTTAGTAAGAGTTGCCTATGATTTGACACAGGGCTGAAATCATGTCTCTGACATGATTTCAGCCATCTAAGTGTTTCAATTTTAAACTTAATATATCTTAATATTTATTAAGGTAAATATCTCTTAAAGTCCCGCAAATATTGAAAAGCATGCTTATTAATCTATAAATATTTCACAGTGCATATTTAGTGCTTTTAAAGTAGTATTTAGAACTAATTTTACAAAAAGTTACAGTATGTATTAAGATTTTTTAAATTTTACTTAAAATTCTGTTATATTGTTCATTTCTGGAATATCCAAGCATGATACCAAGTATAAAATCTTCGTGTGGTGTTATTTTATTCAATTCCTGACTTGAAAATTTTTGAAGTATGTTTAAACATTGTTTGTTCCCAAAAAATATGTTTGCTTTGTTTGATCCTAAATCTATTACTGTATAAGGAATGTTGTATTTTTCTAAAATTTCTGTAAATTTATTTAGTTCAATAATTTTACAGGTGTATAAAGATAAATCCCGCATTCCTTTCTGGTATTCATACAGCAGATTCTTAAATAATTCCATTTGTTTATCCTCTTTATATATCTTCTTATTTTTAAGACTGAATTTTTATAAAAAAGTTTCTTTGTGATAATATATTTTTTGCAAAGGATATAAGCTATGAATATACAAAATAATATGGGTTTGGCATTCAGCCTTACCATGCTGGCCGGATTAACAACTGCAATTGGCGGAGCTATTGCTTTTATAACTAAGAAAGATAATTTAAAAGCTTTATCAATCGGATTAGGCTTTTCTGCAGGCGTTATGATTTTTGTATCGCTGGTTGATATTATACCGAATTCAGAAAAACTTTTGAAAGTAAGTTTCCCTGAAATTTTTCAATGGCTTGTATACGGTGGATTTATTGTAGGAATACTAATTTCTGTAATGATAGACTACTTTTTGCCTGATCACATTGATGCAGAGGAATTATTGAATCCTGATGCTCCAGAAGATAAAGAAAAAAAATCTCATTATAAATTAAAACGTGCAGGTATGTTAACTGCAATCGCAATTTGTGTGCATAATTTTCCTGAGGGTATGGCAACTTTTTTAACTACAACACAGGATGTAACATTAGGTATATCTGTAGCACTTGCTATTGCTATTCATAATATTCCTGAGGGTATTGCTGTTGCGCTTCCTATATACCATGTTACAGGTAAAAAACGCTATGCTATGCTTTATGCAGCTTTGTCAGGCATAACGGAACCTATTGGTGCTCTGGTTGGAATGTTTATTTTTGGACTCTTTGTCCCTCAAGTATTAATCGGCTTTTTAATGGCTTCAGTTGCAGGTATAATGACATACATTTCTTTTGATACGCTATTACCGCTGTCAAAAGAATATGGCAATTGGCATTTAACTATAGTCGGAATTATTTCAGGAATTTTATTTATCTGGTTGAGTTTGATTTTGCTCGGGTAATATTATTCACCGAGTAAGATATTATCAATCAATCTAACACATCCTACTTTGCAAGCAATAAATACTCTGGTGTGGTTTGTTGCTGTTTTTTCTTCATCCAGAGTGTCTTCATTCATAAATTCAAGATATTCTAAATCATGATGTTCATTTAAAAATGTATATGCGGTTTCTTTTAGAGCTTCCACATCAGTAATTCCTTTTTTATAGCATTGTTTTATGTTATTTAGAATTTTACTTAGCGCCAGTGCGTGAATTTTATCTTCTTCTGACAAATATTTGTTTCTTGAACTTAATGCTAATCCTGAATCTTCTCTTACGATAGGGCAAGGTATGATTTCTACAGGAATATTTAAATCTTTTACCATTTTTTTGATAATAATAAGCTGTTGCGCATCTTTTTGACCAAAAAATGCATAATCAGGTTGTACTATGTTAAATAATTTATTTACAACAGTGCAAACTCCGTCAAAGTGCCCAACTCTGGATTTGCCGCATAATTTATTTACATAGAAAAACGGCGGAATGACATATGTGAGAAAATCATTTGTTCTCATCTGATTTTCCCCATACATTTCATTTGGCGTCGGGGCAAAAACGATGTTAACTCCTGCTTCTTCGCAAAGTTTTTTATCAGCATCAAGAGTTCTTGGATATTTATCTAAATCTTCACCGGGACAGAATTGAATAGGGTTTACAAAAACAGATACTACAACTTTATCGCATTGTTCAACAGCTTTTTTTATAAGGCTCAGATGTCCGTTATGCAAAGCTCCCATTGTTGGTACAAGCCCGACTGTTAAACCCTCTTTTTTCCATTGTTTTACCTGTTCTCTTACTTCTTTGATTGTATGAATTAACATTGTACGTTACTCCTTATGTATAATTCCAATTGTTTTGCCTCTTCTTCTGACAAGTTAAAAATTTCTTCACTATTCGGGTATTTGCCGGATTTAACATCAAGATTGTATGATTTGACACTATCAAGTATCAAATTTTTCATATCCGCATATTTGCGTGCAAATTTAGGTTTAAATTCCGAAAATTTTCCAAAGAGGTCATCGCATACCATTATTTGAGCATCACAGTATCTGCCCGCTCCGCAAGATATTGTTGGAATATTTAAATTTTCTGTAATAAATTTTGCACTTTCTTCCGGTACCATTTCTAAAACAATTGAAAATGCTCCTGCTTTTTCTAATTTTTTTGCATCTTCCAGTAGTTTCACTGTAGATTCAACATTTTTCCCTTGAATAAAGTGACCGCCTATAACATTTTGAGACTGCGGCGTAAAACCTATATGACCCATTACCGGAACACCCATTTGAGTTGTTCTTTTTATTAGTTCCAGCATATACTCATTGCACCCTTCAAGTTTTACGGCATTCGCACCAAGTTTTACCATATTACCTATATTTTTTAGTGCAGATGGAATATCTATTGTATAACTCATAAACGGCATATCTGTTACAACCATGGCTCGCTTGACACCTTTTGCGACAGCTTTGGTAAATATTGACATTTCTTCTATACCAATGCTATTAGTGTTTTCGTAGCCCAGTGCTACCATCGCTAGGCTGTCCCCAATTAGTATTATATCTATACCGGCTTCATCTATATATTTTGCAGTTGAATAATCATAGGCTGTCAATGCCGAAATTTTTTCACCATTTTCTTTTAATTTTTTTAAAGTTCTTACTGAAACCTTTTTTGTCATAATGTTTATTTCACCTCTTTTTCGCGTTTTAAGAACTTATAAAACAGCGAAATAATATGTGATACAATTTGTTACTTTGATTTACGGAACCAGTAATAAACAGCTCTAGCTACGCGGTTTGAACTGTGTCTTACCAGACCTTCTCTGCTATCTTCTATAAGTTTTTTAGCAACAATTTTAATACCCATCTTTTTGACTTCAGCGATATCAAGTTTTACAGGATATGAATCTGATTTTTGATACTTATCAGCCAAATTTTCAGGGAGATAATCATTTACTAAAACTGCGTCTACAATTTTATTTGAACCGGCATGCTGTATTAATGCTTTAAGGTGGTCTGAAACTTTATAATCATCAGTTTCTCCCGGTTGGGTCATAATATTACATACATATATTTTTTTTGCTTTTGATTTAGCAATTTCATCAGCAATTTCTTTAATTAACAAATTAGGGATAACGCTGGTATAAAGACTTCCCGGTCCAAGAATAATTAGTTCGGCATTTCTGATTGCATGAATAGCATCTTCCAGAGCTCTGCAATTAGCTGGTTCTGTAAATAGTCTTTTTATTTTTCCATGAGCTTCCGGAATTGTTGACTCTCCATGAATCACTCTTCCATCTTCAAGTTCAGCGACCAGTTTCATATCATCAAGTGTTGATGGTAAAACTCTGCCTCGAATTGATAATACATTTGAAGATTCTTTTACTGCTGTAACCATATCGCCTGTAATTGCGCATAATGCGGTTAAAAACAGATTTCCAAAGCTGTGACCTTCAAGTCCTTCTCCGTTTTTAAATCTGTATTTAAACAATTTTGTTACTAAATCTTCATCATCAGCCAGAGCTGTAATACAGTGTCTAATGTCACCCGGTGGTAAGATTCCCATAGATTCTCTTAATCTGCCTGAACTTCCGCCGTCATCTCCAACAGTAACAACTGCAGTTATATTATTAGTGATGTTTTTGATTCCGCTCAAAAGCATTGATAAGCCAGTCCCGCCGCCGACTGCAACAATTCTTGGGCCTCTGTTTAATTTTCTTCTTCTGTATAAATTTTCTAAAAGGATATCATTATTTCTGTCTTCATCCAAATCCAGAATAGACAAATTTGTTTTTTGCCAGCCTTTGAAAAATATAGCAGCACCAATCATAACAATACCGAACGCAAGCCATTCTGTTGAAATTTTATTTGCAATTGTGCTGATAAATTGCATGGTATAGTATATTGGTTTGATGTCAACAAGTATCAGGATTCCTAATGTCATCATTACTGCACCGACAAAAATCAATGCAAACCATCTTTTTACCTGTAATCCCGGAATTAACCAACCTGCTTGTTTTGGCATTTTTATTTTCTTAATCATACATATCCCTTTATTTAATTCTTGTAAAATTTAGTCAACCCAGCCTGATTTTTGAGCATTTTTGTAATTGTATGGAATCGGCTCAATTATCTCTTTGGCTTGCATAATTAGTTCTTTTGCGTTTGCAAGTTTATTTGAAAAATGAATTGAGTCAGCTCTTACAATTGTTTTTCCGCCGGCATTATTTGTAACTTGTGAATTTTGCAACAAGTCTTTTAATCTCTGGATAGAAATATTTGTATTTTCTAAATCTCTGGCTGAAAAATCTATGCTGCTGTTTTCATCGTAAATTTTTTCCAAATGAACTTCGTGAGCAACTTGGATATTTTCCTCTTCTGAGACATTAGCAAGAGTTTCACCGGTTGCACCGTAGTAAACAAGCCATTTTGAACATTTTTTTATAGCTTTAGCAATTGTTTTTGATGTTTCAAAGTCTTCTGCTGCCTGACGGTACATTGCTCCGTGTGGTCTAACGTGTTCAATTTCCATATTATAGGCTTTAGCAAATGTCATAATTGCACCGACTTGATACATAACAAGAGCTTCAAGTTCATCACTGTCCAAATCCATTTGTCGGTAGCCAAATCCCTGAATATCATGGTATCCGATGTGTGCACCGATTACTACATTTTTTTCTTTTGCCTGCAGCAATGCTTCTTTAATAGTAAGCGGGTCTCCGGCATGAAAACCGCAAGAAATATTTACAGAACTAACATAATCTAATAATCTTAATTCTGAGCTGTTTTTATAAATACCGAAACTTTGAGCTAGGTCACAGTTAAAATCTATATTTTTAATTGATTTTCTCTCTAAAACATTTTGCATATTGATATCTCACAAACTTAATATATATCCAATTTAAATTATACACAATAAAGATAATAAATCTATCTCTTTATATATTTTTAATAAGAAAATGTCAGTGACTCTTAATCTTAAGAATTAGTTAAAAAGTATTATTTAACTCTTGAAAACCTCTTTAAGATAGTTTAATATATAAGTAAGGATATGTTATGGATATACAATATTTAAAACTGTAAAATTTTGCCCTAAATAATAAAGATGGTTTCTAAAAAAGTCGATAGGAAATGTATCGATAATGGTGAATTGAGGATGATGCATGAATAGAAAATTTATTTCTGAAAATATTCAATCTGTAAAGTTAAATTATTCTTTAACCTCCTTGGCTTCTGCCGCTATTTTAAGTACTCTTATGATAGCTCTTCCAGCTGCAGCTTCGAATAATCAATTTCCAAATAATGGTTTTAATGATAATGATGTTTTTAGTTTAACTACTTTAACAAAAGAACAGTATGATAATTTAGGATCTACAGAGTTAGAGAAGTCAATAGTGAATTATACATTAAATGAAGATTATAGTGTAACTCAATCATATTATAAGTATGAAGTTAATTCTGAGGTCTCATTATCTGATCCGGTTTTGGGTTCAAAGGATACTCCTATTGATGTATCAGGAGTTTTTATGGATAACACTAAGAATTCTATAGTTGTTAATTCTTGGAGTAATAAATATCTTGGAGATGTGAAAGGTACATTTATAAATAATAAAGCTTCTGTTATAAAAGCATCTAATGGTAATTATGATGTAACATTGCCTGCGACAGTAGGAAATGTTACAGGCGATTTTATAAATAATAGTTCTCCTGATTATGGTGGTGCTATCAATAACTGGTGGGCTCATGTTGGAAAAATAAAAGGTAATTTTGTTAATAATTCAGCCGCAACAGGTGGTGGAGCTTTATATATTTCTGGTCCTACTGGAAATATTGAAGATTCTTATTTTGTAGGTAATCATACTAATTATTCTGGTGGAGCCATTCACATTTACGGTGGTGGTGACATAAAGACTATAAACGCAGATTTTGTAAATAATTATGTTACTGCTAAAACTGAAGGTATTGGTGGTGCAATTCGTACTGGTAAGCCTATAGATAAGATTTCTGGAAATTTTATTAGGAATCATGTTGAATCTACTGGGGTATCTAAAGGAGGTGCTATTTGGGCTAATTCAGCAGGAGTTTTAGGCGCAGTATCTGGAAATTTTGTTGAAAATTATGCAAAGTCAACTGCGAGTGATAAATTAGCGTTGGGTGGAGCTTTGTATTTAGAGGGTGATGCAACTATTTTGTCTGATAATAAATACAATGTATTTAGTGGTAATTTTACAGAAGATTATCGTGGTAAAATTCAAAATGCAATTTGGGTAGATAGTAAAAATCCCGCAACTCTTACATTAAAAGCTATTCATAACGGAGTTTTAAGATTTAATGATCAAATTGATGGTGGGTATAGTACAGATAATAAAATTATCAATTATGACAAACGATATAAATTAAATATAACAGGGGATAAAACTGGTGTTGTTGAATTAAACAATAGAGTTAATAATGCAGATATTTATTTATCAAAAACCAATTTAAATTTATCTTATGAGGATTCTGTTTTAGATGGTAATAATTTAAATTTAAGTAGTGGTTTATTTTCAATGATTAATGATAAAACTGGAGTTGCACATCTAAGCAATTTGACTATTTCAGGTAAGACTAATTTTGTTGCGGATGTAGATTTAGTAAACTCTGAAATGGATAAATTAGAAGCTGATACCTATGGAAAACATTTAGGATTATTGAATGTTGCAGGTTTTAATATGCTAAATGATGCACCAGAAAATCAAGACGTAACCGAAATCTACTTTGCACAAGTAGGTTTAAAAGATAATGTCGTAAATGGAGTAAAGGAAACACCAACAAGTTATCAAACAACAGCATATACCCCGATTTATAAATATAATGTAATGTATGATAATAGGGAAGATGCAGGTTATTTCTTATTTACTAAAGGTGATAAAGTATTTGCACCTGGAGGCGGAACTGAAGGAACCGGAAATCCTAGTGATGCATTTAACCCAAGTGTTTTATCATCTCCTGTAGCAGCTCAAGCAGGAGCTTATGCAGCACAGAATGCGGCATTTAGTTATGCCTTTCAACATGCAGACAGTTTTATGCCATTACCTGCAAGTGAACGTTTTGCAATACGAAATACAAATAGATATGCAATAAATGAAACCTCAGGTTTTGAAAACCACTTAAATGATTTGCATGATAAAGCAATATGGGTACGTCCATATACAAGTTTTGAAAATATTCCATTAAAAAATGGTCCAAAAGTAGACACAATTACTTATGGAACATTAGTTGGTGGCGATAGTCAAATAAAAGAACTTCGTAATGGATGGGGAACAGTATTTACAGGCTATATGGGCTATAACGGAAGTAGTCAGTCTTATAGTGGTGTAAATACTTATCAAAATGGAGGTTTGTTAGGTGCAACTCAAACCTTCTATAAGAAAAACTTCTTTACAGCCTTAACTGCGAGTGTCGGAGCGAGTGCTGGCGAAAGCCATAATATGTATGGTCATGAAAACTTTAGTATGTTGATGGCAGGATTGGCAAGTAAAACAGGTTATAATATAGAGTTTAAAGAAGGTAAATATATCTTGCAGCCAAGCTTAATGTTGTCATACAGTTTTATAAATACATTTGACTATAGAAATAGTGCAGGTGTAAAAATAAATAGTGATCCATTACATGCAATTCAAATCCATCCAAATATACGTTTTATCAGTAACTTGAAGAATGGTTGGCAACCATACGCAAGTGTAGGAATGGTTTGGAATATATTGGATGACACTAAAGTAATGGCAAATGATGTACGCTTACCCGAAATGAGTGTAAAACCATATGTAGAATATGGTTTGGGCGTACAAAAAAGATGGCAAGATAAGTTTACCGGATTTGCACAAGCAATGGTTCGAAATGGAGGCCGAAATGGTATAGCATTGAGTGCAGGTTTTCGCTGGGCATTAGGAAAAGAAGGTAAACCAATCGAAAAAGTTCAAAGAAATAGTGATAAAACAGTTAAAATGACAAATGCAACAGGTGGACGTAAGATCTTAAAACAGTTAAGTCAAGAACAACGCACAGCACTAGGAGCAAAACCTCAAAATACAACAAGAACTACAAATATTGGTGTTTTAAAACAATTGTAACAAAAAAGACTGGATTAATTTTTAATCCAGTCTTTTTACCTCATAAAAGATTTTTAATTAAGCATTAGCTGATGCTTTTTTTACAGCTAAAACTAATCTTGATTTTTTTCTAGCAGCTGTATTTTTGTGTAAAATACCTTTTACAACAGCTTTATCACATAATTGATAAACTTTAGAAATAGCAGCATTTAAAGCTTCTTTATCTTCACTTGTAGCTAATTCTAATGCTTTTTTAACTGCAGTTTTGATTGAAGTTTTGAATGCAACATTTCTTTGTCTGTTAGCTTCAGCTATTAATACTCTTTTTTTAGAAGATTTAATATTTGCCATGATTTTGTTTTACCTTTCATTAATTTGTGTGCAGGTAATGACTTTGCACTTCTACTCATTTGAGGATGTGAGTATTTATATTAAATCCTAAAAAAATAATTTTTGCAAGTTTATGTGTATTTTTTGAAATATTTGCACATAATTAAGTTTTATTGCGGTAATATTTGCATGCTTTGATGTTTATAGTAAAATAATATCGGTTACACCAGTCCGATAGGTTTGCCCTAGTCGAGTTAGTTTTTTAGATTATTCGATGGGACGGTATAGCCCGTAGTACAATACATTTAACATAAGGAGAAAAACGATGCCAGTAGCATCTATGATTGAACTTTTAGAAGCAGGTGTACACTTCGGTCACCAAACACAAAGATGGAACCCAAAAATGAAACCATATATTTATGGTGCAAGAAATGGAATCTATGTAATTGATTTAAGAAAAACTACAGATTTGTTGGATGAAGCTTACAATCTTGTTAGAGATTATGCTGCTAAAGGTAAAAACGTTCTTTTCGTTGGTACTAAAAAACAAGCTGCTGAAGTTGTTGCTGAAGAAGCAAAACGCTCAGGTGCTTACTATATCAACAGAAGATGGCTTGGCGGTATGTTAACTAACTTTGAAACTATCAGAGGAAGAGTTAATAAACTGAAAGAAATGGAAGAATTTATCAACAACGGTTATGTTGATAGATTACCTAAAAAAGAAGTTGCTCAAATGAACAGACAACTTGCTAAATTGTCTAAAACTCTTGGCGGTATTAAAGATATGAGAGGTTTACCTGAATTGATTTTCGTTGTAGACCAGGCAAAAGAAGAAATCGCTATTAAAGAAGCTAACAAATTAGGTATTCCTGTTATCTGCTTAGCTGATACAAATGCTAACCCTGATGGAATCAGCCACATTATCCCTGGTAATGATGATGCTATCAGATCTATCAAATTGATTACTTCAAAATTAGCTGATGCTGTTTTGGAAGGTAAACAATTAAGAGAAAACAAAGCCAATGAAGTAAAAAAAGTTGAAAAAATTTCAGCTGAAGATGCTGGCGTTGTCGCAGAAAAAGCAGAATAATTAATTTAAAGATTTAACGTCATTCTGAGGACGATGTCCGAAGAGTCTGATATTTTAAAAGATCCTTCGCGTTGCTCGGGATGACGAAAATCTATTTTATTAAAAATAATAAGAAAAGGAGAAATCATGAATATTACAGCTCAAATGGTAAAAGAACTTCGTGATAAAACCGGTGCAGGCATGATGGATGCTAAAAAAGCATTGGTTGAAGTTGACGGCGATATGGAAAAAGCAGCAGAATTTTTACGCCAAAAAGGTATTGCTTCAGCAGATAAAAAAATGGGCAGAATTGCAGCTGAAGGTCGTGTTGATTCTTTTGTTGACGCAAATGGCGGAGCTATGATTGAAGTTAACTGCGAAACTGATTTCGTTGCTAAAAATGATGATTTTAAATCTTTGGTTGCAGGTTTAGCTGAAAATGTTGAACTTTCAAAACCTGCTGATGTTGCAGCTTTATTGGCATCTAAATGCGTAAAATGTGATAAAGTTATTGAAGATGCTTTAAAAGAAAAAATTGCTTCAATCGGTGAAAAAATTACTGTTAGAAGATTTGTTAGATATGAAGGTGCTGTTGCAACTTATATTCACAACGGTAAAATCGGTGTATTGTTATCAGCTGATAAAAAAGATGACGAATTGATGAATGATATTTGCTTACATATCGCTTCAAGTGCACCTGAATTTGTTTCAAGAGCCGAAATCCCTCAATCTGTTATTGACCACGAAACAGAAATAGAAATGGGTAAAGAAGACTTGTTGAAAAAACCTGAAAATATCAGAGCTAAAATTGTTGAAGGTCGTGTTAACAAGTTAATGGCTGAAAAATGCTTATTGGAACAGCCGTTTGTTAAAGATCCTAACCAAACAATTGCTCAATTAATTGAAGGTAAATTAGAAATTAAAGCTTTCACAAGATATGAATTGGGTGAAGGTCTTGAAAAACGTCAAGATAACTTTGCAGAAGAAGTTATGAGCCAAGTTAAAGGTTAATAATTTATTCACTCTATAAAAAGATGGATTTCTTAATCAAGAAATCCATCTTTTTAATGTTTACTAATTAAATTTGAAAAAAAATATTATCTATCTTTCGCTTTCAAATAGATTATTTCTACTTAACAAAATTACAAAAAGTATCGACAATTTGTTATTTTTGTTGTACATTAGGGCTACATGCAGAAATATAAATATAAAAGGAGAATTTGTTATGCAAGTTATATTGAAAAAAGAAGTTCAAAACCTTGGTGAAGCAGGCGATATTATCAATGTAAAAGATGGTTATGCAAGAAATTTCTTGTTGCCTCAAGGTGCTGCTGAAATCGCAACTCAAGGTGCTTTAGAAAATAGAGAAAAAAATATTGCCAGAATTAAAGCTAAACAAGAAAAATTACATCAAGAAGCTTTAGAAAAAGCTGCTGCAATTGAAAAATTCGGTCAATTAGAATTGTCTGCTAAAGCTGGTGAATCAGGTAAATTATTCGGTACAATTACTACTAAAAAATTAACTGAAGAATTAGCTGCTAAAGCTGGTATTGAAGTAGATAGAAAATCTGTTTCATTGAATGCACCTATTAATAAAGTTGGTAATTATACAATGTTGATTAAATTAACTTCAAAAGTTAAATGTGAATTAGCAGTTTCTGTTTCTGCTTCTGAAGTTGTTAAAGAATCAATTGAAGAACAGGTTGAAGAATCTGCTGAATAATAACTAAATTACAGGGAGTGCAGATGAATCAATATTCAGATTTAAAATTACAGGCATTGGCGATTGGTTCACTTCCTCACCGAAATTTAGATGATGCTATGGCGGTGGTAAAAAAAGATTTTTTTAATATTCCTTTTTTCCCGCAGCTTGCAAATGTTAACAAAAACGAAGACATGATTATCCAGTTTCTGGAGGGCTTGCCTTCGTTTTTGCCTTTTAATACGGGTAAATTTTTATTTGATACTGAGAGTGAAAACTTTTTTGAAGCTTTAGAAGAATTTTTTACGGATTATGAAGATATAATTTTGGATAAAAATTCTGATAAATTAGATAAATATAGAATAAGTCCCGATTTTTCGTGTTCATTTTCTGAATTTGAAAAAATTATTAGAGAAACAAAGTCTGATTATGCAAAAGGACAGATTGTGGGGCCGTTTACTCTTGCAACATCTTTGCAGGATAAAAACGGGCAGTCTGCAATATATGATGAAACCTTAACTGATATTATTGTTAAACTGTTGAGTTTAAAAGTATTATGGCAGATTAAACGTATAAAACTTGCGAATCCTGCGGCTGTGCCGATTATTTTTATGGATGAACCGACAATTTCACAATTAGGAACATCTGCATATTTAACAATTTCGGAAAATGATGTTGTTGCGATGTTAAAGGATATTTCGGATTTGATAAAAGATAATGGCGGAATAAGTGCAGTTCACTGCTGTGGAAAATGTGATTGGACAATTCCAATTAGGGCAGGTATAGATATTATTAATTTTGATGCATTTGCTTTTTCTCAAAATCTTAGTGTTTACGCATTAGAGATAGAAAAATTCTTGCAATGCGGTGGTAAAATTGCCTGGGGAATTGTTCCGACTCTGGATTGTGAGGCTCTGGAAACTTCAACATTAGAAAGTATTGTTGATAAGTTTTATAAATCCGTAAATTATTTGACTAAAAAAGGTGTTGATGAGAAACTTGTAATAGATAATTCTTTAATAACATCCTCATGCGGGGCAGGGTCTTTGCCTGTGGAGCTTGCAGAGAAAGCAATGGATTTGGTATTTGAATTGTCAGAAACACTAAAAGCGAGGTTTTAAGTTTGACTGTAAAATTAGCGATTACCGGAAAAGGTGGAAACGGTAAAACTACTATAGTAAAAGCATTTATGCATATATTCAAGGAAATGTTTCCTGAAAAATCAATATTACTCTTTGATAATGATTTAACAAGTGAATTAGGTCACAGTTTTGGGCTGGATATCAGAAATACAATCTATGGTATCAGAAGCGGAAAACACGAATATAAAACAGGTATTCCTGAAGATATGACAAAACAGGAATTTATTGAATGGGCCATGGAAGATATTCTTGTACCTGTTGATGAAAATGTAGATATTATTGTTTCCTGGTTTGTTGGGTCAAAAGATTGCAGATGTCCTATAACTAAACAGATTAGTGCAGCTGTTGCAAAAGTTATAGAGCGTTATGATATTGTTATTTTTGACTGTGAATTTGATTTGAAATATTTGAATCAGCTTGTTGATGTTGAAATTGATTCAACGATTATTGTGGCAAAACCATCAGAAGAATCTGCACATCTGGCTAAGCGTATTGAAGAATTTAGTGCAAAATATGCTGCCGGGAATCAGCTTGGGGTTGTTATTAATAAAGTTGATAATGATAATTTATCTTCTGTTTATGAGTTATTAAATAAATATGATTTGGATGTCCTTGGAGTTATTCCTTATGATAAAGATTTGAAAGAAAACTCTATCTCCCGAGATTCAAAAGTTGTGCAAGATGCAATAAAACAATTTTACTTTAGATTAAATTTACCACAGATTAAACAGTAGAGGATAAAATGACACAAATTTTAGACGGGAAAAAACTAAGGGATAAAATTTTAGAAGAATTGAAGGTGAAAATTGATAGGTTTGAAATAAAACCTACTCTTGTTGTGATTTTAGTTGGTGAGAATCCTGCAAGTAAAATTTATGTAAATAATAAGAAAAAAACTGCAGAAAAACTTGGTATAAATTCAGAAATTATAAATTATCCGTCAAATGTGTCTGAAAAAGAAATTCTTGATAAGATTGAAGAATTGAATAATGATGAAAATGTTACAGCGATTTTGGTACAGCTTCCGCTGCCTGAACATATTTCTAAAGAAAATATAATGAATAAGATTTCTCCGTCCAAGGATGTTGATGGATTTACTCCATACAATTTCGGAAAACTGTTTTCAGGAGAGACTCCGTCAGTTTATCCATGTACCCCTAAGGGAATTTTGTTATTGCTTGATGAATACGGAATAGAACTTGACGGTCAGCACGTAGTTGTTGTAGGGCGTTCTAATATCGTGGGCAGACCTTTAGCTCAGATGTTGTTGAATAGAAATGCTACGGTGACAGTTTGTCATAGTCATACTAAAAATCTTGCACAAATAACAAAAACTGCAGACATCTTAATTTCTGCAGTGGGAAAAAATATTATAGAAGGGGAAATGTTAAAATCTGATTGTGTAGTTGTAGATGTGGGAATTTTCAAAGATAATGACGGGAAAACCCGCGGAGACGTGGATTTTGGAAATGCCTCTAAAGTCGCATCATACATTACACCTGTTCCGGGTGGTGTAGGGCCGATGACTATAGCATCGTTAATGCTCAACACAGTGGAACTTTTTGAAAAGGAATAAATAACCGGTAATACTATTGATACCGGATATTTATCCTTTAAAAATTTTGTTATGAGTTTACAAGGTTCAACGTACAGCTTGTTTTGATATTGTTGTTTACCATTGTCTTTAATGATGAAATTTCGTTTTCAATAGCTGTTAATTGTGAATCAAGTGAATCTTTTTCTGTATTCAATTGATCATCTAAATCTTGATAATAGATATAGTCTGCATCTTCTGTATAATCAGAGCCATCCTGTCCTGCGTATTCTCTTTCAATAGCTGTCATTTGCGAAGTTGCGTATTGAATTTGGTTCTGAATAGATACATACTGAAATTGTAAAAAGTTTTTTTGTAAAGTCAATAAACTCTTTTGACTTGCTAATGCTAAAAATGCCATATCTCGTCTCCTTATTTTTAAAGTTCTCTCTTCTATATAAAGTTTTTTTAGGTTTATCAATTTCAGAAAGTGTTTTGTTTGTAACATTTGTTTACATAATCTCGTAATTATTCCCTCTCCAAGGGGGAGGATTCGGGTTGGGGAGATTTTTCTATAGGGCAGCCGGTATTTTAATTTTAGATGTATGTGTGTTTGTAAATAACTTTGTAAATTACTTGCCTGAGGTATTTACTTCGGGTAAAATAAAAGTAATGTTGGGGAGGAATCAGGTTACAATGCCGAAAATAGCAAGACAATATAGTAGTAATTATTCTGAATATAGTATTTCAGATTCTTACTCAACAGGGTATGCATACAGGTCTTTTCATTCCGAATCAAGAACAAGTTATGCGGATTTACGTAATGCTAACAGACCTAGAAGAAAAAAAGTGGCAAAAAGCAAAAATCTAGTTCAGTTTCTTATTTCTTGCTTATTTTTAGCTTTTGTAATTTTTTATGCTATGCCGTTTTCTTTTAATAATATCACCCGAGCTATGTTTGTTCCAACTCCATATCAAAATATTTCAACGGATTTGAAGAGTCTGAGTTTCCCAACGCACGATTATCTTTCAAATGCTTGGTTTATGGGGGAACGTTCTTTTAGGATGGCGGCTGATAAAAAGCAGGCTCAAATGGTTCCTATAAAAGAGAATGTTAATATGCCTGTTTTGCAAAGCGAACTTACCAATTTGATGGCGCAGTATCCTACAGTTCAACCGGCAGTTTATGTCTGGGATTATGAAACCGGTAATTATATAGATATAAATGCATCAAAAATTTATTCAACTGCAAGTATAATAAAGATTCCTGTGCTTATTGATGTATTTAAGTCTATTGAAGCCGGTCAATTATCTCTGGAAGATAAAATTCCTTTGACAGAATATTTTAGAACTGAAGGTTCAGGCAGTTTGCAGTTTAGAGCAAGAAATTCTGAATATACCATAGATGAGTTAGCAGAAAAAATGATTACCGAGTCTGATAATTCTGCGACAAATATGCTTATGGCAAAAGTGGGTTCAATGACAGATGTTAACCAATCAATCAGAGATTGGGGGGTAAAACATACAGAAGTTCAAACATGGCTTCCGGATTTGAGCGGGAATAATCATACTACAGCTCGAGACATGGCGACAATGTTATATAATATTGATGAAAATGAGAATTTTCTTACAGTTGCATCACGTAATAAGATGTTGAATTATATGGGACATGTACATAATAATCGTCTGATTCATGCCGGTCTGGGGAGTGGTGCGGTATTTTTACACAAAACAGGTGATATTGGGTCAATGCTTGGTGATGCAGGTATTGTAATTGCTCCTAACGGGAAAAAGTATATTGTTGTAATCCTTGCAAATCGTCCGCATAACGCGATTGCCGGTAAAGATTTTATAGTACATGCATCTGAAATTATTTATAATTATATGGTGAAATAATGCTGAAAGAATTATTGGACACAAAACATTGTTTTAAATTGGTTTGCGGTGCCGGAAATGAAGACGTGGAAGAAATTAAACGTCTTGTTTATGTATATGCAATAGCAGGGTGCAGATTTTTTGATTTATCTGCAAATGAGGATGTTATTGCTGCTGCACGCGAAGCACTAGATATGGCAAAAGTATATGATGCTTATTTATGCGTGAGTGTTGGTATTAAAAATGATCCGCATATTAAAAAAGCTCTGATTGATTATGAAAGATGCGTAAACTGCGGAGCCTGTGAAGCAGCATGTCCGCAGGGTGCAATAAAGGATGCTAAAATAAAAAAGGAAAAATGTGTAGGCTGCGGCAAGTGCTGGAAAGTGTGTTCAAGAGCTGCAATTTCTTATATTTCAGAAGAAAAGAAACTGGATGAAGTCCTGCCTCCAATTGTAGAAAAAGGAATTGATTGTATTGAACTTCATGCTACAGGTCTGGATGAAGAAGAAATTTTTTCTAAATGGCAGTACATTTGTGATAATTATGAAGGACTTTTAAGCATCTGTACAAGTCGTGAAAAGCTAAGTGATGAAGCTTTGATTAGAAGAATAACTCGTATGATAGAGAACCGTTTGGAGTATTCAACAATTATTCAGGCAGATGGTTTTCCATTGAGCGGCGGTGATGATAATTATAAATCAACTCTTCAAGCTGTTGCAACTGCAGAAATTATTCAAAATGCGAATCTTCCCGTATATTTAATGCTGTCAGGCGGAACTAATTCAAAAACCACCGAACTTGCTAAAATGTGCGAAATTTCTTATCACGGTGTTGCTGCGGGTTCGTATGCAAGAAAAATAGTCAGACAATTCATTGAACAGCCTGATTTTTGGACTAATCCTGCAATATTAGCTGAAGCATTAAAATACGCAAAAATGCTTGTTGATTCTGTTATTTTATAGGTTGGCAGTCTATGGATATTTTTTATATAAGAAAAAACGAGTTTCTATCTTCTGTAGATAAAGCTGCTCTTGAAAAATTTTCTGACGGCAGAGAATATAATTCTCAAGATAAAAAATTAGAGCATCTTTGCGGATTATTCCTGACAAAGTTTATTGCAAAAAATATCTACGATGTTAATAATTTAGAAATTGAAATTTGTAATAGAAAACCGTTTTTTGTGTCACGAGAAATATTTTTTAGTATTTCTCATTCAAAAGACATAATTCTTGTGGCATTTAATAATTATGATATTGGTGTAGATGTTGAGTATATGAGAAAATGTAACTATAAAGCTATAATGTCACGTTATAATGCAGTGGATGCTGGAGAGGAACCAGCACAAAAAGATTTTTATAAGTTCTGGACGATGCACGAAGCTCAAATAAAATTTGGCTGTGAGTGTAGGGCATCTTATTCGGAAATTATAGAAGCTGACTATATGTTATCCTGCACATCAACAGAAACATTGATTAGTAATTTTATGGTTTCTAAATTAATCTGTGATGGCAAAAATGTTGATTTATTACAGGAAATTGAGCATCCGCAATATTTTAAGTTAGCGCAGACATTGCATTAGTTTTATATTTTTGCGAATATTAAATTGATTAGATATTTAACAAGGGAGAATGAAAATGGATATAAAAGCTGTAATTTTAGCTGCAGGTAAAGGTACAAGAATGAAATCCGAAACTACACCAAAGGTTTTGCATGAAATTATGGGAAAAACTCTATTGGGATATGTTTTAGATAATGTTAAAAACTTTGTATCTGAAGAATTTGTTATTGTAGGACACCATGCAGATGAAGTTGAAAAATTCGTTAAAGATAACTACGAGAATGCTAAACCCGTTTTACAATCTCCGCAATTAGGTACCGGTCATGCCGTTTCAATGGTTTGTCCTGCTTTAGAAAACTTTGCCGGATTGGTTTTAATCTTGTGCGGTGATACCCCGCTTGTTAGAGAAGAAACATTGAAAAAATTTGTAGAATTTCACAAGTCTAATAACTCCGATTTAACTGTTATGAGTACAATTTTTGAAAATCCTGCAAATTACGGCAGAATAATTAGAGAAGCTGATAATTCTCTAAAATGTATTGTTGAAGAGAAAGATGCAACACCTGAACAAAAAGCAGTAAAAGAAGTTAATGCAGGTATTTACTGCTTGAACTGGGGCAAAATTAAATCAGCTTTTGGTCAGTTGAAAAGTAACAATGCTCAAGGGGAATACTATTTAACAGATATTATTTCATGGGGCAAAGAACAAAACTTAAATGTTAATGCATATATTTTAGAAGATAGTGATGAAATTTACGGTATAAATTCAAGATTAAATTTAGCAGAAGCAACTAAAATGATGAATAGAAGAAATCTTGAAAAATATATGGTAAACGGAGTTACAATTGTAGATCCTGATTCAACATGGATTAGTGAAGATACTGAAATTGGTCAAGATACAATTATTTATCCTGCGACTTATATTGAGGGAAAAAATGTTATAGGGAAGAATTGTAAAATCGGACCTTGTGCACATTTAAGAGGTGGAGTTGAAATTGTAGATAATGTAAAAATTGGTAATTTTGTTGAAGTCAAAAAAGCAAAAATTTCATCAAATACCAATGTTGGACATTTATCTTATATAGGTGATGCGGAATTAGGTGAACATGTTAATATTGGAGCCGGAACAATTACTGCAAATTATGATCCTTTATCTAAAACTAAATCAAAAACAATCTTAAAAGATAATGTAAAAATTGGTTCAAACTCTGTGCTTGTAGCTCCTGTAACAGTTGAAGAGGGTGCAAATGTCGGAGCAGGCGGAATTATAACAAAAGATATCCCATCCTGGGCTCTTGCTGTTACCCGTTCTCCGTTAAAAGTGCTTGAAAACTGGGTAAAATCAAGATTATCAATATAATTTATTTCAAATGTTCTTTCACTTGAGAGACATTTTGATTTAGCCTCAGAACCCTGTTCGGGGTGCCTATATATGTGCAGAGGATGGCGGTATTCATGTTTGAGTAGCAGCTCCAGCTTGCAGACTAGATAATTGTTCCCTCTCTCATTTTATGGGAAAGGAAAGCTTGTCATTCTAAGGTAGTGTAAGACCGAAGAATCTTTTATTATAATTCTGTATATAAGATACTGAGGCTTTGCCTCAGTATGGCAATACAGCTTACTTTAGGTTGTAACTTGTAGCACCTTGCGGAGCTGAGGTGTTGGCGTATTGAATAAACAACTGGTGGCAGACCTACGTGCGTAGCACTGTCATTCCGAACTCATTTTGGAATCTCAGTACTCGATTAAAACCCTAAAATGGGTTCAGGGCAACATCCTGCCAGCTCAGGGTAACGCTCCGCCAGTTCTGCATGACAGATATATTGTTTCAAAAGCTTAATTTTGACAAATACATTTAACTCAATATGTCTTCTAAAATTTCTGCATTACGAGAAGCGTCTTTTAGCTGTTGCTTTGATACTCTGCGCATATAATTTCTTAATGCAGCTCTAATAAGCTCACTTCTAGAACAACGTTCAGTATCTGCAAGACCATCTACCTTATTTAAAAACTCATCAGGCATTGTTACTAAAATTTTAGCCATAAACCAACCCTTTCATCAAAATCATTATAACACATTTTAATGTTTTATCAAGCTAAAACTAACCGATTTATTATCCCTGATTAGGTATTGCAAAAAAATCTTAACTAACTAATATTATATCGAAAGGAGATAATATGGAAGAAAATCAAAAAACAGAAGAATCTGTAAAATTTAAAGAAGAACATCATCCAATGTGTGCTAATCATCCGTTAATGAAAACTTTAATGGTAGGATTATTAATTTTTCTCGGTGCATTTTGTGCATTTTACACAGTTGCAGACTGGCATTTCAAAAACATGATAGCCAGAACTTTCATGCCGCCATTTCCTCATAGAATGGAGAGGATGATGGCTAAAGACATGAGAAGAATGGATAACATGATGAAAAAAGATTTCAAATTTGCACGTAATGCAGCACAGGTTATTCATCTGGAACAAACAAAAGACTTTTATAAAATTCTGATTGATTTAAGAGCTTTTGATAATAATGAAAATAATGTTCAGGTAACAACTAATGGAAATATATTGACAATCAATGGACGCTCAATAAGAAAAGCCAAAAATAATGAACAAATTTCAGAATTTCAACAAAATTATATGTTTGGGGACAATGTAAAACTTCCTGATTTAACTAAAGAAACCGACGGGAATTATCTTGTTATCACAATTCCAATTAGAGAAACTGAAGATTAATTTAAGTAATCATAAAATTTTTAAACAGAGGGGATAAGAAAAATTTATCCCTTTTGTTTTGTGTTGTTAATATTTAACATTAACACTCTTTTCTGGTAAAATATATGTATGAAAATATTAGGTATCGACCCGGGGATGGCTATAGTTGGTTACAGCATTCTGGAATTTGACGGCAGAAATATTGAACTGCTGAATTCCGGTTCCATTCAAACTGCGAAAGGTCAAAAAGAATCCGCAAGATTATTAGAAATTTTTAACGACATGTCAACAATTGTCGAAAAATACAAACCTGATATTTGTGCAATTGAAAAATTATTTTTCTTTAGAAATCAAACAACAGTTATGCCTGTTGCTCACGCTAGAGGTGTAATTTTAACAGTTCTGGAAAAAAATAATATTCCAATCTTTGAATACACCCCGATGGAAGTTAAACAAATTTTAACAGGATACGGAAGAGCAACTAAAAAAGAAGTTGAACAAATGGTAAAAATCAGTCTTGGAAATGATAAGCTTCCAAAGCTGGATGATACTGTAGATTCAATTGCTATTGCAATATCGTTTACAAGAAGTCCTGATGCATTAACTTATGTGAAAAAAATTTGAGTTTTTAATATTTAGATGTTAGGATTGACTAAAGGGATAATATGGATAGGTTTTTAATTCAAAAAATAATAATTTTAAGTTTAATTTTGGGCCTAGCTTTAGGTTTATTGGCACCAATACCTGTTGTTGGTATGATAATGTTATTCTTAATATTATTACTAGCCGCACCTATTGTAATTTTATACTTGATAATGGCTGGGGAATTGGATTTAACCTCTCCAAAAGACAGTATCATCACAGGTGCAATAATCGGATTCAGCGCAAATCTTACTTTTGCTGTATCATACTCAATCCTTATGGTTTTACTGGCAAAAATTTTCCATTATACTCCAAACTTCTTTCTAACTGCTATGATTACAAATTCACCGATATGGTTAACTGGAACTTTCATTATTTTTCTTGGAGTTTTATGCGCAACAACCAACTCATTTACCGGATTTGCAACATATTATATTATAAATTTTATTCGCGATGTTTACGAGAAAAAACATCCACAAATACAAAATACGAAAGATTTTACACAGGAAAATTATAAATAACAAAAGGACAAAAAATGACAGAATTTACATCAAAAATAAGAACAATTGAATGGATTGACACATATTCAAGAATGGTTGACCAAACAAAATTTCCGCAACATTTTGAATACGTAGATATTAAAACAGGACAAGACATGTTCGATGCTATTAAAACAATGATAGTAAGAGGAGCACCGGCAATCGGAATAGCTGGTGCACACGGGGTTGTTTTATTCGCACAGGAGCTTGAGAAACAAAATCTATCACGCGAAGAATTCATAAAACAATTACTTGAAAAAGCTGATTATATGGCAAGCGCAAGACCTACTGCTGTTAACCTTATGTGGGCTGTAGAAAAACAAAAAGAAATTATAAAAAATTCACAATCAGATATACAGACTTTAATAAAAGAACTTGCTGACAACGGCAAAAAATTAGAACTGGAAGATATTGCAATAAACAAAAAAATAGGTGATTATGGTGCTGAAGTTGTTCCAAAAGGTGCCACTATCTTAACTCACTGTAATGCAGGAGCATTAGCAACAGTTGGATATGGAACAGCTTTAGGGGTTGTGCGTTCTGCATTTGCCAATGACCCGACAGTACAAGTTTTTGCTGATGAAACTCGTCCACGACAACAAGGTGCCAGAATTACAACATTAGAATTAACAATGGATGGAATTCCTGTGACCCTTATCACTGACGGCATGTGCTCATATTTTATGAAAAAAGGGATGATTGATATGGTTTGTGTGGGTGCCGATAGAATTGCTGCAAACGGTGATGCAGCTAACAAAATTGGTACATATACAGTAGCAATTGCCGCAAAATATCATAATATTCCATTCTATGTTGCAGCACCACTTTCAACAATTGATACAAGCATCAAATCAGGTGATGAAATTGTTATTGAAGAGCGAGCTCATGAAGAAGTTACTCATATCAATGGAAAACCTATTTGCGCAGAGGGAGTAAATATAATTAATCCGGGCTTTGATGTTACCCCTCATGAACTTATAACAGGTATTATCACAGAAAAAGGTATTTTGCGACCTGATTATAACAAATCTATCGCAGAAGCATTTAAAAAATAATAAATCAAGGAGGAAATATGAAAAAAGTATTATTAACAACAATTGCCATAGCAATACTAACTATAGCAACACCAAGTGCATTTGCAGGAACTCATGGAACTAACGGCCAAGTTAGTGCCACATCTGTTGGTGCTGCAGCATTATCATTATTAATTTGGCCTGGTTTAGGTCAAGCAGTTAATGACCAACCATTTGACAAAAATGTTACCCACGCACTTTTAGGTTTGACCGGTGTATTCAGATTCTGGTCTTGCTATGACGCTTTTGTAGACAGACAAGGCGGTGTTTGGCACAACAGAATTTAGTTTTTATAATTAAATTTAAAAATAAATATAGCGGCAGTTTGGAGAATCCAAACTGCCGCTATATTTGAATAAATAACTAAGATTAAACTCCCGCCCCCACTGGAGATGGAATACAATCTGCTTAACTAAAATCTAAAATCTCTTTGACCTTGTTCAATACTTTCAAGATTATTTTCAACAATACTTTCGATTTTTTTGTCGGCGAAACAGCTCAATTCTTTTTTAATCAATTCTTCACCAACTTTTTTAGTTTCTTTAGATGCATAATCTTCTAAATATTCTTTTAGTGTCATTATCGCATTCGGATGGCAGAAATTATGAATTTGTTGTTCTTTGCAGATTGCCATAAACCTATCACCAACTCTGCCTTCTCTATAACAAGCAGTACAAAAACTTGGGACATATCCAAGTTCCATAAGCCATTTTATAATTTCATCCAAAGTTCTTCTATCCTCAACATCAAATTGAGCAGTATCTTCTTCAGATTCATCTTCAGGATGAGCGTAACCACCCACACTTGTTTTCGAACCTCCACTTATTTGAGATACTCCTAATTTCAAAACTCTTTCTCTACATTTTTTAGATTCTCTTGTAGAAATAATCATTCCTGTATATGGAACAGCAATTCTAATACAAGCAACAATCTTTGCAAAAGTATCATCATCAATTCCATTATCAAAAGTTGACGGGTCAATATCATCAGCTTTTCTAATTCTAGGAACTGAAATCGTATGAGGCCCAACACCAAATACTGCTTCTAAATGTTCAGCATGCATCAATAGTGCTGAAAATTCATATCTGTACAATTCTAATCCGAATAGTACACCCAGACCAACATCATCAATACCGCCTTGCATAGCTCTATCCATAGCTTCAGTATGGTATGCATAATTATGTTTTGGTCCTGTTGGATGTAATCTTTCATAAGATTCTTTATTGTAAGTTTCTTGGAATAAAATATATGTTCCAATTCCAGCTTCTTTGAGTTTTCTGTAATTTTCAACAGTTGTAGCCGCAATATTAACATTGGCTCTTCTTATTGCACCATTTTTATGATGAATTGAATAAATTGTTTTTAAAGATTCTAAAACATATTCAATCGGATTATTAACAGGATCTTCCCCGGTTTCTATTGCAAGACGTTTATGTCCCATATCTTGAAGCGCAATAACTTCCTCTTTTATCTCTTCTTGTGTCATTTTTTTACGAGGAATATGCTTATTTTTTGCGTGATATGGACAATATACACAACCATTTACACAATAATTTGATAGATATAAAGGAGCAAATAAAACAATTCTGTTTCCGTAATAATCCTGTTTAATTTTTTCAGCTAATTTGAAAATTTCTTGATTTTTCTCTTCAATTTCACAGTCCAATAAAACTGCAGCTTCTCTATGAGTTAAACCTTTACCCAAACGAGCTTTTTCTAAAATTTTATCAATTAATTCAATATTATTTTTATTTTCTTCGGCATATTTTAAAGAGGCTAAAACTTCTTCATGATTTATAAACTCTTCCGCTTTATTTGACTTTGGATTATACATACACTTCTCCCCTTATATCTTTTATAATATCATAAAACTTTAAACATAAATGTAAAGCTCAAATACTATAATAATTAAAAATAAAGAGTAATTATTTAAAATTACTCTTTATTTTTATATATCTAGTTATTTGTTCATTACTTTAATTAAACTTCAGCGTTTTGTTTATCAGCAAATTTTGCTGCACCTTTATTAGAAACTTTATCAGTGATAGAACCCAAAATTAAACCACCAATTGTACCTGTAATAGCTGATGATACTAAATTTTTTACTAATATCGGGCTCTTAGTAATTTTACCGGTAATCAATGATGCAACAGGAAGAACCACTGCACCTAATGCCACACCAAATGTTTTTCCAACATTAGATTTATAGAACACATTACCCTTTTTACTTAATTCTGCACGATCTTCTTGTTCCAATACTGCTTTTTTACCTTCTGTTTCTAATTTATCAGCCATTTTAGCATGTTTATCATTAATTTTCTTATCTACCAAAGCACCACAACCTAAAGTAACTAATAATGATATTGGTATAGAGAGCTTAATATTCTTAGCTGCAGTTTTCATTGCTTTAATAATTTCATCAGTATTCTTTATAGAAACATTATCAAGAGCATCTCCAGCTTCATTCATAGCTTCTTGACTTACTTTAGCAACTTTTTTAACAAATGCATTAATACCTAGAAGACCCGCTGCTTCTACACCACCCCAAACTGCACCTGTTTTTAAACCTGCATGTGTTTGGAATGTCTTTGGAGCTTGAGATTTTACTTGATTATTTTCATCATTTTCACGTGATTTAAACGCTAAGTTTCTACCTGAAGTTAAGTTATAATTTTGAACAGATAACATAAGTCCTCCTTTGGTGTGTACCTACAGAAATTGTAAAACACATAATAAAAATATTTGCTATAATTTTAGAAAAAACTTTTATTTTGTAACAAATGTTTATATAAAAAGAAAAGTAGATCGGCTTTACCAAAGCCGGCAAAATATTTAATGTCGGATTAGTAAATCCGACCTACTTAACTATTTCTTCATGTCACCCTGAACTAGTTTCAGGGTCGCAGGATAACAGATTCCGAACTAAATTCGGAATGACAAGCTTACAGAAACAGAGATTCTTCGGGTTTCACCCTCAGAATGACAGATTATTTGTTTTTGTGACGAAAATTTATTTTTTTATGATAATTCGCTTGAAACTCTAACATTTCATTGCTTTGGGACGTTAGGAAATTAGTATCAATTTGATACCATTAGTTCAAAATAAATTCTTCACATTCATTCAGGATGCCGCAAATCTGATAAAATCTCACTGCTATTTGTTTACGGGGTTGCAGGAGTCTTTTTGAATTTTCCTGCAATCCACTCAAATGGTTTTTTGATGTAATTTACAGCAGTTTGGGTGATGTTTTTTAATCCTTGAGTATTTATTTTGCCTTTTGTAACTGCAAATATTGCTCCGGTTACACCTGCTGCTGCAATTGCGCCAAATGTCCATTTTTTCCAACCTGGATTTTGCACCAGGCTTTTGTCATTATAACTGTCGACTTGCGGTAAGTCTTTTAATTTTGTCCCCTCCGGCAGTAGAGAAATATCTGTTATTGGTAAGTCTGCCATTTGAGGATTTCCGACAAATCTTGCCGGTTTATCTAAAATGTATGCGGTTGCATCAAAATCAATAACGCCGCCTGCAGCTAAGCTGTCCAATGAATACGCCCAATTTGAAGACATAAAAAATCCTTTATATTTTACCTACATATATATAAAGGATTTTTAGTAAAAAAAATTGCGTGTTTGTCAAATTTTGTTTAGATTTTGCAAATCAATATTTTATATGATTACTGATGTGTTTATGGTACGATTTGTACATAAATAACGAATTTATGAGGTATAGAAATATGGATAAATATTATTTAACAACAGCGATTGATTATGTTAACGGTGCTCCACATATCGGACACGCTTATGAAAAGATTTTGACAGATATTATTGCAAGACATTATTCTCAAAGAACTGATAATATGTTTTTCTTGACAGGTACAGATGAACACGGAATTAAAATTCAGAAAACGTCAGCTGCTCAAGGTAAAACTCCAAAACAACTTTGCGATGAAAATGCTCAAAAATTTAAAGATGCATGGAAAGCTCTTGATGTTAATTATAATAGATTTATTCGTACTACTGATGAAGATCACGAAAAAACAGTTCAAAAAATATTCAAAAAACTTGTTGAAAAAGGTGATATTTACAAACACGAATACGAAGGTTTATACTGTTCAGGCTGTGAATGTTTCTTGAATCCTAAAGATTTAACTGAAGACGGACTTTGCCCTGATCACTTGAAAAAACCCGAAGTTGTTAAAGAAGAAAATTATTTCTTCAAACTTACAAAATATAAAGATGCAATTATTAAACATATAAAAGAAAATCCGGAATTTATTGTTCCAAGTTTTAGAGCTAATGAAGTTTTAAATCAATTGGAAGATATTCAGGATATTTCAGTTTCAAGAAGTAAAGAAAATGTAGGTTGGGGGATTGATATTTTAGATGATCCGGAACAATCTATTTATGTTTGGATTGATGCTTTATCAAATTATATTACTGCAATTGGCTATGATACTGAAAATCCGTCAGAACAATTTAAAAAATTGTGGCCGGTTGATGTTCATGTAATTGGAAAAGATATTTTAAAATTCCATAGTATTTATTGGCCTGCGATTTTAATGGCGTTGGATTTACCTTTGCCAAAACACATTTTTGCTCACGGTTGGATTACTATTGATGAAACAAAAATGTCTAAATCTTTAGGCAACGTTGTTTCTCCAACTTCAGTTCTTGAGAATTTTGAATTGGCTCATCCTGACGCGTTCAGATATTATATGGCAACATCTGCTCCTTGCGGACGTGATGGTAATTATTCAGATCAGGATTTTAAAGAAAAAGTAAACGCGCACCTTGCAAACAGTATGGGTAATCTGTTAAACAGAAGTTTATCAATGCTTGTGAAATATTTTGATGGTGAAATTAAAGAAGAATTTTTATCAAATCGTTCTAAAGAGGCTGAAAGCTTGTTAAAGACAGCATTAGGAACAGTTAAAATCGTAGAAAATCATTTTAACCATTTCGAAATTCAAGAAGCTGCCCAAGAGATTATATCATTGGTTGATGCAACAAATAAATTTGTAACAGATAATGCCCCTTGGACACTTGCAAAAGAAGAAAAAATGACTGAATGTGGTCAGGTATTGGCTACAGTTTTGGAAGTTATGTGTGTAGTATCATCATTGATTTACCCATATTGTCCAAATATTGCTGCGGATATGGCTAAACAGTTATCTTACGATTTAGCTACAAAACTTGATGATATTACGATAAATAATATTAAAGTTGGAAAGCTTGTATCAAAAGAAGATATTCACCCTGTATTTTTGAGGGTTGATTCAGAATTAGCTGATAAATCTAAAGGTAATAAATAAGAATGAAAACAATATTAATTAGAAATAATAACAGCAACGACTTAATTGTATATTTAAGTGGTTGGGGTTGTGATGGTGTTCAGTTTAAGAATATGACATCTTCAAAGAATGTTTTAATTTGTTGGGATTATACAGATTTGGATTTTGAATTTGATTTTTCAAAATTCGAAAATATTGATTTAATTACATATTCTGCGGGTGTATTTATTGCGGGTTTAGTAAAAGATAAATTCCCAAAATTTAATTATAAAGTTGCTATAAATGGTAATCCGTTGATATTTGATAAATATTTTGGTGCAATATCATCTGTAGTAGCAGTATTGAGTGATGTTAATCCTGATAATTATATGGACTTTAGACGGAATTATTTGGTTGTAAATGAGGAGCAATTAGAAGAATTCAATTCAAATGCACCAGAAAGATCATTTGAAAGTTGTAATGCTGAATTTCATAAGCTTGTTGAATATTCTAGTAAAAAATATGACATTATGGAATATGATAAAGCCATACTTTCCGATAGTGATAAAATCTTCAATTTAGATCATCAAAAAGAATATTACAAAGGTAAATATGTAATATTAAAAGGTTATGGTCATGATGTTTTTGGATTTTTTAAATCTTATGATGATATTATAAATTATTAAATATCAACGCCTTGCATCATATTTACAAGTTGCGAAATGGTTCCTTCCATTGTTACGCTGTCAGATGTCCTTTGTTGTAAAAATGCGTTAACTTTTGGCATCATTTCGATTGCAATATCAAGTTTAGGGTTTGAGCCGGGTTGATACATACCAACGTCAATAAGGTCTTTGTTTTCGCGATACATTGACATAATCGTTCTTAATTTTGCTGCAGCAGCTTTATGTTCGGGGGAAGCAATAGCACTCATTAAACGGGAAATACTTCCTAAAACATCAATTGCAGGGTAGTGGTTAGATTCTGCAACTTTTCTTGATAAGAAAATGTGACCGTCAACAATACCACGAACGATATCAACGATAGGGTCAGAAATATCATCACCCTCCATTAATACTGTATAAAGAGCTGTAATAGATCCTTTTGGACTATTTCCTGCACGCTCAAGAACCTTTTGCAGCCATGAAAATATTGAAGGCGGATAACCTTTCATTGTTGGAGGTTCACCCAAGGATAGACCAACTTCACGTCCCGCCATTGCACAACGTGTAACTGTATCTGTCATTAAGAAAACTTTTTTACCCTGATCCCTAAAATATTCACATACAGCTGTTGCAGTTAAGAGTGCTTTTTGACGAATCAATGGCGGCTGATCACCTGTTGAACATACAAGGACAGATTTTGCCATACCAATTTCACCAAGAGAGTCTTCTACGAATTCTTTAACTTCTCTTCCGCGTTCTCCAATCAATGCAACTACGTTGACATCGGCATCTGAATTTCTTGCAATCATACCTAGCAGTGTACTTTTACCAACTCCGGAACCTGCAAACAACCCCAAACGCTGACCGCAGCCCATTGTCATACAACCGTCAATTGCTCGAACTCCTGTGGAAAATTGTTCTGTAATAATTGGTCTTTCAAATGGGCCTGGAGGTGGTCCCTCTACCGGACGCCATGTTGCACCTGTGGTATCCAGCGGTTTACCGTCAATCGGGTTGCCAAGCGGGTCAATCAGTCTTCCTAGTAAAAAGTCTCCAACCGGTACTATAATTGGATTCCCTGTAGATGTTACAAGACTTCCCTGTCCGATACCTGTTCCGTCAAGTAAGAGTGCAAGTTGTGCAACTTCTCCTCTAAAGGCTTGAACTTCTGCGGGTTTTTGCTGACCATCATGTGTTTCAATAAAACACAAATCTCCAATTTTTAGTCCGGGAAGTTTTACTTCTACTGTCAAACCCAGAAGTTTTGAAACGGTTCCTTTATATGAAATAAGCTGTGTTTCATTGAGTTTTTGTTTAACTCGCTGTTTCAAATCTTCTATACTGCTTTTATCAATCTCTACCATATTTTTATTATAGCAATATTTATTCAATTATCAATTTGTTAAACGTTGTTTAGGCTAGTTGATATGTTTTACTCTTTTTTAAGATGAATGGTCTGGTATATTTTTCAAAAAACTATCCTTAAAAATAGTTCTTTTTAGTGTTTTACAATACTTGAATTTTAGTGTATAATTGAACTTGAGAGAAGTTTTATGGTACAGGAAGAAAATAAAACAGATGTTATAGTTGTCGGTGCAGGTCCAAGTGGTATAGCCTGTGCAATTACTCTTGCAAAAGCGGGAAAAGAAGTTGTACTGATTGAGCGTGGAATGTTTGCGGGGAGTAAAAATGTATTTGGCGGAGCAATTTATACACAGCCGACAAAAGAAATATTCCCTAATTTTGAGTTCGAAGCACCTGTAGAAAGACGGAATATTGAACATAATTTTATAATCCTTGGTGAATCTGATTCTACAACTGTTACTTATAGAAAAGATGATAATGTGAGTTATTCTGTAATTCGCGGCAAGTTTGACCGCTGGGCTGCTGAGGAGGCAAGAAAAGCCGGAGTTATTCTTGTTGAGCAGACTGTCGTAAGAGAATTATTAAAAGAAAAGAATAAAGTTGTAGGGGTTAGAACAGAATTAGAAGATTATTATGCAGATATTGTGGTTTTAGCAGATGGTGTTAATTCTCTTCTTGCAAAGCAAATAGGTTTGAGAAAAGAAATTGAAACAAAAGATGTTGCTTTGAGTGTAAAAGAAGTTATAAAGCTTGATAAAGATGTTATTAATCAAAGATTTAGGGTTAATGATAAAGAAGGTGTTATTGGCGAAATTTTTGGGGGCCCTATGCTTGGTTCATTGGGTCTAGGTTTTATGTACACTAATACTGATTCTGTAACTATTGGGCTCGGTGTTACGTTAAATGATTTAGTTGAAAAAGGATTAAGACCTTTTGAACTTTTGGAACAATTAAAAGCTCACCCTACTATTGCTCCATTACTTGATGGCGGAACATTAAAAGAATATTCTGCCCATTTAATTCCTGAGGGCGGGTATAAAAAAGTGCCTAAACTTTGTGATAATGGTGTTATGATTGTTGGTGATGCCGGTATGCTTGTTAATAATCTGCACTGGGAAGGAACGAACCTTGCAATGATTAGCGGGAAGCTAGCTGCAGAAACTGCTATTATTGCATTAAATACCGGCGATTGTTCAAAAAAAGTTTTATCACAATATGAAAAGAGCTTGAATAATTCATTTGTTCTTAAAGATATGAAAACTTACAGAGAACTGATGGATGTTTTTCATAGTCGTCAAAAAGCTTTTTTGAGTTATTATCTGAAAAAAATTAATTCGTTTTTTGAAATGTTTACTTCCGTTAATAGTGTTCCTAAAAAAGATAATTATTGGAAATTTATCAAAAGTATATTTACAGATAGAAAATTTTCAGAATTATTTAAGGATGTATTTGCTCTGGTTAAGTTGGTATGGAGTATTTTGATATGAACTTAGATAAAAAACTTTATACATTAAAATATTCTCCTGATACAGAGTCTCACTTAAAGCCTGACAAAGAGCAGTGTAAGTTGTGTAAAAGTAAGAATTGTACCTATATTTGTCCTGCAAAAGTTTATGAATGGAACGAGGAAATGCAGGAAGTAATTGTGAATTATGAAAATTGTCTTGAGTGCGGAGCATGCAGGATTGCCTGTGAGAGAAAATGTATTGACTGGAAATATCCTAAAGGGACAAAAGGTGTAACATTTAAACAAGGATAATCTAAAATTTATAATTTAATTAAAGGAGATGAAAAGATGAAAGAAGAGTATTCACAACAACACAGACGCTGGTATGACAAGGATCCTGTTTTGTCAGAAGCTGTAAAAACATTAGAAGAGACAGATGACCAAACTCAAATTAGAGTGGCGCTGAATTTAATTAAAATTATTATCGAACACAATATTGAAGATGAAAAATTTGAGGCTGTAGATGATATTATTAATGCAGTAGGTTCAGGACTTGATGATAACAGACGCGGCCGCTGGTATGATATTGATACAACATTGAGAACTGCAATGAATATGCTTCAAAACTGTCCTGAAGATACTCAAAAAGTTATTGCTAAAGAAATGGCAAAAATGGTTGTTGATGTTATTAAAAAAGATGAAGATTCTGATGATGAAGAAAATTAGTCTATTGTAGATTAAAGTTATATATTGAAAAATTACAAGCTCACAGAGGCTTGTAATTTTTGTTAAGAATGAATCTTTTATGAATAATAAGTTGAGTGCCGGCTGCTGAATAAAAAAGGCTAGATTTTATACTCTCTAACCTAAAGAATTATTCATTAACCGAATAACATATTACCCCTTAATTATTTTTTGTATTGTTCCTCCATTTTGAAAGAAAATTTCTTTTTGTACAGGAATACTTGGAATTGAGGTTATTGCAGCTCCTGTTTGCGGGTTATTTTGTTGGGATTGATTTTTAGGAGCAACTTCATAAGATTTTATTGAACGTTTTCCTGTTAATCTTTGCATAAAGTTATAATATTTTTTCTTGAATCCTGTTGAATTATTTTGTTTTGTTTCAATATCAATCAATTCATCTCTGGTATGAGTTTTTAATGGAGTTCCGACTGATGATCTTGTTAACATTTCACCAAGAGTTGTGTTTGTCAGGGTAATCCAGCTCATTCCTAATAGTGAAGAGTTATATTGGTTTCTGAATGTGGAATTGAACAGGTCAATCAATAATGTTTGGTAGAATAATCTTGAACCTTCCTGAACAAATCTTTCTTTGAATTTTGTATCAGCACCTTGTTTGTCATTACCGTTTGATTTTAGCATAACCATATTGTAGTTATCTGTCATCAAGAACCAGATTGTAGCTATTGATGCAGCTGTTTTTGCAAGGTTAGATAACTCTGCGTTTGATACGCTGGATAAAGAATCTACGTTAAATGCTTTTAGAAGATTTACCTGAACGTAATCTTTAAACTGTTCAGCATTAAAATCTTTTTTCAGAGCCTGTTTGCTTATTTTTTCAAAACTGTTTGCTAGAGCTTGAATATCTTGAACAGGTTTAGAAGCTTTGCCTTTTCTAAATACACTCATAAGTTTTTCATCTATCATCCAGTATGGAAGTGTTACTGTGTTCCACATAAATTTGAATGGCGCGATGAAGAAGTTTACAAGTGGTTTAATTTTTTTATCTTTTGAGCCTAAATCAATAATAGATTGTCCGTCTACTGTTTTTAGAGCAGTTTTGCCAACCTGTTCATATTTATCTGCAAGTTTTTCAAATCCGTTTTCTCTAAGTACTTTTACAACTTCATCAAATTTTTTGCTGTCTACTGTGTATTTTTGAGATGTTAAGGATTTGTATAAACTTGTGAACGGTTTATAGATAACCTTATCTTCGAAAGTTTTTACTGCACTGTCTAATTTTAAATCTTTTATACCAAGCTTTTCAAATTTTTCAGGATTGTTGGCTTTCATATTTTCGAAATATTTTAGTGCAGCATTTTTGACTGCCGGAATATTTTTTAATCCTTTGATTCCATAGCCAATACCTAGAACTGCGGCAGATGCTTTTACTATTGTATCGAAAGATAATAGTGGTTTTTGTTGTTCTTTCTGTTTATTTGCTATAGATACTTGTTTATTATTTTCATCTGATTTGAATGTTAATGGTTTGATTTTTGCTTCTGGAGCGTTAAGTTTTTCATTTTCTTTACGTGCTTCTTCCGGAGTTAGTCTTGTAATGTGTTTGCCGTTTGATAAACGTGAATACATTTCTGTTACAAGAACAGTGATTCCTGTTGTGAGGACAATTCCTGCTTTTGATTTATTGATGAACTTTTGGAAAGCTCCCATAGTAATCAATGTTAGGTAGCCGCTTGTTAAAATTCTGCTGACTTCTTGTTTAAATCTTGTTTTCTTTTCTTTGTCTGCGGCTTTTGGATCATCATCCATCATTCTTGATAAGTTATAAGCATCGTTTGCTAGGAAAATTGCAGGAGGTAATCCTGATACTAATCTGTTTAAAGCTCTTTCATGTTTTGTGTCATAATTACCTGATTTTGGATCGAATTGTTTTAATTCAGCTTGAAATATTTTAGATTCCATTTTAGAATCAACATCAGCTGTAATTTTTGCAATTTCTTCTGCTGTTAAATCTGAAATTGATTTACCTGCTTGTTTTGCAAATGCTTCTTTTGCAGCATCAATTTTCATATCTCTAAAAGTTATTAAACCTGTTAGAGAGTTAACTTTAGCATCAATTTTAGAACGTTGTCTGATAGCTTTGAACATTGGTCTTTCTAACGTTTTTGCAGACCAATCTTTTAACCCTGGAATTTTGCCTAAAAGTTCAACTGTACCGTTGAGCATATCACCAGGTAAAACTTTGAACGGATAAATTATTCCGTCCCAAGCAAGATGAGGAATAGTTTTTTTGTTTATTGTAATTCTATCTCCGTTTACAGAGATTAAATTTGAAGTTCTGTCAGCATGTTTAACTGTAATATTTTCCAGAAGTTCTCTTCCCATCCCGCCGACATATTTGTCTGCGAATTTTAGGAACTCATCTTTGCTGTATGTTTTATCCAGTTGTTTGTATAAACCTAAAGAAAGACCTTTAAAACTTAAATCTGATGAATGATTAGTTTTTAAAGGTCTCTTAATATCTTGGTTATTATATTGTGAATAAAATTTTGAAGAATGGAGAGTGGTCTCTGAATTTGGAGACATTGGCTCCTGTTTATAACGCTGCTTGTCTATTCGAAATTTTGTCGCACTATTTATTATCATTTCACACACCTATTTTTCATGTATTTTCAAACATACTAAAACAAAACGCAAGTATAATTTGCTAAATATTTACTAATTTTAACAATTTGAAATTTATATAAATAATTCTGTAATACAAAAGATATATTATTGTTTATAACTAAAATAACCGGCTTGATAATATATTCAAGCCGGTTTATGATGTGTTTATTTTGTTTTTATTTTAGTCGTTAATAACTTCTAAAAGACGTTCCCAAACTTCATCAATTGAACCTTCGGCATTAATCGTTTTCAAAACACCTTTGTTTTTGTAGTAATCAATTAGAGGAGCGGTTTCTCTAAAATATGTTTCAAAACGAGCTTTTGCAGTTTCTTCATTATCGTCTTTTCTTTGAGTTAATTCAGTGCCGCATTTGTCACAAATACCCTCTACTTTTGTCGGTTTGAATTTAATATTATAAATTTCACCGCATTTAGGGCAAGAACGACGATTTACAATTCGCGAAATCAATACATTTTGGTCTAAGTCAAAATAAATTGCTCTAAAATCTGATTCATCAGAACCGTTGATATCGGCATTAATTTTTTCTAACATATCAGCTTGTTCAACGCTTCTAGGATATCCGTCAAGGATATAACCATGCTTACAATCGTCTTCAGCTAATCTGTCTGCGATAATTGAAGCAACAAGTTCAACAGGCACCAGATTACCTTTGTCAATGTAAGATTTTGCAATTTTTCCGTTTGCAGTTTCATTTTTAATTTCTGCTCTTAATAAAGAACCTGTATCTACATGCGGAAGTCCTAGAAATTCAGCTAATTTGTTAGTTTGTGTGCCTTTACCGCAAGCCGGTGGTCCTAAAAAAATCATTTGTTTTCTCATATTCAAACTCATTTCTTTATTTAGTTGCTGTTCATTTTTTGTTTCAACACTGTTCATAATGGAATCTCTTTTCTCTTTTCAGTTTATTTTCAAATACACAGTAATTGTACATCAACGATAAATTCTTTTCAACATTTAAATATCTTGCAAAAAGAATTAAAATAAATTATACTAAAATTGTTGTAGAATAACTAAAAAGGAGTAGATAGTATGCTAGAATTCAATAATAATAAGAAAATCGGGGGGGGGGTAACCTTTTAAAGCTTTACTCCGACAGTATT
>CATXCB010000014.1 GCA_958366705.1 uncultured bacterium
CTTAGAATACTGTCAGGGTAAAGCTTTAAAAGGTTACCCCCCCCCGATTTTCTTGATATTGTTGAATTTTAGCATACTCTTCTCCTTATTTTATAATGCCAAGACCATTATACACCTTTTTTTCTATTTTATCAATATAAGGAAATTGAGAACTATATACAAATTTTCATCAAGAATCTTTTTGCTCGAAGCTTTGTCTTTCATCCTAAGCGTGGTTCAAGATGAAGTGTCAGTTCAGAGTGAACAAACAGACGCTCCAGGTGATATAACATTCATAGAATGACAAAAGAAATCTCCCGAATACTCAGGAGATTTCTTAAATAAAATTATACTATTTTTATTAAAATAACTCTAACAAATACCATCACGAAGTCTGACAACTGCAGCACCCCATGTCATACCTGCACCGAATCCACATAAAATAGCTGTTGAACCAAGTTTTACTGTACCTTTTTCAACACCTTCAACTAAAGCAATTGGAATTGATGCGGCTGATGTGTTACCATAATATTTAATATTTGAAATAACTTTTTCATCAGAATATCCAAGTCTTTGTTGTAAAGCTTCAATAATTCTTTGGTTAGCCTGATGCGGGATTAAGTAATCAATATCATCAGCTGTCTTCCCAGCATCTTCAATCGCCATATCAACATATTTAGGAAGTGTACTTACCACAAATTTATATACATCACGTCCTGTCATATGTATTTTAGAATCAACTTCATCAGATTGTTCCACTAGAGGACAATTTTTACCCGGCATATTCATGTAAATATATTGACCAATTTCACCATCGGCATGAATATTCAAAGATAAAACATCATCAACTCCGTCTTCGGCTTCGGTTACAACCATTGCACCTGCACCGTCACCGAACAAAATTGAAGTTCCTCTATCTTCCCAATCTACCAATCTGGAATTATTATCCGCAGCCACAAGTAAAATATTTTTGTACAAACCTGCTCCAATTAGGCCTCTTGCAACCTGTAATGCGTAAATCAAACCAGTACAAGCAGCAGTTAAATCAAAAGCCGGAACATAGTTTGGAATACCTAATCTAGCTTGAATATCACAAGCTAAAGCAGGATATAATTGTGGAGGAGCTGAAGCTGCTGCAATTACACAATCAATATCTTCAGCTTTAAAACCTGATTTTTCAATAGCTTTTTGAGAGGCTTCAACGCCTAAATCAATAGCACTTTCATTACCTGAAACAACACGTCTTTCCTTTATACCAGTACGTGTATAAATCCATTCATCAGATGTTTCATATAATTTGGTTAAATCGTCGTTTGTAATAACCGTTTCCGGTACACTATATCCAACACCGGCAATTCTTAGAGGTTTCATAGTTTTTGACATAATCTTTTCCTATCTATTTATATTTTCTGCAATTTTTGAGTTTATATCCTTGTTAAGCACTCTAACAGCGGCTCTTACAGCATTTTTCATTGCATATGATGAGCTGCGTCCATGAGCTATAACAGAGATTCCCTTTACTCCTAATAATAGCATACCACCAAAAACTTCCCAATTAATTTTTTTCAAAATTCTTCTTAAAAATGGCTTTGCCATCAAGCCAATTATACTTCCAACAATATCAGATTTGAATTCTGTTGAAATCATTTTTAATAGCATTGATGCAGTACCCTCTGTAACTTTCAGAGCAACATTGCCTGCAAAACCGTCACAAACAACTACATCGCATTTATTTATAAATAATTCTTTACCCTCAATATTACCGGCAAAAGTAATACGACCTTGTTCATGCATTTCTTTTAAAAGAGGATAAGTCTCTTTAACCAGTGCATTACCTTTTCCCTCTTCTTCGCCGATACTAAGGATACCAACTTTAGGGTTTTCAATTCCTACAACATACTTAGCGTAAGCCACACCCATTTCTGCAAATTGTGCAAGCATTTCTGCAGTACAGTCACTGTTTGCGCCGCCATCAATCAGTACAACAGGTTCTTTCATTGTCGGAAGAGTAACAGCAATTGCCGGTCTTGAAACTCCGTGAATACGTCCCAGACCAAATAAACTTGCAGCCATTGCAGCCCCTGTAGAACCAGCGGATACTACAGCTTCACATCTGCCTTCGGCAACTGCTCTAACAGAAGCAACTATTGAAGAGTCTTTTTTCTTTCTAATAGATTGACCAACAGCTTCACCCATGCCAATAACTTCAGAAGCGTTAGTAATAGTGTAATCTATTTTATCTAAATCAATTCTAATTTTTCTTTTATGGCCTTTTGTACCGCAATCCGACAAAAAGTAACCGGTATTTCTAATAATATCAAGCTCGGCTTTAATTTCATCTTCTCTACCAACGAGTTCAAGACCTACGCCATACTCTTGCGCTGCCCATAGAGCACCCTCAACTATTGCTTTTGGTGCATAATCTCCACCCATTGCATCTATTGCTATTCTTGCCATTCTTTTTCTCTCTCCAAAGTCTTTCAATCATTTACTGCAGAAAGCGGCATTTTGACTTGTCGCTTTCTGCAAAATTTTAAAATTACTCTTCTGTTTTTTCAACAGATTCTTCAGCTTTAACTTCTTCCACTTTGGCTTCTTCTACTTTTTCAGCTGCCTTTTTGGTTGATTTTTTAGCCGCTTTTTTAGCAGGAGCTTCTGCTGCAGCTGCTTTATCAGCTAGTTTTACAGGCTGGCCTTTGTAAGTGCCGCATGCTGTACATACTGTATGAGTTAAAACTGTTTCTCCGCAATTAGGACATTTTGTTGTTTCAGGCTTTGTAGCTTTCCAATTAGATCTTCTGCTGCCTTGAGCGGAATGTCCTGTTCTTTTCTTAGGTACTGCCATTTTGTTTTTCCTTTTTTATTTTCTGTACTAACTAATTTTTTGGGTTAAATTGGATATTTTTAAAGACATCCAGTCTTGGGTCAGGTAAAGTTTCTTCTGTGAAAAAATCCTTTCCTTTACAATTAATACCACAAACTTTCTTATTTGGGAAACTTAATATTACGGATTGATACAATAAGTCATAAATATCAATCTCTTTTTCTCCATTCAAATCAGTCACAAACTGACCGTCTTTAATCTCAAACTCCTGCCCTGACTCGTCATAATCGCCTAGCAATGAGTATTTTGAGTATAATTCATCAATATCAAAATCCAAATTATGCTCAAATTTTTCAAGACACAAATCACATTCCAAAAATACAGTGCCTGTAACATGTCCTGAAATTTCTATAAATTCTCCGAGCGATTTTGCACACAATTCAGCATGGATAGGAGTAACACAATCTATACCTTCAATTTTTTCATCAAAAGTACAATAAAGTGTTTTGTTTTCAGCATTTTCTATATCTTCTATTGATAATATCTTTTCCATATCTTAAATAAATTGTTCTTCTTGAATTGCTAGTGCTGCAATTTGATTTGATAAGAAACAAACTTTTTTCAATGGTCCATCGGTATCTTTTTCAATCATAGTTGCATTTGGAGCTTGCATTTTTTCAACTAATTCCTGATATAAAGCCTGAGCATCTTTCACATATAAAACTAACGGAGCTGTTGAACCCTTGATAAAAACTAATACAGCATAACGTTTTTTTATATTTTGCGGATTCATACCCTGTGGATTAAATTGTTGAGCCATAACTTTCTCCTTTACTATCATCTGTTATTCTACTATAAACCCCTCATTTTTTCAATATAGTCATGCTTTTAATTATTTTTTGAGAAATATTTTTATGTTAAGATTGTTTCAGCGGGGTTTAATTTTATGTGGAGCAAGTTAAAAGAACAATTTAATTTATTAAAACTTGAAAAAAAGAAATTATTTTTGATAACAAATTCTGACAAATTTTTATCAAAAGATGATTTTTTGGATGCTATAGCTTCTGCTTTGCAAGGTGGAGTAGATATAGTTTTGTATCGAGAAAAAGAGCTTCCTGATTGTGTAAAAGTTGAAGTTGCACATAAGATTAGAACTTTATGTGATGAGTATGGAGCAACATTCATTGTTAATGATCGAATAGATATTGCAAATATTGTTGAAGCTGATGGTGTTTTGCTTGGGCAAAACGATATTAGTTTGGAAGATGCCAGAGAACTTTTGGGACAAAATTCAGTTATCGGAAAATCTTGCATAAGTACGGATGAAGTTATTGAAGCCGTAAACGAAGGAGCTGATTATGTTCTTTTTGGCCCGATATACACTAGTCCGGCAAAAATTAGTGAATCTGCAGATATGGCAGATATTCGGTGGGTGAACAAAAACATTGATATTCCTGTATTTATTACAGGAGAAATCAATTTATCAAATTTGAATGAAATTATTCAAAACAATGTAGAAAAAATTGCAATTACTGATACAATCATGTATGCCAGAAGTCCTGAACATACAGCAAGAGAAATTTTAAGATATTTGCCTTAAATTTTTTTGATACATTTATTTAGCTGCCGTCTTTATATTTGTTATCAAATTTCATTTTTATTTTATTGTTTTATAAAACCGCTTAATATTATGGGAATTAATATTTTTTGTTGTATAATGTACCTAAGGGATTAAATATGGAGAAGGAGCAGAAATGTTTGGAGTCATCTTAGCTGGCGGATCAGGAAGTAGATTATGGCCATTATCAAGAGAGTTATATCCTAAACAATTATTGAATTTGTATGCGGAAAAAAGTTTGTTACAATCTACTTTTGAAAGATTAAATAAATTTATTCCTGCTGAAAATATTATTAGTGTTACTAATTCAAAACATCATGCAAATGTTAAAATGCAGCTTGGTGAATTGAGTGAAAATTCTATTATTTTATCTGAACCAATTTCTAAAAATACCGCCCCTGCTATCGCTCTTAGTGTTAAATACATTTTTGAAAACAGCAGCAATGATGAAACTGTACTTGTTGTTCCATCAGATTTATTGATTGAAGATAACGACAACTTCATTAAAACAATTCAGGAAGCCCAAAAATATGTAGATGAGGGGTACATTGTAACCTTTGGAATTAAACCAACATATCCGGAAATTGGATTTGGCTATATTTGTGCTGAAAATGGAAAAGTTAAAAGTTTCACAGAAAAACCTGATGTTGAAACTGCTCAAAAATATTTGAATGATGGTAATTATTTTTGGAACAGCGGAATTTTTATGTTTAAAACCTCTACTATTTTGGGCGAATGCGAGCATCATTGTCCTGAAATTGCTAAAATTATAAAAAATATCAATTGTTCAGATAAAAATATTCCATTTACTGAATTTGAAAAAATGCCTTGCATATCTATTGATTATGCTGTCATGGAAAAAAGTAAAAAATTAGCAATGGTAGAATTGAAATCTGATTGGAAAGATTTGGGTTCTTGGAAGTCTATTTATGAAGTTAGTCCAAAAGATGAAAATAATAATGTTTTTGTTGGACATGTTTTAGATAAAGATTCCAAAAATTCATTTGTCTATTCATCTTCAAAATTGGTTGCAACTATCGGGCTTGAAGATACTGTGGTCATTGAAACAGAAGACGCAATTCTAGCCTGTAAAAAAGATAAAACTCAAGAAGTAAAACAAATTTACGAAACCTTAAAAGAACAACATGATGGAACTCAAAAAGTTCACAAGACCGTTTACAGACCATGGGGTTTTTACACAGTTATTGCCGAAGGCAAAGGATTTATTTCTAAAATTATCCATGTTAATCCCGGACAAAAATTATCTGTTCAATCTCACAATCATAGAAGTGAACACTGGGTTGTTTTAACCGGTATGGCTAAAGTTGTTTTGGAAAGTAAAGAACATATTCTATCACCTGGACATAGTGTGGATATTGCAGTGAAAGAAATTCACTCATTACAAAATCCTTTTGAGGAAGATTTAGAAATTATTGAAGTTCAAAAGGGCGATATTTTATCTGAAGACGACATAATTCGTTACGAAGATATGTATGGTAGAGTTTAGAATTTAAATGATTCATTAAATATAAAAAAGACTTTTCAGAATATGAAAAGTCTTTTTTATGTCGTTTATATTTTTCTAATTACTTAACAACGATATTAACAAGTTTTTTAGGAACAACAATCACTTTAACAATAGTTTTACCCTCAGTTAATGATTTTACTTTTTCACTATCTAAAGCAACTTGTTTTAGTGCATCTTGGTCTAAACTTTCATCAACTTCGATTTTGTCTTTAACTTTTCCGTTAACTTGTATAACCAAAGTGATTGAACTTGCTTTTGCAAGATTTTCGTCCCATTTACACCATTCTTGTTCGTGGATTGAACCTTTGCCGCCCAAATCATGCCAAGCTTCTTCTGTTAAGTGAACTGCAACAGGAGACATAAGTTTCATAAGCGATACAATTGCAAAACTTAAAACTTGTTTGTCTTCATCTGTTAAGTCTTTTTTCTTAGCCTGCCAATCATAGATTGCATTAGTCAATTCTCTATATTTTGAAATTACAGTGTTGAATTGGAAATCATTTGAAATATCATTAGTTACACCTTTAATTGCAATATGAACGTTTCTTACTAAATCATCATTTGATTTTTCAAGAGGGAAGTTCAATTTGTAATTAAGATTGATATTATCTTGATTTGTTGAAATTAATCTCCAAACTCTGTTTAAGAATTTGTAGCAACCTTCAACACCAGCATCTGACCAGTCAAAATCTCTTGCCGGAGGTGAATCTGAAAGGATAAATAATCTAGCTGTATCAGCCCCGTAATTTTCAAAGATTTCATCAGGGTCAACAGTATTGCCTTTAGATTTTGACATTTTTGAACCGTCTTTAAGTACCATACCTTGAGTTAGTAAGTTTTTGAACGGTTCATCAAAGTCTAACAATCCACAGTCACGCAACGCTTTTGTGAAAAATCTTGAATATAATAAGTGTAAAATTGCGTGTTCAATACCGCCGACATATTGGTCTACAGGCAGCCAGTGATTTACTTTATCTCTATCAAAACATTTTTCGGAATTGTTAGCATCAGCGTATCTTAAATAATACCAGCTTGAACAAACAAATGTATCCATAGTATCGGTTTCACGAACAGCATGACCGCCGCACACAGGACATACAGCATCTTTAAATGTTTTAGATGTTGTAATAGGTGATTTTCCAACAACTTTAAAATCAACATCTTTTGGTAACAATACAGGTAATTGGTCTTCAGGTACAGGTTGAATTCCACACTTGTCGCAATATACTACAGGAATTGGAGCACCCCAGTATCTTTGACGGGAAATTAACCAGTCACGAAGTCTGTATTGAGTTTTGAATTCACCAAAACCTTTATCAACAGCCCATTTAGTAATAGCTTTTTTAGCTTCATTATTTTTCATTCCACTGAATTCGCCTGAATTTACTAACACACCAGGTTCTGTATAAGCTTCTGTTGAACAATCACTTGGATTTTGTTCATCTTGGATTACAACTTTCATAGGCATATTGTATTTTTTAGCAAAAGCAAAATCCCTTTCATCATGTGTAGGAACCGCCATAACTGCACCTGTTCCGTATTCAACAAGAGCATAATCAGCTGTCCATAGAGGGAAAATTTCTCCGTTGAACGGGTTTTTACAGTGAGTTCCAAGAGGAACACCAGTTTTCACACGGTCAGTTGAAAGTCTTTCGATTTCAGTCATTTTGCGGGCATTTGCTCTGTATTCTTCAACTTTATCCTTATTTTCAGGAGTTGTAAGTTTTTCAATATCAGAATATTCCGGAGCAACAACAAGATAAGTTATACCAAAAACAGTATCCGGTCTTGTTGTATAAACAGGAACATACATTTCTTCACCGTTTGGAGCGTCTACTACAGGAAATTTAAAAATTGCCCCTTTTGATTTTCCAATCCAGTTAGCCTGCATAGTTTTAACATTATCTCCCCAGCCAGGAAGTTTATCTAAATCTTCTAATAAAACATCTGCGTAATCAGTAATCTTAATAAACCATTGAGATAAATATTTTTTCTCAACAACGCTATCACATCTCCAGCATTTGCCGTCGATAACTTGTTCATTAGCAAGAACTGTTCCACAATTATTACACCAGTTTACAGCAGCTTCTTTTTTGTAAACCAATCCTTTTTTGTATAGTTGTAAGAACAACCATTGTGTCCATTTGTAATAATCAGGTTTACAAGTTGTAACTTCTCTATCCCAATCATAAGACAGACCCAGCATTTTTAATTGTTTTGTCATGTATGCAATGTTTTCATCTGTCCATGTTTCAGGGTCAGCATTATGTTTCATTGCTGCATTTTCAGCAGGAAGCCCGAAACTATCCCATCCTATTGGGTGCAAAACATTGAATCCGTTTGCCTTTTTAAATCTTGCAATAACGTCTGTAATTGTATAATTTCTAACGTGCCCCATGTGAAGTCTTCCAGACGGATACGGGAACATTGAAAGTGCATAATATTTAGGCTTATCAGAAACATCGGGCGTTTTGAATGCTTTAGTTTCTTCCCAAATATTTTGCCATTTTTTTTCTATTTCTTGTGGAAAATAACTTTCTTTCATATTTATTCTTACTCCATTTATCCTCTTACTTCAAGTATAGCATAAAGAAATAAATTCAAAATTTTTACATAAAATATGTTATGGATAAATAAAAATTTAATTTTAACAAAACAAGGTTTTATTTAAAATTATTATTATTTTTTTTTGCTAAGAAATTCCTTTTGTCCACTTTTTCTTTTTGATTGCGACGCAAAAAGAAAAAGTAGAACCGAAAAAGAAAAACACGCCTGATCAAATGGCTCGAGTTATCAGGGAGTATTCTCCCCGAACCCCTCTTTTGTAAAAAAATAGTTATTTAAAATATCCATAACATATTTTATGTACACAGCTTATTATTTTCTAGTTTTGTTTTTTTGTAGTAAAATGTAGTATGTATACTTAGTAGTACAAAAGGAAAGGAAGATTTAAATGACAAAACTTTCACCATTACAAATTGAAAGATTAAAGTACCAGCCAAAACTTCCTTTGAGTTTGCAAAACGGTGTTAACTCATTGGAAATGGTTGAAGGTAATGCTACTCAATCAGTAAGAGATCAAGAAGCTATTAAAGCTTTGTTCTCAAATACTTATGGTAAACCAACTGTAACTTTTGAAGCTTCTTCATTATCTAAAGAATCAGAGGCAAGAAATGTCGGTGTAATCCTTTCAGGTGGTCAAGCTCCTGGAGGACACAATGTTATTGCAGGTTTGTATGATGCAATTAAAAATGCTAATTCCTCAAGCAAATTATATGGCTTTTTAGGTGGTCCGTCAGGTATTATTGACGGTAAATATGTTGAATTCACTGATGAATTTATCAATGATTACAGAAATACAGGCGGTTTTGATATCATCGGTTCCGGCAGAACTAAATTGGAAACAGAAGAACAATTCCAAAAATCTTTGGCTGTTTGTAAAAAATTAGGTATCACTGCAGTAGTTATTATTGGTGGTGATGATTCAAACACTAACGCAGCTTTACTTGCAGAATGGTTCGTTAAAAATAATGCAGGAATTCAAGTTATTGGCTGCCCTAAAACAATTGACGGTGACTTGAAAAATGAACAAATCGAAATTTCATTTGGTTTTGATACAGCTACAAAAACTTATGCTGAACTTATCGGTAACATCGAAAGAGATGCTAATTCTGCAAAAAAATACTGGCACTTTGTAAAAATTATGGGTAGAAGTGCTTCACACGTTGCATTAGAAGCAGCTTTACAAACTCAGCCAAACATTACTTTGATTTCTGAAGAAGTTGAAGCTAAAAAAATGTCACTATCTTCAATTATTGATTATATGACAGATATTATTGTAAAACGTTCAAATGCAGGTAAAAACTTTGGTATTGCTGTAATTCCTGAAGGTTTGATTGAATTTATTCCTGAAATGGGCTCAATGATTTCTAACTTGAATGATATTATGGCATCATTAGAATCAGACCCTGCTTTTGTTAATGCTACAACTATCAGGGAAAAATTTGACATCGTTGAAAACAGATTAGATTCAGCAAATGCAAAAGTTTATAACTCATTGCCTGCTCTAATTAAAGGACAACTTTTAGCAGATAGAGATCCACACGGTAACGTTCAGGTTTCTAAAATTGAAACTGAAAAACTTTTAATTGAAATGATTTCAACAAAATTAGATGAATTAAAAGCTCAAGGAGATTTTATTGGCAAATTCTCAGCCCAATCACACTTCTTCGGATACGAAGGACGTTGTGCATTCCCATCAAACTTTGATGCAGATTACTGCTACTCATTAGGTTACAATGCATTTGCATTAATCTCTAACGGTTTGACAGGTTACTTGTCATCTGTTAGAAACTTGACACAACCTGCAGATAAATGGGTTGCCGGCGGTGTTCCTCTTACAATGATGATGAATATGGAAAAACGTCACGGTGAAATGAAACCGGTTATCCAAAAAGCTCTTGTAAGACTTGATGGTCCTGTTTTCAAAAAACTTGAAGAAAACAGAGAAGACTGGGCAATGAATGACAGATATTTATTCCCGGGTGCAATTCAATACTTTGGCCCAAGTTCAGTATGTGACATTACAACAGTTACATTACAACTTGAAAGAAGCAAAGAATTGGCTTCTGTTTAAAATTTATAAATAGAGTTGACGGCGCCGATTTTCAATCGGCGCCGTCTTTCTTGTAAAATATATTTAAAACTACTATTTTGTATTCAAAAAGACATATTTAGCCGCATTAGTAGCAGGTTCAACTGTTGTGTCATGAAAAATTATTGGATAAACATCTTTTACATCCTTATTTTTAACAATACAATCTGCATCAACTTCTTTTGAGGTATTACCAACAGAACATTTTATTTCTTCGTTAGGTAAAGATACCCCATTTACATCTATAAATCCTGTACAACCATGCATTGAATTGAAATTCGGTTTTTTACCAACAGGAAAACTACAGCCTGAACTAAACGCAATAGATCTAAATCCAATCATTGAACCGTCTGCTAACTGATAAATAGTGTAGTCAGTGCCTCCGTAAACATTAGTTACACCAACGAGATTCCCACGAAATTTATAATTTAATCTGTATAAATCTTTTTCTCTATAATACCCCGTAACAGTAGATAAATTGCTATTAAATATAGCACAAACTGACATTTTGCTATCAGAAGTATGAGTTCGAAAATCAGTCTCGCCACAAGGTGTACTTACATCAGCAAAATCCCAATCATAATTAGCTTTGTTTAGTCTAACAGCTTGACTAATTGTAGACATTGTTTTTTTATACTGGTTTCTATATTTATGTCCTACAACATTTGCGGCTATTGTAGGAATAGTCATAGCTGCAACAATGCCAATAATACCAAGGGTTATGAGAATTTCAGCAAGGGTAAATGCTGCTTTTTGGGCGAGCACAGTCATTTCGAATTTATTTCGGAATCTATTATCTTGAGATGCTAAAACAAGTTCAGCATGACATGCTGATTCAGGATGACAGTGTAAAAATTTTGAATAACCAGAGGTACCGGCAGGATTACAATTAAAAATAAATAATTTTAAACACCTTAGAATACTGTCAGAGCAAAGCTTTAAAAGGTTACCCCCCCCCCGATTTTCTTGTTGTTCTTGTATCTTAGCATACACTTCTCCTTATTTTATAACACCAAAGCCATTATACACCATTTTTTCTATTTTATCAATAAGAAGAAATTACGATGCTATTATCCATACAATCATGGAGGAGACAAGTAGTCGAAAGAAAAAAGCTCCTGAAAATTCAGGAGCTTTTTGAGAATTTATAAACAAAGAAAACTATTGTTCATCATCAACATTGAAATCTGGAGCACCAAACATACCTTCAATTTCTTCCAAAATTGCAGATGGTTTTCTTGCTTGATTTCTTTGAGCAACTGCGCGTTTTCTTTCTTCTCTGTCGCGTTCTTCATTAGCGTTAATCAGATGATGGAACCCTGTACCTGCAGGAATTAGACGACCAATAATAACGTTTTCTTTCAAACCTCTTAATAAGTCTTTCTTACCATCAACTGCTGCTTCTGTAAGAATTCTTGTTGTTTCTTGGAATGAAGCTGCAGAAATAAAGCTTTCGGTATTCAATGAAGCTTTTGTAATACCTAACAACATGTATTCACAAGTTGCAGGAGTTTTACCAGCTTCTTCTGCTGCTTTATTTTCTTTTTCGAAAGTTTGCATTTCGATTAATTCACCAGGTAATAAGTTTGTATCACCTGCATCAATAATCTTAACTTTCTTAGTCATCTGACGAACGATAATTTCGATATGCTTATCAGCAATTTCAACACCTTGTGAACGATATACACGTTGTACTTCGTCTACAAGATACTGTTGAGCAGCTTCCGGTCCGCATAATCTCATAACATCATGAGGGTTTAACGGGCCTGAAGTCAATGCTTGACCTTTTGTAATCTTTTGTCCGTTAGAAACAATTACATTAGTGTCAATTGCATATTTAATTTCAGTTGATGAGCCATCTTCATCCACAAGGAACAATCTAGGGAATCCGTCGTCATCAATTTCAATTTTAGCTGTTCCGTCGCATTCGGCTAAGATTGCACAATCTTTAGGTTTTCTACCTTCAAGAAGTTCTTCAACTTTTGGAAGACCTTGAACGATATCGCCTGTTTTTTCTCTTTCAAATACAAGAGTTGCAATCAAGTCACCTCTAAGTACCAACGCACCTGAATCGATTTGAAGCATTGTACCAGGGCTGATTAAGTATGGACGACCATTTCTGATAGAAATTTCGCCCTTATTAACAGCTGTAACAAGACCTGATACAGGAGAAGTTTCTCCACTTTCTGCTAGAACTTTATCAGCCTTAATAAAGTCGCCTTTCTTAACAACAGCTTTACCCTTAACAGAAACTGTTGTTGAAGAGCTATCTGAGATTAAAAGAAGTCTTCTTACTTCTTCATCTTCAGACTTAAGTGAAGCTACAGCATCGTGCATTGCAAGAACCTGAGTTTTTGCAACCGGAGTTCTAGGGTCAATAGTTTCACCATCTTTAACCAATAATTCTGTTTGTAGTGCAGAATTTACTGAACCTTCCATTTCACGACGAACAATCAAGTTTTCCAATACAACGATTCTTAAGTTTCCATTAGAATCTAGTTCTACCATACCTTTTAAGTGTGATAAGTAACCTTGCATTTGAAGAACTAAACTTGTTCTTGTAATAGTAGCACCATCAACGTTTCTTACTCTGGCACCATCTTTGTATTGAAGCTGAGTTACAGGGATAACATCAATCAATTCATCAGTTGTATTGAATGCAATTGATACATCCTTTTGATTAACTTCTAATACTTGAACCGGTCTGATTAGGATTTGAACAGGCTGATTTGAAATAGAATCTTCATCTAGAGATAATGTAGAATCAATTTCTTCATCCAAATCATCAATAGGAAGTTCATCAGCTGCAGAATCCATAATTGTAACGATTGATGTTTCTTTAGCCTTAATACCGTCAGCAATTACAGTACCCTTTTTAACAACTTCACCTTCATCAACTTTCAATTCTGAAATGCTTGATAATGTATGAACTTCACCAGGTCTGATTGTAATTTCATGAATTACATCGTTGTATTCTTTGAATTCAACAACACCGTCGATGTGGCAGTATACGTCTTTAACGATTTCAGTACCAGCTGTAACTGTTGTTCCGTTTTCAACCATTTTCAATGTAGAATCTTTATTGATTTGGTGAATTTCTTCCGGAATAAATACAACTTTACCAGGTTTAGTAATAATTTGATTTTCATCAACCTCAACGTCAACGTATCTGATTTCACCTGAAGATGATACTGAACATTCATCATCTACTAATTCTGCGATAATCATACCATTTTCAACTGTAGTATCTACAGGAGCTTTAACGATATATTTTTCACCGGTTGAATCAACTGTCCAGAGTTGTTCTTTTTTAGTTTGCTCAAAAGAAGCATTTTCAGGTTGTAAAGATGCTATAACAATTGTTAACTCTTTACCTTGAACAATTTTCTTAATCTTTTTACCATCAAATTTAGCTTCTTCCACAACTAAATCATCACCAACTCTAACTTCACCGCCGTGTTCGCAGATTGTCAAAGTTTCAGCTAATTTTTCACCTTCTTTAATTTCTTGTCCATCTTTAACAAGAACTTTTGAGCCGCCAGGTAAAGTATAAACATCACCGCCTAAAACCCAAACAATACCTTGTTTGTTAGTAGTTCTCAATACGTTACCCTGTCTGTCTCTTTTTTCATCAGCTTTAAAGTCTTCAAATACAACTTCACCTGAAATATCAGTTGTAATATCTTTAGTAGCTTTTTCTGTCAAACGAGAGCTGTCACCGGCTGAAGTTGGAGCATGTTCAGCCATTTTGAAGCCTTTAGCAACTTCCATACCGTCAGTGATAAATAATGTAGCACCGGCAGGAATATGATATTTAGTTGTTCTTTTTTCGCCTTGAACTTCAATATCAGCTTCATACATAGAAACCTGAACAATATCACCGTGACGTGTTCTAAGTTCTCTTGCTTTAATTTTAGAAATAACAGTACCGGCTTCACGTGCTAAAATTTCTTTTTTAGCTTCTTTTACGCCAACCGCACCACCGGTGTGGAAGGTTCTCATTGTTAACTGAGTACCAGGTTCACCAATTGACTGAGCTGCAATAATACCGATAGCCTCACCGATATCAACCAATTTTTGAGTTGTCATAGCCCAACCGTAACATTTTTGGCAAACACCATATTCCAAACCGCAAGTTAAACCTGAACGAACTCTTAATTCGTGTAAGTCTAAGCCTGAAATTTTCTTAATATCATCTCTGTCCATTGTTGTTCCGTTAGCAACAACAACATTTCCATCAGCATCAAGAATATCTTGAGCAACTGTTCTTCCTAATAATCTGTCAATTAAAGGAACGATAACTGCATCGCCATCAGTGATTGATTTAAGATCAATATATTTATTAGTATGACAATCATCTGCTCTGATAATTACATCTTGAGCAACGTCAACAAGACGTCTTGTTAAGTATCCTGAGTCAGCTGTTTTCAACGCTGTATCTACAAGACCTTTACGAGCACCATATGATGAAATGATGTACTCAGTTACTGACAAGCCTTCTTTAAAGTTAGATTTGATAGGTAAGTCGATGATTTGACCCTGTGCGTCTGCCATCAGACCTCTCATACCAACCAGCTGTGAAACCTGTGATAAGTTACCACGGGCTCCGGAGAATGCCATCATATAAACCGGATTTAATCTATCGAAGTTTTCTACAACCTGTTCTGTCAATTTAGCTGTTGTTTCTGACCAGGTATCGATAACTTTTGTATATCTTTCAACTTCTGTAATTTCACCTTTAAGGTATCTTTTTGTTGATTTTTCAATATCTTCTTCAGCTGATTTCAACAATTCTTTTTTAGATTCCGGAACTGATAAGTCAGCAATTGAAATTGTTGTACCTGAAACTGTTGCGTACTTATAGCCTAAGCGTTTAAGTGAATCTGCAAGAGCAGCAGCTTTAGCACCGCCGTATTCCAAATACATCTGACCTAACAATTTTTTCAATGAACCTTTGTCCATTTGTTTGTTAATGAAATCAGGTGATTTCTTTGTATTTGTATATGTTCTTTCCATTCTAATTTTTCCTCAATTAGTTAATTTTTACATTATTTATACACTTATACAAGTGCTTTTCTAACTTCTTCGTTAAAGATAATTCTACCAACAGTAGTTTCTAATCTTTCACCTTTTTCATCTCTTACAACGATTTTGTCGTGAAGTTTGATTACACCAACTTCAAGAGCTGAGATTGCATCCTGGAAGTTGTAGAAGTAACCTTTAACTTCTTGAGCAGGATCTTTGATAGTAGTTAAGTAATACATACCCAATACCATATCCTGAGAAGGTGTTACGATTGGTTTTCCGTTAGCAGGAGCCAACAGGTTATTAGTAGCAAGCATTAACATTCTAGCTTCAGCTTGAGCTTCAATTGATAATGGAACGTGAACAGCCATCTGGTCACCGTCGAAGTCAGCGTTGAATGCTGTACAAGCTAGAGGGTGAAGCTGGATTGCACGACCTTCTACCAATTTTGGTTCGAATGCCTGAATACCTAATCTGTGAAGGGTCGGTGCACGGTTCAACATTACAGGGTGTCCGTCAATAACCTCTTCTAAGATATCCCATACAATAGATTCAGAACGTTCAATTTTCTTCTTAGCTGATTTGATGTTTTGAACGTATCCTCTTTCGATAAGCTTATTAACAACAAATGGTTTGAATAATTCAATTGCCATTTCTTTTGGTAAACCGCATTGGTTCAATTGAAGTGAAGGACCTACTACGATAACTGAACGACCTGAGTAGTCAACACGTTTACCAAGTAAGTTTTGTCTGAAACGACCTTGTTTACCTTCGATAATGTTAGATAATGATTTCAATGCTCTGTTGTTAGGGCCAACTACTGTACGTCCGCGACGTCCGTTGTCAATCAAAGCATCAACAGCTTCCTGTAACATACGTTTTTCGTTTCTAACAATGATTTCAGGAGCACCCATTTCCAAAAGTCTTTGTAAACGGTTGTTTCTGTTGATTACACGTCTGTATAAATCATTCAAGTCAGATGTTGCAAAACGTCCGCCGTCTAATTGAACCATTGGTCTCAAGTCCGGAGGAGTCACCGGAAGTACATCCATAATCATCCAGGTTGGATTTGTATCTGATGAAATTAATGAATCTAACAATCTTAATCTTTTAATTAATTTAGATTTCTTTTGTACAGAAGTTACATTACCGGCTAATTCAGTTCTGATTTCTTCTGCCAAACCTTTTACATCAATTTCAGCTAGAAGATCTTTAATAGCTTCAGCACCGATACCAACTTTTAGGGTTGATTCTTCGTTTTCAACCATATAATCTTCATATTCTTCTTCTGTTAATAATTGAAGTTTTTTGAAATCACTGTCACCGCCATCGATTACAACATAGCTGTTGAAATAGATAACTTGTTCAAGATCTTTCAAAGTCATATCTAATAATAGACCTAAGTATGATGGGATTCCTTTTAAGAACCAGATATGAGAAACTGGAGCTGCAAGTTTAATATGTCCCATTCTGTGACGTCTTACTTTTGAATCTGTAACTTCAACACCGCAACGTTCACAGATAATACCTTTATGTCTTACTCTTTTATATTTACCGCAATAACATTCCCAGTCTTTTGTTGGCCCGAAGATTCTTTCGCAGAACAAGCCATCTCTTTCCGGTTTTAATGTACGGTAGTTAATTGTTTCCGGTTTTGTTACTTCACCATGTGACCATTGAAGTATTCTTTCCGGAGACGCTATACTTATTCGTATATAGTCAAAATAATCTATGCTTGTTGACATTTATAATGTTCTCCTTTTGTTTTATCATTACTTCCGGGAATTACCCCCTCCCGGAAATCAAAGATTATCACCCTCCCTCTAAGGGAGGGCATTTAAAATCTTATAAATCTCCAAAAGTGGTAGGTGTTTCAAAGAAGTTGATATTCAACAACTCAGAATCAACATCTGACAGTGTACGTTTTGGAGCAGCTTTGCGCAAATCATCCATATCTGTCATTAAGTCTACTTCCTGACCGTCTTTTTTCGCTACTGTTATGTCTAAACCAATACTTTGTAATTCTCTTACAAGTACTTTGAATGATTCAGGAATACCCGGTCTTGGGATATTATCACCTTTAACGATTGCTTCGTATGCTCTATTACGTCCGTTAACATCATCTGATTTGATTGTTAACATTTCTTGAAGAGTATAAGCTGCACCATAAGCTTCCAATGCCCAAACTTCCATTTCACCGAATCTTTGACCACCGAATTGAGCTTTACCACCCAACGGTTGTTGAGTTACTAGTGAGTAAGGACCAGTACTTCTTGCGTGAATCTTATCATCTACTAAGTGAACAAGTTTCAAGAAGTATGTTAAACCAACAGCAACCGGTCTATCAAACGGTTCACCTGTTCTACCATCAATAAGTAATACTTTACCGTCTTCACCAACCCAATCACATCCTGATTCTTTTATACCTCTTAAAAGTTCAGCTTTTGTTGCAATTTCTGATTGGTTTTCACCGTACATTTCATCAAATGATGGAGCTTCGTAATGATCACCTGTCAAGTATGCAGCCAAGCCTAACAATAATTCGTAAGTTTGACCAACGTTCATACGAGAAGGTACACCAAGAGGGTTCAATACGATATCTACAGGAGTTCCATCTGGTAAGAATGGCATATCTTCTTTTGGAAGAATTCTTGAAACAATACCTTTGTTACCGTGACGTCCTGAAAGTTTATCACCTACAGAAACTTTACGTTTTTGAGCAATGTAAACTCTGATTACTGTATTAGCTCCAGGTGGTAATTCATCACCTTTTTCTCTGTCAAATACTTTTACGTCAAGTACTCTGCCGCCTTCACCGTGAGGTACGCGAAGTGAATTATCTTTAACGTCTCTTGCTTTTTCAGCGAAGATTGCTCTTAATAATTTTTCTTCCGGTGGATGTTCAGATTCACCTTTTGGTGTAACTTTACCAACTAATATATCATCAGCGTAAACTCTGGCACCAATACGAACAATACCACGTTCATCCAAATGTCTTAATGCATCTTCTGATACGTTTGGAATTTCGCGAGTAATTTCTTCAGGTCCAAGTTTTGTTTGACGAGCCTCGATTTCTAATTTTTCAATGTGAAGTGATGTAAATACATCATCGTGTACACAACGTTCAGATAAAAGGATAGCATCCTCGAAGTTATAACCTTCCCAAGGCATGTAAGCAACAAGGATATTTTTACCTAATGATAATTCACCGCCGCAAGTTGAAGCACCATCAGCGATTACATCACCTGCTTTAACCTTATCGCCCTCATGAACGATTGGTTTCTGGTTAATACAAGTATCCTGGTTAGAACGAACATATTTCATTAATGTATAAATATGCGGTTTACCTTGAACGTCTCTGATTACAATTTCTTCACCAACAACTCTTTCAACTGTACCGTCAACATCAGCAACGATAACCATACCTGAGTCTTTAGCTACACGAGATTCAAGACCTGTACCAACTCTTGGTCTTTGGGTAATCAAAAGAGGTACTGCCTGACGCTGCATGTTAGAACCCATCAACGCACGGTTAGCATCATCATGCTCAATGAACGGAATCATTGAAGTTGCAACTGAAATGATTTGGATAGGGCATACACCAACAAAGTCAACCTTAGAAGCTTCAGTCATAATAAATTCTGAACGGTATCTTGCAGGAACCATGTTTTCTACAAATCTTCTATCCTTAGTTAACTTAACGTCAGCCGGAGCACAACGATAATTTTCATCAGCGTCTGCTGTCATATATACTACTTCATCAGTCACAACGCCATCTTTAACAACGAAGAACGGAGATTCAACAAATCCGTAATCATTAACCTTGGCGTGAGTTGCCAATGAACCTATCAAACCAGCGTTTGGACCTTCCGGAGTTTCAATCGGACAAATACGTCCATAGTGAGAAGGGTGAATATCACGAACAGCAAATCCTGCTCTTTCTCTTTGTAAACCACCAGGTCCTAAAGCTGAAATACGACGTTTGTGTGTCAATTCAGCAAGTGGGTTTGTTTGGTCCATAAACTGTGATAACTGAGAACTTCCAAAGAATTCTTTTAATGAAGCAACTAAAGGTTTAGTGTTCAACAAATTCAACGGAGTTAATGTTTCAGAATCCTGAAGGGTCATTCTTTCTTTTACAATTCTTTCGATTCTTGATAAACCTACTCTGAATTGGTTTTGAAGAAGTTCACCAACTGAACGGATTCTTCTGTTTCCTAAGTGGTCGATATCATCCAATTGACCTTCATCATAAGTTAAATTAATCAAGTATTCAATTGTAGAAACGATATCTTCTACTGTTAATGTTCTCTGATTTTTAGGAATGTTTAAGTTTAATTTTTTATTTAATTTATAACGACCAACACGACCGATATCATATTTCTTTTCATCAAAAAATCTTGATTCTAAGATTTGACGTCCGCCTTGAGGAGAAGCAGGATCTCCAGGTCTTAATTTTTTGTACAATTCTACTAATGCTTCATCTGTAGTTTCTGTAGTATCCTTTTCCAAAGTTTTCTTCAAGAATTCAAAGTGAGTGAATTTTGATTCCATTTCAGAAACTGTGATACCCATAGCTTTCAATAAAGTTGTAGCTAAGATTTTTCTATTTTTATCGATTTTAACATGGATGACATCGTTAGAATCTGTTTCAATTTTCAACCAGGCACCACGATTAGGAATCATAGTTGCGTTATACAAACGTTTTCCTGTAGGTGATGGATCACATTTGAAGTAAACACCAGGAGAACGAACGATTTGTGATACGATAACACGTTCTGCACCGTTTACAATGAAAGTACCTTTATCAGTCATTGTAGGAATATCACCGATGTAAACTTCTTGTTCTTTAATTTCACCGCTATCACGGTTTACAAGTCTTATCATAACGCGCAATTGTTTTGCATAAGTTGCGTCATGGATTCTAGCTTCTTCTACAGTATACTTTGCATTATCGAAAGTATAATTTGGTAAGAAGTGTAATTCTAATCTTCCTGTATAGTCTTTAATTGGAGAGAATGAAAGCAATTCTTCTTTCAAACCTTCTTTCAAAAACCATTCGAAAGATTTTTTTTGCACTTCAATAAGGTCCGGTAAATCGTCCAAACGAGTATGTGGAATACCCATTGGCGTTACTCTTTTTGCATATTTTGTCTCAGACATCAATTCACCTCATTTTAAAATGGTGTACGTACTATAAAAACTTTTTATTTTCTAACTTAAGGCTGTAAACCCTCTATCGATTTTGACAGAATAAACTCTTTTCATAAATGTCATTCTGAACTTGTTTCAGAATCTTATTTAACACAGATCCTGAAATAAATTCAGGATGACACCTGCATAAAGTTATATTCAACTGTCAAAATTTCGATAAATAACTGCATGTTTTAGGGATTTGTGAAAGTTGGTGAAACTTGCTTATAATCAAACTTCCAAGATTTAGGCACAGTTCGCCCAACTTTACTTTTGCATGTTACTCCATCATATTACATCAATATTAGTAGTCAAGTTAAATTGGTGTGATTTTTGGAAAAAATTTTTATTTTTCTTAACAAAAATTTACAGGGGTAAATCAAAGGGACTGAACATTTGACTATAAAAGGATTTTAGCGTCAAGTATCCTCAAGAGTTAAGCCTAAACATTGCACAAATAAAGACTTTCGACAATATCGCCAAAAGCCTTGTATAACAAAATATTCGCCAATATCGGCAAAATAAAGAAAAATTGTTTCCTCCCCAGAATTGGAATTAAATGGTTTCACCAAAACTTTTAGTTAAACATGAGTATTAAGAAAATTTTGTTCATGTTTTTCACATTTTAACAACTGCTGAATTGCTCTAGCGGCAAAACCAATAGTCGCACCCATAAATCCAAGAAAACCTAAGTCCCCTCTACTATATCCTTTACGTAAAAAACCAACAAGTACTCCGAGTCCTGCTCCAATAGTTGACGGCATTATATAAGATTTATTAATTTGATTATATTCTGCTCTTTTATCTAAAAATTCTTTAATTTCTTCAGGTGTAGATTTAACTTCACGCATTACACCTGCATTATCTTTTAATGCAATCGTTTGAACTCCATTTTGAGCAACTCCTACTACCGGTTGAAACATATTTATTTTCTCCTTTTATTTTTACCTACATACTTATAAAAAATCACCGGTATAAAATTATTGCTACTCACCCATCCCATCATATCATATCAGGCAGTATAAAAGGATTTGAGGCATTTTTAAATCCATGTTTACATTTCGTTACAATTCCCATCGATTTGTTATCCGGAATATTATTATGCTATGATTTATACAAATATTGGAGTAATTTATGTCAAGACTAACTGAAAGAATAGAAAATTTTAACAACGCATTTAATTTATATTCAAATATGCAAAAAAATTACATTACAGATAAAAAAAACGATAGCAACAGACTTGCTCTTACCCAAAGTTTTGAAATAATTTTCGAGCTAGGTTGGAAAATTTTAAAAGATTATTTGTACACAAAAGATGTTGAAGTATTTACTCCGAGAGATGCGATAAAATCCGCATTTCAGGCTAATATTTTACCGTCAGCACAAATTTGGATTGATATGGCTAAAGACAGAAATGCCAGTTCACATGAATATAATATGGATAAAATTGATTTAATACTTGAAAGAATAAGCACAGTTTACTATGAAGAATTATGCAGATTTTATGGAGATTTAAAAAATATTAATGAATAATTTTGGATTACCTGACAGAACTATCAATGAATTAATAGAATATTTCTCACACAAAACCGATATTGAAAAAGTTATCATATTTGGTTCACGAGCCAAAGGTACATATAAAACCGGCTCTGATATTGATTTTGCGATAATAACAGATAATCACAATGACTTTCATAGAATTTCAGATGAATTAGAAGAACTGCCAACTCCGTACAGGTTTGATATTATTGACTATAAATCACTAACTCACAAAAAAATGAAAGAAAGCATTGATAAATTCGGTCAAATATTTTATAAAAAATAGTTATTAAGGGATTTGGCGATTTCGCCAAATCCCTTAACTAATCAAATATTTAAATTACGCAGCACTATCAAAATTCACACCTCTGCCACCATTTTTATAATATTCAAGAACCTGTTCTTGTGGTGATAAACTTTCATAATATTTTTGATAATTATAATTATTTTTATCTACCATAATTCCCGCTATTCCATCCAACGCATTAGGTCCGGCTTTTGGATTTATTGTATGATGCATAAATCCCATTGGATTTAAAAACGGATTTGTTAAAAGCATATGATTCATAAAATCTGTTTGCTTTTTACGTGAAGCAGTTGCTGCCTTATAAGCAATAAGCCCGGTAACCCCAACTCCGGCAAAAATACCTGCTGTACTTAACGGGTTTTTCTTTACAAAATTGACAGTACTCTTAACAAAATTGCTTGACACAGCGCCACTAAAAACTTTTCCAATACTCATAATTTTTTCCTTTCTTATTTCAGTTCCCCTTACACAGATAGAAAAAATTATTAAAAAAATTTATTGCTACTCACCCATCCCATCATATCATATCATATCATATAGGGCAGTATAAAAGGGTTTGAGGCATTTTTAAATTCATATTTACATTTCGTTACAATTAGATTTTCACGCATCTTTATGTAACATAAAAATATGTTTTATTTTGATGAAATTAATGGAAAACAAATACTAAAATCTGATATACTAAAAGATGCAAATGCGTTTTTCACCACCCGTGATATCTGCATTTGTGATAAAGGAAATCCCACTACAAATTCAAACCTTCCGCAATCTGGAAAGGAAGATATCAAAAATAATAAAAAAATCATTGCAGATTATTTAAAAATTAGCGAAAAAAATCTTTTATCTCCTGTACAGACTCATAGTGCAAACATAGACATCGCAATAGATTCAAAGTATAACTATCCAGATACTGATGCTTTAATTTTAACAGATAAAAATCTTGGAATTTTCTTAAATTTTGCAGACTGTACACCAATAATTCTATATGATGAAAAACAAAATATAGGGGCAATAGCTCATGCCGGCTGGCGAGGAACAGCACAAAGAATTACGCCTTTGACAATTGAAAAAATGATAAAAGATTTTGGTTCAAAACCTAAAAATATAGTTGCAGTTATCGGACCTGCCATCGGATTTTGCTGCTACGATGTCGGACAGGAAGTTTACGAAAAACTATCAAAAACTGTTAGGAATTTTAACAACCTTTTTGAAATTCGTGGAGGCAAAATTTTTGTTGACCTAAAAAACATAAATAAATGCCAGCTTGAAGAAATTGGAGTAGAAAAAATAGATGTTTGTCCATATTGTACGGTTCACAACAATGATTTATTTTACTCCTACAGAAACGAAAATGCTACAACGAAACGTCACAGTGCTATTCTTAAACTGAAAGATTATCAAATCCTTTAAAATTAATAATTAAGGGTAATGTTTTACCTGAATTGATATATAAAAATAATCATATGAACTTATGGTACTTAACATTACATAAACCTCCATTTACACCACCGGCAAGCTATTTCCCAATAGCCTGGACTATTCTCTATATTTTCATGACAATTGCATTTTTAATTGTTCTTGTAAAACCAAAAAGCAAAGAAAAATACTTTGCAATAAATCTGTTTCTTGTGCAATTAATTTTAAATTTCATGTGGAGTTATGTATTTTTTGACCTGCAATCTATTTCATATGCATTGGTTGACGTACTTTTACTACTGTTCTTTTTAATTTTAACAATTATTTATTTCTTCAAAATTTCAAAATCTGCAGGTTTTTTATTAATTCCATACCTACTACAGGTAATTTTTGCAGTATACTTAACCATTGGCCTTGCAGTATTAAACTAGACATTAAGATTTGTAAAAAAAATATTACAGATGTAGCAATTTAATTTTTTACAAGTATTATTAAGCTTGGGAAAAATGTGAAAAGGAAAAAATATGAAAAAAATTTTATTAACGACTTTATTGATTTTACTCACCGGTTTACCAAATGCAGCTTTAGCAAATTATGGAACTGCAAGATTTGGCGCTAACGCAGCTTTTACTCCGCGCAACAGAGCAATAGCAGGTTACCGCAACAGACAAATCCAAATGCAAAAAGCATATACAAAAGCTTTGAGTAACTACGGAAACCGTAATTATTATTTCCACACAGGAAATTGCGGCTCTTCAGCTGCAAATTCAGCAGCATATAACACAGTTGCTGCCGACACTGTTGCTACAGAACCATCCAGATTTAGTCGAGATTATACCCCGAGAACGACAAAACGCTACACTAAAAACGGTCTTACTTATTACAACTAAATCAAAAAATATAAAATAACATAAATATAATACGGTAAAAGAACTATTAATTGAAATAGTTCTTTTTGCTGTTAAATTTATATCACTTGTTGAATAATACCACCCAAAGATAAACAGATTATTAAGAAAAACATTAAAACCTTTTAAGATACCTCTGTTATAAATTGCAAAGAAGAGGGATTTACATGAAAAATATTATACTGGTATTATTAACAGCATACATTTTGATATGCACACCTGCACAAGCAACTACGACTGTTCGCTATAACAATACAGGTTCACCCGTCTCTGTAACAAATGGCTACGGATTAAAAACATCAATAAATAATTTCAGATACAGTTCACCATACAAACAATATCCCGTCAGATACCCGCGTCCTTATTATAATAGACCATACCATCATAATTACTATCATCGGCCTGCTTATGTCTATCCACATAACAACTATTATCGCCCTCATTATGGATACAACCCGTATCCGTACATGCACTCATATATACCGCCATATAATCCTTATTACTACTACCCCGGCAAGCTTGAAAGAACTTTATACAGAAAAGCTCTTGCAAGATATAATGCTGATATGCTATCATATCAGAGACACAAAACCCAACCGCTATCAAGATTCAACAAGAATTTTAGAATCTCACCGCCAAGACAAACCGCGTACTGCAATGGCATAAGATATTATGGGGGATCGCATAGCTGCTGGTAAAAAGGTGAAAGGGGTTCTATATGAAAAAAATACTATTATCTTTTATTATTACTACAATAACCTGTCTTAGCGCAAATGCAACATATTCTGTACAATACAATAATGCAGGTAGTGCCACAAATACAGGAAATACATTTGGCTCTAATGCTAAATTTACTCCAAGTAACCGGGCAAAAGCAGGTTTCCGCAACAGACAAATTAAATATGAAAAACAATATTATAACGGTCTTGAAAATAGAAATAACATAAATATTAATATAAACTCTGACAAAACAAATCCTGAAGATTCAAAAGAGCAAAATACCCCTAATAAAAAGGATAAATCTGAAAAAACATTAAAAGAAACTCCGCAAGTAAAAAGATATATTCAATCTTATTAGATTCCACCCTCCCCCCTACCATCTTCCGTAGATATACTACCAGTCAAAGTCTAAAGTAAGACGCTACCCGCCATTGCGAGGAGGTTAAGAGTTTTTAAAAACTTGAGTAGAAATAAAAAATATAAAATTTTTGAATTTGTAACAAAAAATTTTAATATTTAAGATTGCATGTTTGACATGTTTTTTTGCTTAAATTACTATCAAATTAAGAGGAAATGAAGTGAATATCTTCAACTGTAGCCGCAGCCGTAAAAGTCGGAACACTCAAAGAGATACAATCATTATCTACGTGCAAATTAGATATGATATATAGTTTTCTTTTGCAGTGTCCTCTAAAATAGCTAGAGGATTTTTTATGTCATTTGGAGCCGCAACATTACATACTCATGGAGCAAAAGTAGGAACATGTCCACATGGTCTGCCATTGGGTGCTTGCCCGATTTGTAACGGAATGGCAGGCGGGAATTCTACAACCAAAAGAGACACCCCGCGTAATGTAGGTGAAATGTCATATAACCAATGCGCAGCAATAGGAGCCATGCTAAGAGCACAAAAACATGCCAGACAACAAGCGCAAGTCGCCCAACAAAACCACTTACAGGCGATTGCAAATTTTCAAAAATCTATAGCAAATGTACATCAAAAAATCATGGAACTGGCTTCAAGTATTTCAAAATCATTACCTGCAGCAATTGCAAAACCTGTTAACTTTATTCTTACAAATATTGTAGGAAAAGTTTTGAATATTATTAAAAATGTTCCTACCATTTTAACCAACATTTCACAGACTTTAACACAAAAATTTGCAGACATTTCAGACAAATTAACGGCTGTATATGGTGAATTAAAAGCCGCTGTTCAAAAAAAAGTTTCAGAAGTTTTATCTAGTATGAAAAAGAAATTAAAATCAATTTTTTCTGTTTTCGGACCATTTGAATCTGATGATGACGATAAAAAAATTGAAGAAGCTAAAAGAACTTTTGAATTAAAAACTTTTATTCATAAGCTGTACGAAAAAATTAAAAACGAAGATGAAAAGGATATAGAAAAGGATGAACATTAACCCGCTTAATGATGCGGAAAGTTTAAGACAACAAAGAAATTTAACTAACTCTCAAAAGAAAAATAATCTAACAACTAAAGAGGGTGTTCTGGTTAATAATTTTGTAAAGGAAAAAGAATGTGATTTGAGCAATTCAAAAGACACATTTATTATTTCTGACAAAGTACCTATGCCAAAAAATATTTATCAGGACACCCAAATTGTAGATAAAAAATTAATTCCATTAAGTGGAATTGCACTTGGAGTAATGGGTTCTATTGCAGGCTTAACCGCATTTTTAAACCATAGTGCAAAAATTTCTGTAGGACTGGCAAAAGAAAAATGGCTTCCGTCTGTCACAAGAAATGTCCAGTTAAGTAATGAAATGTATCAAGTAGTTTATCAATTTGTCCAAAATCCAAATAAAAAAACATTTATAGCCGGAGCAGGTGTGCTGGCACTGACAGCAATGGCATTTATGGGCAAAACATTTTTTGACGGATACAAAGATGTTTGGGTCAAACGCAAAGAAGCCCATATACAAAAAAACTTACAGGAAAAATTAATAAGTGTAGAAACACAATCATTTGCAGGTAAAATGCAAATTATAAGAAGTATGTTATCTAAATATACTGCCGACTTTGAAAAATATATAACTCCAAATGATGAAAAAATACTCCCAAACTTTGGCAAAAACAGATATTCAACGCTGCCTTTCACCGCAACCAAAAAAAATAATAATAAACAGTCAAATCTAGGTAATATTTTATTAGGAATAGGCACGGCTGCAGGAATTATAGGGCTGGGATTTTTATCATTGCGAAACTTATCTAAAAGTAAAAAACATTTAAAAGATGGAGCAGATGAAATTGTTGAAGGTATCAAAACGCTTGTTTCAACATCACAAGAAGCAACAAAAGACATAGACAGACATAATTTAGAACATCTGTTTATGAGCATAAATGCAAAAGAAGATTTTATAAAAGAACAAGTAAGCAAACTAAAATGGGGTACAAAAGAAGAAAAAAATAATTACATTCAGGAAATTTTAGAAAAAATAAAAACATCAACAACAAAAGTTAACCCCAATATCGGCGGAGACGGAACTCCAAAACCAGCATTTAACTCTTTTGTTGATGATTATCGTGCATTTTTCTATAACCTGTTATTAGATACTTCAAATCCTCAGTTCCGTCAGTTATTTCTTGGTGTAACAGGTATTACAGCACTCAGTTACGGAGGAAAACTTGCAGGAGATGCAATTAAAGAGGTTCAAGTCAAAAAGATAAATGCAGAAACAGAACTGGAATTACAAAAACGTCTGGTCTCAACAGAACTTCGTAATTTTAAATCTAAAAAAGATGCCGCAATATTACCGCTTGTAGAAGAATTTTACAAACAGGTTGACAGCGGGAAAAAATCAAAAGAAGAATTACAAACTATGGCCGAAAATATTTTGTTCGAAATCAAAAACGGCCCGCCATTTGTGTATTCTTAGTTCTAAAATTTTGTATTAAAAGGATTCACAATGATTCAACAAATTCAATCAACAGTTTATACAAATGTACAACCGGCTTGCAGTACAATGAGTTCACCCGTTAAGCTACATCCGCAAACAATAGCGTATAATACCGGGAAGCCGCAAAATTATATCTGTGCCTCATGCCAGCTTCCAACACAACAAAGAAATTACTGCATTTTCGACAAAAATGAAGTAGATTACTTTGTTAAACAAAAAGAAACTTCTCTGCCATATTTAGCAGATATTCTAACCCATTCAAATAACGAAGTTCAAGTAACAGAAGCCCTATATATAATTGACAGAATGCTGGATAACGGGACAAAAGGAATTGATAAAATGTATCCTGTTTTTGCACGTTTTAACAATACTGAATCTCCAAATATTCAAACTTTTTTAGCAGGTATTTACAGAAAAATTCAAGTTCCGGATGCATTTGGACCATTAGTAAAAATGCTCATACAAAATTCACTCAAACCTAATAATCCAACCCAGCCGTTTGACCCTAATGAAGAAATCGGCGGAGCAATTTTAAGCTATCTTTCAAACCGTTTTCGTCAATCTTAATTTACATAAAAATCTTCATTGCCCGAGGTAGAATACCTAAACAGTATGAAATCACAATCCCATAATTTGAAATAGGGATTCCTTTACTGTTCGCAATTAATATACGCGACAGAACTTCACGACGATTTGTCATACAAGCACCACAATGAATAATCAATTTGTAACCTGAAATATCCGGGAAATCATGCCCTGATCTATGTTCAATAACAAGTTTTTTCCCTGTTTTTTTCTTTAACAAATTAGGGATTTTAACCCTGCCTATATCATCTTCAATTGCATGATGAGTACAACTTTCTAATATTAAAATTTTATCTCCATCCTGTAAAGTGTCTATAGCTTTTGCACCTCTGACAAATGCCTGTAAATCTCCTTTTAGCCGAGCAAAAAGAATTGAAAAAGATGTTAAAGCTATATTTTCAGGAACAATTTCATCAACCTGTTTAAAAGCTTGAGAATCTGTAATTACAAGAGCCGGCGGAGTTTTTAAATTTTTTAAAGCCTCGTTAAGTTCAGTTTCTTTAACCACTAAACTCATGCAATGGCTGTCCAGCAAATCTCTCAAAGTTTGAACCTGCGGTAAAATCAAACGTCCTTTTGGAGCTTCTTTATCTATTGGAGTAACAAGAACAACCGTACTTTTCTCAGGAATTAAATCTCCTACGATTTTTGGAGAATTTACAAAGTCTTCCGGTAAAACTTTTACTAATAATGATTTTAGCCTATATACCAGATTTTCATCATTTATTGTAGATGTAACTAAAACTTCATTACAAAGATTTTTTATTTCTTGTAATTTGTTATTACTAATCTCATGCAAATCCGTTTTATTTACTACAATAATATAAGGTATATTTAATTCTTTAAAATTGTTAATCAAAGATTTTTCATAATCATCAATACCATTATAATCACAAACAATAATTGCAACATCAACACGATTTAAAATTTTCATTGTCTTTGCAATTCTTTCTGCTGCCAATGCTGTTCTATCATTAATTCCTGCAGTATCTAAAAAATTTACAGATCCAATAGGCAAAAGCTCCATAGATTTTTCGACAATATCAGTTGTTGTACCGGCAATATCTGATACAATTGACACTTCCTGATTAGTAATTCGATTTAGCAGGGAAGATTTGCCGGCATTAGTTTTTCCAAAAATTCCGATATGCAAACGTGCAGACTTAAGTACGTTCATATAATATTCTCCAAAACTTTTGCAATAAATATTAATACGAAAACAAGATTTGTTCAACAGCTAGATTCCGAACTACCGAGTAGGAACATAAAATTACGTTTCGTAAACTCAACTAATTTTCTAGTCAATTCGGAATGACTGTGCTCGCCGCACGGGGTATTTTGCCACCAGCGGTTTACTCACAACACAAACAAATTCAGCTCCGCAAGGGTGCTACGCACGTAGTTATGCCACCAATTGTAGCCTCAAGTTTGTGATATAATTCAGCTCCGCAAGACTTCTTTTTTAAACGAACCATTGAACTTATGTTTTTCGACTCTTCTTTTTAATAAACGATATATGTATGTTCTTTCTATTTCATCATTTAAGTAATTTGCATTAGAAAACCATATACACTTATTAGATAATATTTTACACATGGAATCAGAAGATGTATAGTGATAGATTGTCTTATTTTCAGTTTTAATAGTATTTTCAAATTTTTTATAATATTTACCCCATAGGTTTTCACTTGCAGTATATGTCATAAGAACTCCTTTTTATTCTTGGGAACAATTTGGGAACAAATTGAGACTTTTTCTATAAAAAAAAGAGGGTTTCAAAATTCTTGAAACCCTCTTATATCAAATGGTTGCGGGAGCTGGATTTGAACCAACGACCTTCGGGTTATGAGCCCGACGAGCTACCAGACTGCTCCATCCCGCGTTATTTTATTTGTATATGAGTGAGATACACTCAACATCTATATTATGCTCCGTAAATTTTAAAAATCAACCCCCATGGTTTTTCTTTTTCTCTGTTTATTATATAATTGTTTTATGAATTTAGATAGCCGGATTGATAGCTTTTTATCTCCTGTCGCAAATAAGATTTCAGGATTGATTTTTTCACATATAACCATTCAAGGGGTTCGTGTGGAATTTTTGATTGTTCTTTTGATGATTGCAGCTTTATATTTTACTTTTAGGACAAGGTTTATTGGATTTTGGGGATTTCGGCATGCAATTGATTTGATTACAAAAAAATATAAGCACGAAGATGTTTTGAAAAAGAAAAAACACGGTGAAGTTTCTTCTTTTCAGGCTTTAACCGCTACAATTTCTGCTTCTGCAGGTATGGGAAATGTTGTCGGATCTGCTTTAGCTGTTTCTGTTGGCGGCCCTGGGGTAATCTTTTGGATGATGATTGCCGGTTTATTTTCTATGGCGTTAAAATTTGCGGAAGTTTTGCTCGGTATTAAGTTCAGACAGATAAATAAAGACGGTTCTTCTTCAGGCGGCCCGATGTACTACATTATAAACGGACTTCGTGCTCCTTGGATAAAACCTTTTGCTCCGTATCTTGCTAAAATTTATGCGGTGTGCTGCGTGTTTGCAATGATTGGAGGCTGGAATTTATTTCAAATTAATGCAATTACAACTCAAATTACTAATGTAACAGGATTATTTGAAGGTCAAAGATGGATTTTCGGATTGATTGTGGCTGTAATTACTTATGTTACTGTTATTGGCGGAATCAAATCTATAGGTAAATTTACGTCAAAAGTTACTCCTGTGATGTGCACTTTATATGTATTTTCAGCATTTATAATTTGTTTATTAAATATTCATCACGTACCGCATACAGTTTGTTTGATTTTAAAAGAAGCATTTAGACCTGAAGCTTTTGTGGCAGGTGGTGTATGGGGATGTTTGTTATGGGGATTCAGACGTGCAATGTTTGCAAATGAAGCAGGTTTAGGGACGGCTCCGATTGCTTTTTCTGCAGTCAAAACCAGCAAGCCTGTAGCTCAAGCTTTTATTGCTATGCTGCAGCCGTTTGTTGATACAATTATTGTTGGCGCAGCTACAGCATTTATCATTGTTGTTACAGGTGCATATTTGAATACTAACGGAATTGAGGGTATTGAATTAACATCTAAAGCTTTTGCTACAGTTTGTCCGTTTTTCCCTGTGTTATTAACTTTTATGGCTGCATGTTTTGTATTGTCAACAATGTTATGCGGTTCATATTACGGAACAAAGAGCTGGACTTTTTTGTTCGGGGAATCAAAATTAACTACGAGAACTTTCCAGATAATTTACTGCTTATTTATAATTATCGGTTCTGCAATGAATCTTAAAAGTGTTGTAAATTTATCAGACGCTTTTACTTTATTCCTTGCTGTTCCAAATTTGATTGCAGTATTTTTATTATCTGATATAATAATGAAAGAATTGAAAAGATATTGCAAAAGATACCAGATAGGATTTTTTAAAGACTAAAACAAATATCGAAATTAATTAATGGGAAGAGAAATAAATTAAATAATTTATATAGCGAGGAGAGAGTATTAAATGATTAAAAAAGGCTGCTTAGATATTTTAGAAGCAAAATGTGTAAATTGTACGGATTGCGTTTTGGCAAATACCCGCAACAATGTTGTTTTTTCTGATGGTAACCCTGAAACTGCCAGAATCGTATTCATAGGCGAAGCTCCGGGTGAAACAGAAGATGAAACAGGAAAACCTTTTGTTGGTCGTGCAGGTCAATTGCTTGATAAATTTTTAGAAGAAGCAGGGATTTCACGTCAAGATGATTTGTATATTATAAATACTGTTAAATGCAGACCTCCGGAAAACAGAGTTCCTACAGAAGTTGAAAAAGCAATGTGCGAAAGATATTTGACTGCACAAATTGATATTATGAATCCTCAAGCAATTATATTCTGCGGCGCAACAGCTTTAAAATCATTCTGGGAAGATAAAAAAGTTCAAATATCAAAAATTCGCGGAAATTGGTTTGATGTAACAGTTAATGGAAAAACATACAAAGCTATGGCAATTTTCCATCCGTCATACTTGTTGAGAAATCACTCAATGGAAGAAGGGTCACCAAGAAGATTGATGCAGCAAGATTTAGCAAAAATTAAAGCTGAAATCCTTGGTGATAAACAGGTGTGTTCCACCTGTAACCCTTTCAATAAGGAATTGGCTATGGTGTAGCCACAAAATAAAATTTATATCATATGATAGAGCAAAAGATATGGCGAGGTTTTAGCCATATCTTTTTATGTATCCCTTAATCCATTGCACAGCTGGTTGGATGGTGTTGTGAGAAAAAATTGGTGGCGAATCTGTGTGCATAGCACCTCTTAGTGAGAAAATATAATGCAGTTTAGGGAGAATTATTAATATTTGTAACAACATTTTTATAATTTCTAAAGTTTTTCAAATACAAACCCGATAAGTAATTTGTAATTAGAAAATAAACTTTAAGGAGTGTAGTAAAAATGTCTGACAAAAAGATTATGGATGTAGAAGATTTAATGGTTGATTATGCAGAAATGACCAGTTTCGATTTTGGCTCATTGTCAAATGAAGAAATGGATACATTAAATAAAATTACAAATAATGAATATGCTAAAAAACCATATGCGTTTAAGTATGGCAATTTCAAACTGGTGGATTTTTTCCACTCATTGTTAACAGATGAAAGCAAATAGCTGAAGATTTTGGAGATATGTGTAATGAACGAAAAACAATTGTTTGAAGCTGGATGTTTTTTACCAAGCTGGACAGAAGATATTGATACTGAACAAATGCCAATATCACAGGTTCATGTAAGAAGAAATAAGGATCTTCAAACGTTGCTTGGAGAACTTGATGAAATAAAAAACCATATTCAAGATATTCAGGCAAGACAGTGGAATTTAGCAAAGCTTTTACATTTTCATGAAAATAGTTTTGCTAAAGACTAGAACGACTACCAGACACTACTAATAAAAATTTTAAAGCCATAAATTTATTTTATGGCTTTTCGTTTGCATCATAAAAATAAAAGACTAATCAGTTTATATAGATTAGCCTTTGTCAAAAATACATAGGTTTCTCGAGGTTTACTTTTGAATATTTTTAGATATAACCCTTAAACAATATGACAAATTTTTTTATGCTGTTTTTAATTTTTTGTCCGGTTCGCCTACAGTTTCTAAAAGAGTGTCAATGACTTTTGGCATCTGGCAGATGAAAGAATAATGCCCGTTTGCCAGAGAACATTTTTTGCAATCGCAATTTATGTAATAACATTCCAGCGCCTGTTCTGTCCAGTTTTGAGTAATAGAATCAGACATTTCATCATTACCGGGGGAATATAGTTCTATATCTTCTGTGATAATTCTATCCATATAACCCTCCCAAAAATTTAAAAAACTACCCAATATAATTTTAAAAGATTAAGGTGTTATTTCAATCCTCTATTTATATGAAATTTTAAATCTGTTTTTATAATCTGTTGGTGATTTTGTTTCGATTTAGACCCTGAAACTAGTTCAGGGTGACATTTTGTTAGTTCAAGGGGAGAATTTCACTGTTGTAATTGGAATTTTGTATATAAGTCCAAAATTTTTGTTCATGATAAATTAGATTTATGAATATAACAGCAGGTAAATACAAAGGTCAAAAAATTACTGCGCCAGATGAAAATATTACCCGTCCGACGTTATCAAAGGTTCGTATGGGAATATTTAATACCTTACAGGCAATGATTGATTTTGAGAATGCAAGTTTTTTAGATATGTTTGCCGGTTCCGGTATTATGGGACTGGAAGCTGTTTCAAGAGGTTTTTCCAGGGTAGTTTCTATTGAAAAAAACAGAAAAGTATATGGCGTTATTAAATCTAACTTCAAGAAATATGAAAAAGAAAATAATATAAAATTGATTTTTGGGGACAGTTTGAAAATGTGCACCAAAATTAATACAAATTTTGATGTAATTTTTATTGATCCTCCTTATTTTGCAGGAGTTTATGAAAGTAGTCTTGAGGCAATTCAAGATATTTGCTGCGGAATTGTAATTCTGGAACATGTTCAGGATGTTGATTTTAAAAATTTCGAAATAATAAAACAAAAAAAATATGGGGATAAATATATTACTTTTTTAAGAAAAATTAGTAAATAGACTGAAAAACTATTTTAATGTATAATTGAATTTGGTATTGAAAACATAATAAAGGATTGCACAGATGGAAGAAAAAAAACAAAAGGTTTTATTGATTAAATTATCATCACTCGGGGATGTAATATTTAATATTCCTCTGGCAAATGCACTAAAAGATGCAGGTTATGAAGTTACCTGGCTTGTTTCAGAAAAGGGAATTCAGGTTGTGGAAAATAATCCTTGCGTTGATAAAGCAATATTAGTGCCTATAAAAACATGGAAACAGCGTGGTTTTTGTCTTGAAAATTTTAAAGAATACCTTGCAATATTAAAACAACTGCGTGCCGAAAATTTTGATATTGCTATTGATTCACAGATGATGCTTAAAAGTTTATATTGGTTGTTATTCTGTGGCGCAAAAAGAAGAATTATTTCAAAAGAAGGACGGGAATTGTCTGTTTTAGGTGGCAATGAATGGATTGATGATATTTCATATGCTCCGGATTCTCCAATAGTGCTTAACTACCTAAAATATGCCGAGCATCTTGGGATTAAGCCGGAAAGTATAAAAGTTTCACTGCCTCCGCGCAGTGAGGAACAAATTTCAAAAGTTGATGAATTACTTTCAGGCTTTGATTCACAAAAACCTCTTGTTGTTATTGCGCCAGCTACTACCTGGGTAAATAAACACTGGGATAAAGATAATTGGAAAATGGTAGTTGATAGTATCGGTGAAAAATGTAATATTGTTTTCACCGGCGGACCTAATGATAATGAGCTGATTGAATATATTAGCGGCGGTAAGTATTTAAATCTTGCAGGTAAAACTGATATTATGGAATTGATGGAGATATTTTCAAGAGCAAAACTTGTGATGGCTCCGGATAGCGGTAGTGCTCATCTTGCCTGGGCAACAGGAAATCCGTCTATTATTACGATTTTTACCTGTACTCCAAAAGAAGTTTTGGCTCCGTTTGGCAGTCCGGATAAATATATTGCTCTGGGCGGTTCAGGACTTCCATGCCAGCCATGTTTTAAGCGTAAGTGCAAATTAAAAAAACATGTTAACGCTTGCACTTGTTTCCCTAATCCTAAAGATGTTATAGACGTTATTAATACCTTGATATTTTAGGGAATAAGTGTTATAATAGATTACTGAAGTTCAGTATTATCAAGGAAAACTAATGGGTCTATTTGACAAATTTAAAGAAGTTACGAAAAAAGTTTCAGAAGTAGAAAACAGTATTTACCATGAAAAACGCGATTACCTTGAGATTTATGAGCGTAATATTGAACTGGAAAAAGAGATTGCCGAGCGCACAGAAGAATTAAATGATGCAAATAAAAGAATGTTTACCCTGCAGCACATCTGGGATATGATGAATTCTTCTACTCCTTTAGAAAATGTTATGGAGGCAATTGTAAATAGTACACAGGGTGAGCTTGGTTATATGCACTGTGCTATTATTAGAAAATGCTCTGACGAAAATGGCGAATTTTTACAAATTCTGGCTCAGTCAAATGATGGTTTGATTGATAGATTGAATAATATAATAGGCTCTCCGGGTATCCAAACCCGTCGTTTAAATTATGATAACGAAAGCGTGTTTGCTGACACAATGCGCCAAAGAACAATTGTGCAAACAAGAGCTATAGATTTGTCGTTAAAATCTGTACTGCCCGAGTTACCGCAAGAAATCGTCGATGAAATTTTGTCTAACCAACCTATAAAGTCTGTTATTGTAATACCTTTAGTTACTCAAAGTAAAGAATTCGGGTGGTTTTGTGTATTTTCTGCCAGGGAAGAGCTCGCAGGAGCTGAAATGGATTTTTTGGGGTTGTTTGCAAAACAGATAGAAATGGCGATAACTATTGCTGATTTGTTTCAAGCTGTGAGAGAGCAGGCTGTAACAGATGCATTAACTGGGTTATATAACAGAAGATATTTTGAAGAATCACTGGCAAAAGAAGTTCAGCGTGCAAAACGTCAACAGCAGCCATTTTCTGTTGTTGGAATTGACTTAGATTATTTGAAAAAAATTAACGATACACACGGACATTTTTATGGTGATTTAGCAATTAAATCTATAGCAGAAGTATTAAAGTCAAATGCTCGTTCTGTCGACGTACCTGCGCGTATAGGCGGAGAAGAATTTAACGTATTGCTCCCGGGTATTGGTTCAGAAGGTGCTATGGTTGCTGCAGAAAGAATCCGGAAATCTATAGAACGTATGGATATTGATACTGTCGGGCATATTACCGGAAGTTTGGGGGTCGCAACATATTTTGAACATACGGAAAATGTTGAAGAGTTATTGGAACTAACTGATCAGGCAATGTATGCTTCTAAGCGAAACGGCAGAAACAGGGTTACTTTAGCCAAACCGATTTCTGAAACTTCGTGGCAGGAAATTGCGGTTAATACCTTTATTGATATTCTTTCAAAAAATCGTGTACCAATGGCAAAACATCTATCAAAAGAATTATGCTTAAAACTTCAGGCACCTGTGAATAAAGATGAAATGTCAAACGAATCTTTATATACAGTTGCAGATATGTTGACAAAATTGTATAATCCAATGCATTCATCAGGTGTTATAAAAAATAAGGTTATCATGGCTGTTAGTCTTGCAAAAAGATTTGATTTAGCAAAGGAAGAAATTGACAATCTTCGGGTTGCAGTATTGCTTTATGATATTGGTAATCTTATGCTTCCGCAGGATTTGCTTCAAAAAGCAACTCCTTTAACAGATGAAGAACGTGAGAAAATAAAAAATCATCCTGTTATTGCTGCACGTGAAATTTTGCAACCAATATCATATATTCAGGATGTTTTGCCGATAATAGAACACCATCATGAAAATTGGGATGGTTCCGGTTATCCTAATAAAATTTCCAAAGACGAAATTCCTTTAACTTCTCAAATTATATTGATACTTGACGAGTATTTTGCCTTGATTGAACCTCGTCCATATAGAGCAAAATTGTCTTCACGTGATGCATTGGAAATTATTAAGGCTGATAGCGGGAAAAAATGGAATTCAACATTAGTAAAAGAATTTATTTCCTTGATTGAGCATGATATAGTTTAATCATAATGAAAGAAAAAGAATTTATTTCAGTAATAAAAAATTTGTTAAACTCTGAATATATTGGGGATGATTGTGCTTATCTGAAAGATTTGGGAATAGTGGTAACGCACGATAGTCTTGTTGAAGATGTGCATTTCTGTATGGATTTTATTACTCCTTTCCAGCTCGGTTATAAGTCTGTAATGGTTAACATTTCAGACGTAGCAGCAAGTGGTGCGGAACCTAAGTATTTAACTGTTTCACTCTCATTACCTGCTGATATTGATTCTGATTTTGTAAAAGAGTTTTACTTAGGAGCAAAAAAAGCCTGTGGAGAGGGAGTTAAAATTGTTGGCGGAGACATTACCGGTTCAGATAAAATTTTTGTTTCTATCTGTGCAATCGGCTCTTCTGAGAATAGAAATATTTCATCCCGAAAAAATGCTCAAGTTGGTCAAAAAATAATTGTTTCAGGGATTCATGGTTCAAGTGCTGCCGGTTTGCATTTGCTATTGAATGATAAAAAATGCCCCGAAAAATTTGTGAAAGCACATCTTGAACCAAAAGCTCAAATTGAATTTGGAAAAAGCATTTCCAAAACACAAAAATATCCTTATGCAATGATGGATACTTCTGATGGCTTGATGGATGCGTTGTCTACCATAGCAAATGAAAGTAATGTTTTATTGGAAATTAAATTTGACCAAATTCCATATGATAATGATTTAAAACTTTTTCCAAACTGGCAGGATTTAGTTCTGTTCGGGGGAGAAGATTATCAAATTGTTGCTTCTGTTGATAGTGATTATCAGGGTGGAATTACTATTGGGAAAGTCAAAAGTGGTTCCGGTGTAGATTTGTTGCTGGCAGATAAAGTAGTTCATTATTCAAGACAGGACGTTGAAAAACAGTTATTTAACCATTTTAAAATTACGGAGTAAATGATGAAATTTAGTGCAATTATAACCGCAGGTGGAACATCTTCAAGATTTGGCAATACTAATAAATTACTTGAGAAAATTTATGGGACAGAAATAATAAAGTATACGGTTGAAGCTTTTGTAGATGCTGAACTGGATGAAATTATTATTACTGCTAATTCTTCTATTGTTGAAATTTTGTCTAAAATGTTTGCAACATATGAAACTGTTAGAATCGTTCAAGGTGGAAGTTCCCGTCAGGAATCGGTATACAACGGATTAAAATCAATTAAAAACTGTGATTATGTTTTAATTCATGACGGTGCGCGCCCGATGATAACACCAGAGCTTATTACGAAAGTTAAAACTGCTGTAATAGAAAAAAAAGCAATTTCTGTTATGACAAAAACAATTGATACAATTAAAGAAGTTGATTCATTTGGTAAAATTATTAAAACAATAGACCGCTCAAAATTGTACAACACTCAAACCCCGCAGGCTTTTGAATTTAATTTAATTAAATCAGCACATGAAAAACTGCAAAAAGAAAATTTTACAGATGATTCAGGTATGGTTGAGGCTCTCGGGACTGATGTTTACATAGTTGATGGCGATTATAAGAATATTAAGGTTACAACAAAATCAGACCTTGCTTTAGCAAAAGTTTATTTGGCTGATAAAAATACCTGTTTTTAATATTTAAGCAGCAGAATTTTCAAAATTTTCATGCATAATTTCAATAAAATCTTTCAAAATCTGATTGTAAGGGGTTGGTATATTATGTTTTTTCCCCAGAGTAATCATTGTACCTGCAAACATTTCAACTTCTGTTTCCATTTTGGCTTCAACATCTTGCAGCATTGAAGTTTTTCCGTCAGGCAGCATTTTATTAAATACTGTTAAAGCTTCTTCAACCATTGTTTGTGTATTTTGTACTCCTTCAGCTTTTGCAATACTTTGAACTTCTTGCATAATTTTTACAAGCATATTCATGAAATGTTTGTTTGACTGCATTTGTCCAAAAGTCATTCCTAAAATAGCAGAAGGCTGATTAGAACTTACATTCAACATATATTTAAGCCATAGCGCACGCCACATATCATTGGGTGTTTGATAGTCCAGTCCGATTTTATCAAAATAATTTTTAACAAGTTGAATATCTGCAATTTCGGTTTGCGACGGGTCTTTTATGCCAAAGACAACTTGTCCCACTCCATCGTGGATAATATTGTTTCCGTTTCGCATTGCGCTGTGTCCTACAAAATATGCAAGAAGTGTGTGTTTCCAGCCATATTTTTTAGCGATGATTTCTTCACTTGTTACTCCATTTAGTAGTGAAATTATTATTGTATCGTTTTTTACAAAATTATTTATATTATTGATAACATCATTTAAACCATCAAACTTTGTGGCTATAATTATCAAATCTGCTTTGTAATCTTTAGTTTCCGGAAGAATATAATTAAGCTGCAACGGTTTTCCGTTAAAAATTTTTGGCTTTTTAGTGTAGCTTTCTAATCTATTTTTATCTACCAGAATTTTTAGTGATTGATTATCATATTCATTTATTTTATTTGCATAAATCGAGCCTACTGCACCTATTCCGCATATCAAAACATTTTTTATTTCTTTCATAACGCTATAATTTTAACATTAAAAAATTTTTATATTAATTTTGTTTACATTTTTTTAATTTTTAGTCAATCTTATCCAGAAAAATTTGTTTATATAAATACGTAGAAGTGTATTAAAAATTAGGTGTGGTCAGTTAGTGGGAATGGAAATATTTAATCCAAGCCAATATCAAGTTGGTCTGAATTCGAATATAAAATTTAATAGATTTGGCAACAAAATTTATTTTGGTCAGACTCAAACGCCTGACACATTTCAAAATAGTTCTCCAACTCGTTTTTTTAATGAATTAACGATTCGTAAAATGATTGCAGAAAATCCTGAAATCCGAAAAATTCTTGTGCCAAATAGAATACCAATACGCTTAAATATGGAAGAATTAAAAGATTTAATGGAGCATCATTGCAAGGATACACAAGATATCGCTGTCGGGATTGCAAATAATCTTCCACAGGCGTTAAAACAGCAAGTTAATATTAAAGATTTAAAAGACGGTGCAATGCTTCATGATTTTGGAAAAGTGCTTATTCCGCCAGAAATTTTGAACAAGAATGGTAAATTAACTCCTGAAGAGCATAAAATTATGGATTTACATACAGAACTTGGATATCAATTGCTTAAAAATTCAGGAGTAAATAATGAAGTCCTTGACCTTGTAAGATACCACCATGATAATTATGAAGAAACAGGAAATGTTAGAAAAAATTTTATACCCGATATTAATTTGCAAATATTGAATCTTGCAGATAAATATTCTGCATTAACAGAGCAAAGAGTTTATAAGGAGGCATATTCTCCCAAAAAAGCTTTGACTATTATTTATGGAGATGTAAAAAGCGGAAAAGTTCATCCGTTTTTGTTTCAAGCTTTAGTGAAATCTGTTAATAATAGTACAGTTTTGGCTAATGTTAACAATTGTTAATTAGTATATAAACTTTATGGCAATTTTTTATGATAGAAAACGTTTATATAAATGTAAGGGAAATTTAAAGAAAAAGAAAACGGGGAAATCAAATATCGTCAAAGAATAAGGCGAGAATAAAGTTTAAGAAATTGGGGAAAACAAAATTTTAGGGGAAAATAAAATCGAATCATCCATCATAATCAATCATTCTGGGTGCTGAATATATTTCAGTGCCTTTTTTATTTGTTATAGAAGACCTCAGCTTGGATGAGGACTGGCATTCTGTGAGAACAATCGACCGAAGAATCTATGTTTATGCAAACACGTCATTCCGAACTTGTTTCGGAATCTATTATCCTGAGATCTTGAAACGAGTTCAGGATGACAGTTTTTCAGTTCAGAAGCACTGTCATTCTGAGGATGAAGACCGAAGAATCTATTAAAAATGATGAGATACTTCGGCAAAAGCTTCAGTATGAGTGTTAGTTTGTAGTATTCCTACGTGCGTAGTTCCCTCGCCCAATTTGGGAGAGGGGTAGGGTGAGGGCTAAATCTTTAAAACATTTTTGCTTTTATTCAGTATGACAATGTTTATCAGTTATTAAAAAGTAAAAATTGTAGAAAGTTATTAAACACAAAAAAGAGACTGACTTTTCAAGTCAGTCTCTTTTTTTGTTTGAAGATTAACCTCTAATACCTAATTTTTTAATCAATTCTCTGTATTCGTCAAGATTTTGAGATTTAACATAAGCTAATAATCTCTTTCTTTTACCTACCATCATCAAAAGACCTCTTTTTGTAGCAAAGTCTTTTTTGTTAGATTTTAAGTGTTCAGTTAATTCGCTGATTTTTTGAGTCATCATAGCGATTTGAACTGCTGCAGAACCGGTATCTTTTTCATTTTTACCGTAAGCCTTAACGATTTCTTGTTTGTTTTTTAAGTTAATTGACATATTAGTATTTCCTTTTCTTGTTGAGTGATTATTGGCGTAAGCACTCTACAAAGCAATAATAATATGTTCAAAGAAAAAAATCAAGACATGACATTACGAACCATTAAGTTGACAAATTTATACCGCTATGTGTGGCATCATTATATAGGCTCAAGGCATAATCTTTTTCAAATTCTGCTTCATTAAAGTTTTTGAATGCCTGAACGGCTCCAGTTCCGGAACTTTGTAAGGCTTCTTGTTTTTGTCCGCCGGATAGGATGAAACCGTTATTTTGCGTTTTTGCATTATTCAAATTTGTATTATATTGAGGTTTAAATTCATTCCAGACGCTGCTGGCTTTTTTGAAGTTTGCTAGAGCTGCAAAATACTGTTCTTTTTTTTCTAAGATATATTTTTCTTTTGAAATCGCGATTGGATTAGTCAAATCTTTTTGAGCAACCATAATACTATTCATTTTGGCAACATATTTTTTGTATCCGTTTTCGCCGTAAACTTTCCGCAAATTTACAGCGTAATCAGAGTTACCGTATTTAAAATCTTGTTCAGATATAATTTTGCCAACTTGTAAACTCATACTCATCCCTTGATTTATCCTGTATCTATATAAAGTATTTTTTCTTTTAAGAATTGCCTATTATTAAAAAATATTAAAAAAAAAGTCCTGCATTTTTGCAGGACAAAATATCTACACTAACTTTACTAACCTATTAAGAGTTTTTCACTTTCTATATTTTGAGGAATCTATATATTATTAAAACTTTTTATTTTTCAGCTGCTTCTGTTTGAACTTTTCCGTATCTACTTCCCATTTTTGCAGCAATTTTTTCAATAATTGCATCATATTTTTCAGCTATATCATTGCTGATATAGAACCAGCTGCCCATTTCTTTATCTATAGCTGCAAAATCTGCTGCGCATTCATCGTAAATACCTAATTCTTCAGCTTTTTCGCGTAATGCTCTTGCGATAGCTTTACCATATTTTTCTTTCTGATCTGAATCAGCATCCCACATAAAGGCTGTCATAAATGATTCACCTTTTTCACCTGAGTGATACTTATTCCAGGCTAACATCAAATTCATTACATCATCTTTATTTACCAGATTAAGAACTTCTTCTAATGCCTTGTCGTCTGTACCAACACAGTACATAGCATCGTATGCTTGATCAACTGCGGCCTTTGTGTCTGCTGAGAATTCATCGACATTTGTGTTGCCTTGAGGATTAGTTTCAGTTGATGAATCTGCTGAACCTGTTCCTTCTGCAGAATCATCTGTACCATCAGCATCATCTACAGTTTCATCAGTGTCTGTATCCTGTGATGCGTCAGGTTTTGTATTATTGCTTAAAAGTTTAATTGCATCTCTAACAATTTTATTTACTTCAGCTTCAATTTCACTGACTTTTTGATATGCAGTTTGTGGATCAAGGTCAGTAGAAGTTTTGATTTCTTGCAGTTTATCTTCTTGAACTTTTAATTTGTCTAAAATAGTTTGAATTTGATTTCTTTGTTCTTCAGTTGTGCTTTCTGCTTGCATTGCAGCTTGAAGTCTTGCTTTTGTAGAAGCAATATTATTTATACAAAGATTGATATTTGAACTTGTTAAGTTATTCAAAGCAGGGGTTAAAAGAGCTTGAGCTCCTGCAATAACAGCCTGTTGGTTAATTGGAGGCATTTGCGGAAATTGACCCATTGAAAGTCCAGGCATTCCCCATGTTGCTTGAGCCATAGGATTAAAACTTAAACCAATATTATAGCCGGCATATGATGGAATTGTAGATATTTGAGTATCACCGCCGTAATTAGTATGCATCATTGGTAAGCAACCCCAGAATGGAATATTTGCAAGTGACATATTTGTAACTGCCATAATCTTTTCCCCGTTTCTTTATTTTGTTCCCCGTACTTATATAAAAACTTTTTAATTTAGAAAATTGCCTGGAGGATAGAATATTTTATGCTAAATTTTCTGTAATTCACTATTTATAAATATTTTAAGGGTGTTAGAAGTGTGTAATATTTCTTAATAATTAAATAAAAGTCATTTAGCACTTATTCCGGAATCTAATATTATGAGACCCTGAAGCGAGTTCAGGATGACGTTCCGTGAGTTCAGCAGTATCGTCATTCTGAGGGTGAAACCCGAAGAATCTATTAAAAATAATGAGATACTTCGGCAAAAGCCTCAGTATGACAATTAGACTTACTTTAGACTATAACTGGTGGTATACCTTCATGCGTAGCACCCTTGCTTTATTATTTTTTTCAATAAAAGAATATCGTTTTGAATGGGCTTATATTCTGGTCTATGAAATAATTACATTAAATACAATATTTGGTATAACAGAAAAAATAGAGGAGAATACAAATGGAAAATAGAAAAACACTAAACCCATCAGTACCGATAAATCTGCGGAAACCGGTTGTTAGAATTAATAAAGATACAATATCAGCAATCGGAAATCCTGAATACATAATATTACTAGTAAATCCTGATGAGTGTTCTTTAGGGGTTTGTCCTGGAGTCAAAAACGATACAAGATCTCATTTTATATCAAAATATAATAATAACAGATATACCATTCCTTTTTGGATTAGTTTGCTAAATAAAGTTCTGGCTAATAATTTTGAACATTCATCAACATTTGCAAAAGAAAATTTAAAAAGGTATCAGAGAGATTTATCTGAAGCTTACATAAGACGAGCTGTTGAAAATTTTGATTTATACCAAATTAATCCTGTTAAAGTCAGCAGAAGAGATGGCTTAAACTATGTTATCAACGGACAACATACTATAGAAATTGTTGCCAGAAAATCAGAATCCCGTGAAACACCTGTATGGTGTATGATTTATGATGATTTAGAATATACTCATGAAGCAGATATTTTTGCAAATCAGCAAAAGTATGTAAAACCGCTTACTCCTTACGATATATTTGCTGCAAATATAGAAGCTGGAAACGAAGAACAATTAACAATATCCTAAAGATAAAGACTATAACAAATTTACATATATTACAAAGACTAAAATTGCAAATTATAAAACATTTGTACTTAATATGGCAGGATATATGATTTTTATAATTTTAAATGGTAAAAATCATCCATATACAAAAGAAAATCATCCTATATCAAAAATGATTATAAATAATAAAAATTTTTGTATTATAGAAAGTGAAGAGTTATATTTTCAACATCAACAAATGGCTGAACAAAAAATGCAGGAAATGTGGAGGAGAGGATACAAGCCCCAATTTGCTCCTAAATTGTAAAATAAAAAAGGACTCTTTTTATTTGCCCAAAGAGAATTTTAATGCAAACTTGGGAAAATTCTCTAAAAATCGAACCGAGTAAATTCTCTGAAATCAACGAAATCCCACACAGTGCGGCAAATTTGGTATTATAAAAGAGGCCATCACAAGCCTCTCAATTTTAATGGTGGAGCAAACAAGAAGTCGAAACAATGTCCAAGATTTTCCCATTATGTATTTTATCCTATTTAGAGTATTACTCTATATTCTAGTAATATCAAGCTTTTCTGGTGTTTTTTGTATCAATCAGACACATCATATGTTAAGCAAAATTTTCACAAAAATTTTGTAAATTTTATTATTTTGGACAACGGAATAAAGCCAAAACCATGATATAGCAAGTATATACATGTCAATTATCCTTTTGGGTTAGGTAATAATACGGTCTTGTTGGTAATTTGAATAATGGCTATAATATGAATGTTTAAGATCGATACTATAAAGGAAGCTTTATGTCAAAATATTTAAAATTTATGAATACATCGCAAGGTGTTCAACAGATTTTCACTCGTGAAAAAATTGCAAACATGTCAGCTGATGAATTTGAAAAATACGAAACAAGAATTCATACTCAATTAAATAAAATTGGTATTCCATCTAATATTGAACTTGCTTATGAAAATCAAGGTAAAATTTTTGTTTGGCACACTATAGGAGATAATCGCGTTTGTGATAATTGTGAAGCTATGGAAGGCAAAATTTTTGAAAAAATGGAAGATATTCCTGATGATTTACACCCAAATTGCAGATGTTATATTGAAGAAATTGATTTAAAAACTGTTTAGCTGATATAATGACTTTATGCAAAAGTTTTTCTTCTTAATTTTAATTGTAATTTGTTTCCCAATACTTACAGACGCCAAGCAACTTTTGCCTGATGTTATTGAAAATAAAACAATAACTATTAGTGCTCAAAAAACAGGTGAACCTGGGAAAAACTTTTTTTATTGTTCTAACGGTAATAAATGTTCAACAGAACAGGTTGTTAGAGAATATTATAAAAATGATGGTTTTCAGGTTATGCGTGCAGAATATTCATTCTGGAAAGGAATATTTGTACTAGTTTTTCTTGATGAACTCTATCCTCAAACTTTAGCTGCAAAATCTGAAAATAAATTCTTTGATGTTGAAAAATCTGATGTTTCAACAGGCGAACTAGATAAAAAATTAAAAGAAATAAAAAAATCGAATATTCAGCAATTTATAAATAACCAAATTGCAAAACATGAACAAGGTTCATATATTCGTTGGCTGGATGAGTGGGAAATTGAAGGTTATAAAAATCCGACAGAATATTTTAAATCACCTATTGTTCAGGAATTTTTGACAAAAATTGATAATAAAACTTTTTGTAAGGTTATAAAACATATATTAGGAATTAATGATAGAAATCCTATTGGCACACCTGATTACATTGTATGGAATAATGAAGAAATGATTTTTGTTGAAGTTAAACGAAGGAATGAAAAATTAAGTTCTGAACAAATTAAATGGGGAGAATATTTAATACAAAATAAGATACAATATAAAGTTATACGTGTTGAAGAAAGATAGACAATTTTTTTTGCATGACCCATTCGCTAAAGTAATTTAGAATCAAACAAATGTCTAAAACACTTTAAATCTTCAGTATGACTGGATTATCCAAAGGACTCTTTTTATTTGCGGAAAGAGAATTTTGGTGTAAGAGTGATAAAATTCTCTAAAAATTGTATCAAATAAATTCTCTTAAATCAGCGAAAGCCCGCACAGTACGGGGAAAACGCTATTGAAAACACGGACATAAAAGGGTTCTCAATTTTAATGGTGGAGCGAACAAGAAGTCGAAATAATGTCCAAGATTTCCCCATTATGTATTTTATTCTATTTACAGTATTGCTCTATTTTTAATAATATCAAGTATTTCTGGGAGATTTTGTATCAATTGAACACAGTATTTGTAAAGCAAAATTTTTACAATTTTTTTGTAAATTTTATTATTTTTATCTGTTAAATCAGCCTTAAACCATGTCATAGTGCAGGTTTCCATGTCAATCACTCTAAAGAGGTAGGTGAAAATACGGACTAGCAAAAGGTATTAACGACTATTATAATATGATTGTTTATAAATTGTTTTTTAATTACTGAGCAATATGGGAGAAATATTAAATGGCTAATCTAAAAGAATTTTTTAACAGGATTGCAAATAATAATAGAATTTACACAGCAGAAGATATTGGTAATATGACAAGTAAAGAATTTGCCGAAAATGAAAAAGCGATTAATTATCAAATGGAAAATTTAGGCATTCCTAGACAAAGTGATTTGACCAATAATGCAGACGTTGTTTACGTAAAAGCATATACAAGAGAAGATGGAACAAAAGTTAAAGCACATTATCGCTCTAAGCAAGATGGAGTTGTAAGTGCTAATCGTCAAAATAGTGAAAATGTCACGGGTGCAGCAGCTAATATTAATCAAATTGATGATGGATTTAATAAACCTTTAAATATCTATATTAAAGGTTATGATACAGGAATTCCTGATTTACAGAATTATAGTTATTATGAAAATCTGAATAGGCAATTAGAATATGAAGTAGGTGAATTTCTAGAGAAACATACAAATTCACCCAAATTATATTCTAATGATATAAGACATCAATATGTTAGTGCTTTATATGCGAGAAATTTTGATGAGAAAACAGCAAAATGGTTAGGTGATTTAAATGAAATTTTACATTTTGGTAGGACTGGTAGTGGAAATTATGATTCAAATTTAGATCAATTAAATAATGAAATCGGAAGAAATTATGCGAAAAAGTATCCTAATATGCCAAAAGAACAACTCCTTCAAATTTTATTAAATGATTGGGAAAAAAATTCCAATTACACACAAAAGATATTAAAAAAACAAAAATAAAATTATTTATTTTTTTTATAAAAATAATACAACAATAATATTTGTATAATGATAAGTATTACCCAATCACTAAAATGAAGACAAAATCGTATAAATTTTGTTATAGAATTATACCCTATGTAGTCTATTAATGTACAATATGCGTTAAATACAATATTATTAAGTATAATAATAAAAATCGTAAGAAGTATACCTAAAATAATACTTAATATTATTCTATAAAAAATTTTCATTTTTAAGAATTTAAAGAATATTATTGTAGTAATAATTGTAGCATAGTAGTAAAACATATTTTAATTATATATATAATTCACAATAACGCAACCTCCATTGACATTTGATCGCTTTCTAATAAGGGCGCACAATAAAATGGGGTGTAGCGCTCAAGAAACAGGAAAGTTAAATCCATACTTTACAATTGTAAAATGTAGGTATAAACTAAAATAAGCAGAAGACTTTTGTATATGAGAAAAGATGATATGAATTCATATTTGCACATTTTGAATATATTACTTTGTTTGTGTACATATATAACATTTCTTGTTTTTTTATAATTGATTATTTCGCACCAAATAATATTGCTCCAATTTGCTTTATTTTGCTATGTATACTTATAAAAATATTTCTTTTGTACATATTATTTAGTACTTTTGAAAGATTTTATCCACATTCAACTGAAAGTAAAATTGCGAAAGAATTAAAAGCAAATAAAAGTAGTCGAAAACCTGCATTATTATTAGCTTTTACTTATGATTTGGTTATAATGTTATGTTGCTTATTATTTTCTATTATAAAATATCGTTTGGAATGGGTTTATATTCTGGCTTATGAAATATTTACACTAGGTGGAGTATGCATGTTCTATATTTCATTATTTGGTATATGGAAAATACAAGATACGCTAAAGAAAAGAGAATTTTAAAAACTATTCAATTTATTGTTCATAGATATATAAAAAGGACTCTTTTTATTTGCCAAAAGAGAATTTTGCCATAAATAGTATAAAATCCTCTAAAAATTGTATCAAATAAATTCTCCTTAATCAGCGAAGGTCCGCATAGTGCAGTGATTTTGCTATTAAAAAAAGAGGCTATCACAAGCCTCCGAATTTTAATGGTGGAGCGAACAAGAAGTCGAAATAATGTCCAAGATTTCCCCATTATGTATTTTATTCTATTTACAGTATTGCTCTATTTTTAATAATATCAAGTATTTCTGGGAGATTTTGTATCAATTGAACACAGTATTTGTAAAGCAAAATTTTTACAATTTTTTTGTAAATTTTATTATTTTTATCTGTTAAATCAGCCTTAAACCATGTCATAGTGCAGGTTTCCATGTCAATCACTCTAAAGAGGTAGGTGAAAATACGGACTAGCAAAAGGTATTAACGACTATTATAATATGATTGTTTATAAATTGTTTTTTAATTACTGAGCAATATGGGAGAAATATTAAATGGCAAAATTAAAAGATTTTTTTAACAAAATTTCAAACAACAACAGGATTTTTACTGCAGAAGACATTGGAGAAATGTCTAATAATGAATTTTCACGAAACGAAAAAGCTATAAATTACCAAATGGGCAATCTTGGTATTCCTCGAAGAAATGACTTGAATAGAAATTCGGATGTCGTATTTGTGCAAGCATATACAAGAGCAGACGGAACAGAGGTAAAAGCACACTATCGTGCAAAGAATGGTGGAATAATGACTGGTGCTGCAACTAATTTGAATCCACAGAATCAAAGAAGTACTATTGATGATTATTCTAATGCAATAGATAATGTAATTATTGGTTTGCCAAATAAGTTACTACTTAATAAAGCAATTAATATAGTAGGAAAAAGAACACACCAAAATGATGCTGTTGCATTGTGGAATATTAGTTCTCACGGGTTTCAAAATCAAAATAATAATGATTATATAAGTAGAAATGGAACGTTATATAATGATATCAATAGTTTAGGTAATGAATATACACAATACAAATCTAAAATTAAAGAAAAGGTAAAATCTCAATTTGGAAAAGAAGATGTTCCGGGAATTGTTTTTCATGAAAATAGTTCAGTTGCTAATGCTATTAGCAGGTCACAAGAATTAAATGATTTTGTTAATAAAAACGCAACTGTTTTGAAATCCGGTAAAGAAGTGACTGGATCTTTGGGTTTTAATAGTGATGCTAACTTACACAACGCATTTGGCAAAGTTGATGTTTTATCTGCAAAGATGAAAAATGGTTATATTGATGTTACAATACTTGACACATATGACTTTAATCCTAATGAAAAAGATTGGAAAGTTCAGATGGGTTATTCCGTACAAAAAGCAGATTTATTATATCCATATTATACAGTTGTAAGATGTAGATACAAGCTATAAGGATAATAGAATATGAGTAACGTAAAATTTTATACAGTTTTTATTATTTTAAATATATTATTAACCATATATATTGCAGTCAGTATATTTGGGATAATATTTTTAATGTTTTATAACCTTTTCTACACCCCTGAGATGATATTTTTTTCTGGTGTAATTTTATATATTATTTTTGTTATTTTAAAATTATTTTTGCCAAAGATATTAATAAAGCTATCAGATAAATACAAAAACTCATTAATTAACAAATTTGTAGAATTTTTACAAAATAATCCGCAGATGGAAAAAATCATATTATCAATAGCATTTTGTTTTGATTTACCTTATATATTATATGATGCATACATATATAGACATTATAATCTATTAGAGTGTATTCTTACAAGTTATTTAATATTTTATGCCGGTGGGGTGTTATTTTTCTATATTATGTTATATAGAGAAATAAAAATAAAAGAAGGCAAAATTAAACCTTTTTTTTAACAAAATTTCTAGTAAAAAGGTTTATAAACAGAAAACTTTTGTATAAGAAAAAAGATGATTTGAGTCCATAGAAAAGAGAATTTTAAAAACTATTCAATTTATTGTTCATAGATATATAAAAAGGACTCTTTTTATTTGCCAAAAGAGAATTTTGGAACAAGCGGGATTGAACTCTCTGAAAATCAAGCTGGATAAATTCTCTTTAATTGGCGAAAGCTCACGTTGTGCGGGAAAATTGGTATTAAAAAAGAGCACTATTACACTCTATACTTATTATTAGAAGCGAACAAGAAGTCGAAATAATGTCCAAGATTTCCCCATTATGTATTTTATCCTATTTACAGTATTGCTCTATTTTTAATAATATCAAACATTTCTGGGAGATTTTGTATCAATTAAACACAGTATTTGTTAAGCAAAATTTTTACAATATTTTTGTAAATTTTATTATTTTTTATTGATTGAATTCAACTCAAACCATGATGAAGCTTGGATTTCCACTGCCAATTAGGCACTTGACCTCCGTAAAAATACGGACTTGTAGGCTATTGTAAGAATTTTTATAATGTGAATGTTTAAAAATTTACATTACAGAAGAAATATAAATGGCAAAATTAAAAGAAAAAATTTTACAAGCACTACGAAATAACGAGCAATTAGAATTAACATTGGATAAAGTATCACAATCGCAAGAAAATCTGCTCAGAAATCATTCAAACCCAGTATTCAGTAATAAAGATAAAAATAAAATTTTGAAGGGATATACTGATTTACAAGATATTGCTAAATCCTTATATAGATATAATACTTTGCAAGAACATAATTATATAAATGACGCACAAGAAGAAAAAAAGGATATTGAAAATAAAGTTCTGAAAACAGGAATAAGTTATTACAAATACGTATGGCATGCGGAGAATAGCGAAAATACTTGTGCCAAGTGTAAAGAATTAGCTGGGCAGATTTTTGATTTTTATGATGAAGTCCCCGAACGTCCTCATCCGAATTGCAAATGTACGGTTAAAGTGGTAGAAAATAATGAAGAAAATTCTTCTCAAGAGACTAATAGAAATGATGAACAATGTAATATTATAGATAAAATAGAATCTATGATTAATGAAATTGAAGGGAATATAAAAGAAACTGAAAATCTTTTATCTGAAGTTGAAACAGAAGTAAAAGATTTAGAAAATGATGTATTAAGAGTTCAGAATTTAATACAAAATGCAAATAATACTCTAGAAAGTTTAAGTAAAGAATATGGAAAACACTTACCGAATTGTGAAAATAATGTTGATAATGATTACGCTTATATGTATGCTAAAAAAGCTGAATGGCAAACATTATTGCATGATGTTTTAGGACTCTTAAATCCTATTGGAGCATTTTTAAATACACTTAGAATTTTTATATCAAATTATGTAGAACTTTTGTATCATGCGTATCATTTAAGGGAATTTGAAATGGATAAGTATTATCATTCGAAAGCTAATTGTGAGGCTACACAAGAAATGGGTATTATTGGTGAAAAATCTGCCATTTTTTTGAGTGATCAAAAAGAAAAATTTGATCAATGGAATAATGTTTATGCTAAATCTCACAAAGTCACAATAGAAGAAGCAATTGCAGATTCAGAAAGAGATCAAGTTGCAAACAGATTAGGACGAGAAAGAGGTCGTAATTATCCTTATTGTAATTGTTCAATATTAATGTATGATTTATTACCTGATTATAAAAAATAATAATATTTATAATAGTGGATGGGAAATATAAAGAACAAAATAAATAATAAATATTAAAATGCAAATTAATATTATAAAAATATTTGTTCTTATAAAAAACGGCAGCCATATACTTATTAAAGTTATTATTGATAAAATTCTAAAAAATACAGTATCATTAATCCTAAAATACTCTGTATCAGATAATATTGAAACAATAATCATTGTAAAAAATATTGCAAATATTATGTTTATTATTTTATAAATTATGTTCATATCTAAATCATAAAATAAAACTAATATAATTTCTTAATGATATTTCCATCTTTAGATTTTTCAAAATAATCTATATTAAAATTATATTCCAAAAAGGACTCTTTTTATTTGCCGAAAGAGAATTTTGGTGCAATCGGGGTATAATTCTCCAAAAATCAGCTTGAGTAAATTCTCTAAAAATCCTGAAAGCCTCCACTGTACCGAAATTTCTCACTAAAAAAGAAACCTCTTATGCCCCCTATTTATAAAAACTGGAGACGGTGGGAGTCGAACCCACGTCCAAAATGGATTAAAATAAACTTCTACGAGTGTAGATTTTCATTCGCTCAACTGATTCAGGAAAAAATCACTACCCGACATATCAGCCCTAGGTTTTATTTAAAGGAAACTCCAAACCTTTGATAGTTAGCTTGATACAGTTACCATCAATCACTGTACTGCGTCTTGCATCATTGACCCATAAATCCGGCAAGCTGGGACTTATGAGTAGCTAGTAGCGACTAAGCAGCTAGAGCTTGTGCTCTAGAGAAGTCAGCTTTAATTACATTGTTAGCATTTAATTTGTTTTGCTCGTTGATAACCGTGAACAGCGCACGGACCCGCGGTCTATTTTCACCGAACATCCTGTCAAATCCAAAACGTCCCCATGTGGTGTTGTTAATGTACTATAATTTGTATTATAAATCCAGATTCTATATATTTCAAGCTCTTAAACATAAAACATGTAACGAAATGTAACGCAATATTAGCGAGAAATTAAAGAAAATTATTTATTAAC
>CATXCB010000015.1 GCA_958366705.1 uncultured bacterium
ATGATAAATCACTTTACTTCCTCCATCAGCTTTAGGGCTTGCTTTTCAAATTCCTTAAACTGTTTATCATCCATATTTAAAACGATCCTGATATAATCCCATAAAGTAGTATATGTATTTATCCAAATAGTGTCTTGAATTACTCCAATATCTTTATGATTTGCAATAATTAGAGCTGAAAATATTGTTTTTATATTTTCTTCCAACTCATTAACACGAGCTTGGGCAGTTTCTAATTGTTCAATTATTGATTCAAAATCTTTTGTAGATATTGCAGTTCTTTGACCTGTGTATAGAAGTTCTTTAATTTTTTCTATTTTATCCATTCTTCCCGTCCTTAGTTTTACTGATTATATTGAGTATTTCATCGGCCTCACAAGCATCACATCCAAATGAACATAATTTGTAAGCGTTTAATATTTTTGTGGCTATTTCCGCAATATCATCAAGTGCTTGCTTGTATTGAGATATCATCAAATCCTTTGGATTTTCATACAATTTTGGCATTTTATCTTTATCTGTTAGGATAATTTGTTTTCCTGCCAATATATCAACAACGTCTTTATATTTTTTTAATCTTTCACATTCTACAGTCTTGCAGAAGAGTTGTTTAAAATCACAATTATAGCATTCACTACATTCTACACAATCATATCCATTTTCTACAAAAGCGTAAGATAAACAACATAAACCTTCTTTGTAAAATCTACATTTGCTTACTTCAACACCGTTAAGTATTATCTCATTGGTCATTCATACCGCCTTTTTATTTGTTTTATTATTGCCTGTTTTGCTTTTATTTGTTGTTCTTTTCTATAAAGTTTAATATTTGCACTAAGAACGTTTGTATTTATTTCATATTTTTCACAAAGTAATGCTTTAAGTGCAGCATTTTCACTTAATAAAGCTTGATTTTGTAAATTCAACTCATCATTTCTTTTTCCCTTTTTTCGACATTCTCTTTTTAAATTTTCATATTTTTTTGTCAATTCAACTAATTCAGTAATAGCTTTGGACATTATGAACCTCTTTGTTTGCTAATAATTGATTCCTTGTTTCTTTTCGTGTCTTTTTACGATGCTCTTTATCATAGTTATTGTGACATTTTTGACACAATGCACGTAAATTTAATGGATCGTTATTTGTCGGATCATGATCTAAATGTGCAATTGTCAACACAATTTTAAATGGCTTTTTATTTATAAAATCCGTTAATAACTTTAGATCCGATATCTGATGTCTTTCATAAAATTTTCCATCAACATCTCTATAACCTACACTATGATTTTGAACTCCACAAAATTCGCATTTATTTTGAGCTCTTAATAGTATTTGTTCTCTAATTTCTTTCCAATTTTTTGGATAGAGTTTTTTATTTTCAGGCTTTATTGGCATGAATTATTCTCCTTTTTTAGTAGAAACATTATTACCTCTAGCTAATCTAATAATGTCTTTAATTTCAGATTCGATACAAAAAATATTAAATAGTGATGTTTTTGTTGTATCTTGTGATTTAAAATAATTCTCAATTTTCTCAAGAACTTGCTCATATTTCGCGCATTTATTTTCTAACTGCGCGATCAAACAATCTTTTTGTTCTGTCTTTTTCCCTGAGCACCAACATTCACGTACTGTGCAAATGTGTTCGTAGTTATGTGTGTTGTATTTAGAGTACTTGCATTTACTCATCATTCACCGTCCTTTGCTACCAACCATAAATGACTAATATATATTTGTCCCAATCAATCATTTTATAACAATGAATTAAATTAAATAATTCATATTCATAACTCCAATAATCATTCAGTTTATATTTATTTTTTGGATTTATTAAATATTTTCTCCAAAGGAATTTACTTTTTACATATTCCTTCAATTTTACTTCTATTGGATTAGAGTCAAATTTATCATCTTTTAAGCCTAACAACCTTTTCCAATAATTTACAGTTCTTAATTTATAGCATCTTATAAGAAACATTAAATCTCTTTTTGTTAATAAATTAAATCCGTGTTCATGTTTATGACAATGTTTTTTTATAATTTCAAATGAAGGAACTAATTCCACTGGTATATTAGATTTTTTACTCTCTAATCTAAAACCCTCTTCTGAATATTTACCTAATTCAGAAATTTCTGTTCCGAATTTTTTTACTAAATCATATATTCCCCAATAACCCTCCTCATCTTCTAATTGTTTTAAAACTTCATTATCGATCTTTTTAAATTTATCTTTTTCTATAATTGCTAAATAGTGTCTATAACCCATTATTATTCTCCTTTGCTTTGCGAATAATGTCTAAAATATGTTCTTTTGTGCATTTCAAACATTCTTCATAATCATCACATCCACACTCTTGACTTTCACAATAAATATCTTCTTTTAGCTCTTTTTCAATCACATCAAGTGCTTGCTTGCCAAACTGGTATTGTTTTTTTTGCTTTTTTAAATTATTTGAACAAGTTAAAAAACATTTTTTTAAATGTTTATTTTCATTTTTAAGATCTTCTAAAACATATGTTACTTCTAACCATTTATCTCTAAATCTAGTTCGTTCTTTACAAACTAATTCGAAAGATTGTTTATAATTTAATTTTTCTATTTTCAACTTCTCGCATTCAGCAGTCTTGCGGGAGAGTTGTTCTAAAACATCTGTTTGTCCCTCTATACAATTAAGTTCATAACATTCAGATGTATTTTTCTTTTTACAATCTTTTTTACATTCAAATTTTATCGCTTTATCTGTCACTACATGAATCCTTCCATCATTAAAGATATATAATCAGCATGCTCAATTTGGCTTTCATTTCGTTTTAGAAAATGGTTTTCTGATTGAATTGTCACATCTAACATTGGCTGTTTGCATTTCTTACAATAAGCAAAACCATTAGAGGAAATTATAATATCTTTGACACCTAATTCCTTGTGGCAAAACAAACACTTAATCTTTTCCTCATTAGTATTTTGTTTTCCTTTTTCACTGCCAGTAAAATCTTTATATTTCATATTAACCATTTGTTGGCCAGTCTTGGTAGTACCACACAAAACCACCTCACAATATAATTTTTCATTATCTGCATAATGAATAGCAATGATATCCCCGGGTTTTAGTTTTACCGTTCCTTTTTCAAACCAATAATTCGTAATTCCGTACTCTTCTAAGGTCCCTTCATCCATATAGCCTTGAAGTTCTTCTCTCAAACCTTCATTAAATTTTATATCTGTATTTATTATTACTTTTGGATTTTTCATATTTTCTCCTATCTAAAATGGTATCTCATCTTCAAAACGTTTAATTACTTGCAAAACTTCGACTTGCCTAACATTCTTTAATCCTAATAGCCGTAATGCTTCCTTTTCAGCACTTTTAAAATTGTGATGAATAACACGAGGCTTTGTTCCTTCAGGGACATAAACATAATATTCTTCATTTAACTGAAGATGTGTTAAAAACTCAGCAATATTACATAATACTAAACCCATTTTGGCTAAAACTTTAATAAAAAAATTCATTTGTTCTCCTTTCTAAGTTGGGTCTTTAACCCTGAAATTATAAAAATCTTTTTTATTAACTTGCTGTATTTCCTCTTCAATAGACTTCAGCCAGGTTTTTATGCTCTGCGAGGGAGCATCAAATTCAATAGGTTTGATTCCGCCTACCCAAGTAATATATTGCCTGTCTCCGTCATCCCAATTCCAAGCTAAATAAATAACTTCATTTTCGGGGTTAAAATAAAGTTCTATCTCATCTTTAATAAAGCTAGAACATTGTGCTATTAAATTAATTAATAAATTTATCATTGGTTTTAAAAATTTTTCATAATTTATTGCTATAATACGGTCCTCAAGCTCCCCATCAAAAATAAATGTAATCCCATCAATTTCAAAGCTACAACGCCTTGATTTTTTTACTTCTCCTTTATTGACTTTTTCAAAAAATGTTTCTGTCTCCGAAATAATTTTATCCAAATTAGCTTTAGTATTTTCAGCTAAATCTATACATCTAAAACTATCTATTTCATAACTAACAAAATTAGATTTACTAAATATTTCCGTGCGTTTTTTATAAGAAACATTTTCTAATTCAGGTTTTATAAGTTTTCCATTCGTAAACCAACCCTCTGTAAATGCATAACATTTTTCTTGGTCTTGAGGCTCTTTTACATACCAATAAAATTTATCTGCAGTTAAATAATTTTTATTATTCATTATTAATACTCCTATTTTCAATCAAATCCTATGCCATAACTCGTTAGCTTTATCCTGGATATCACCAGGAAGATCATCCCTTTTTGAAACACTATATAGAAAATCCTCAATCTCTATTAAATTTGAAATTTCTATTTTGATATTTTCAAATTGTTCATAAATTTTATCCAATTTATTGTCTATATCATTTACCGTTTTTAGAATTTCATTTTTTTCAACCATTTTTGTCTCCTGTTTTTATTCTCTCTAAATGCAAAGTTTTTAAATATTCATTACTCTCTGTTCTATGCAGATTTAAACATAATTCAATTCGCTCTGAGAGCCACCTATAAAATGGTTCCATATTAGCTTTACCTTGTGGAATTTTTTTCTCAAAAACTGTAAAATTCCAACTTTCTTCAAAAGCCAAATTAAAATCTTTGTATTTATCAATCCAACAGTGCCATTCTCTATTTTCAAAATAATTTTTACTTTTAAGAAAAATTTCAGTAATCTGTTCTTCAATACTTTTTTCCATTAAAATATACTCCTGTATATATTTTTTGATACCTAATTATATTCATTTTCTAATTCTTCTAAATCGCAATTCTTATCGACTATATAAATAGATGCGCCGCATTTTTCACATAAAAAATTTGTAAAATGTTCCGTATACCACCTATGCTGCATCAATGAATCTTGTTTACATGCCGGACATTTATATAACTCAATAGTGGTATCAAACATATTTTCAAATTCAGTTTTTATAATATGTTTTTTCACCTTACCACCTAACCTTCCAACCATTCACTTGCTGTTCATATGTAAACCCGGCTTTTTTCAATTCATCAATAACCTCATCTTCCAATTCGCCCAATAAAAAAATCTCATACTTACCTTTTTCTATTGCATTTTTAATAGCTTTTTCCACTGCTGCTATTCTTTGCTTTATATGATTGCTATCAGACTTATTACGAGCATTTTGAGCACTGATCATACTAACCTCTCTTTCAATAAAATTTTTCCAATTAAATAAAACTTCGTCTAATTCAATCCCATATTTTTCTTTAAAATTAGATATTCTTGCATGAGCATCATCATGCATGTTTTTATGCATAATTATCAACTTCTGCAAATGCGCAACCATAATATACTTCTCTGGATTGTTCTGTTCCCATTGAGTTGGAATAAAATGGTGCAGTTGATTCGGATAATCCCACCTGTCAGGCTTTTGAATCTGAATCAACTGACCTTTTTTGTGTATAAAACAGGGATATGTTGATAATTCATATTTTATATCTCTTTTTCGCATTACTTTTCATTTTCCGGTTTAGATATTTCTAATTTTTTAATCACGTCAAATAAATCAACTTTTGTACCAAAGTTCGCAATAAATTTAACATCTTTTTCCTCATCAATTCCTTGCGCAGCTCCAATATAAACATTCCCTGATGGAGTTTTTACAATACCAACAGGGAAAAAAGAGCCACTAAACCAATATCTTTTATATTCTTGTTCCAATTTAAATACTCCCTTCTATTTCATAAGGATTAAGTTTTTTACAAATTTCAAGAGCCTTTTCATAATTTTTATTTTCTAAATAAGTTTGAATCTTAATTACATTCGAAATTATATTTGAATTTTCTTTTTTTACACTCAAACTAGACTTAGCAAGCATTATAATTTCTTTAGGTTCAAAGCCTTTGAAATATGGGTCTTTAAATAAATTAATTGTCTTACAACTATCTAAATATTGTTCTCTTACTGCATTATAACTACCTTGCAAACAACGATATAATTTCAATTGTCTTAATGTCTCGTCGCCAATTTCAGATTTTAAAAAATCAGTCATTTCTTCTATCTTAGTTATAACTTCTTGTAGTTCCATATACCCTCCTACTCAGTTTTAGGTTGTTTATATTCGAATTTTGTATATTTTTTCACAATAAAATTGCAATACTCTTTTCCTTCTTGTGATTGCCCAATTTTAAATAATCCCCATATTCCAACCTTGGATCCTTTGGGGCAATTTGCAAAAAATTTCATTGCAAAATCTGTGCCATACACCCTACAATTAAGCCAGTCAGGAGTATCATCTTTATTTACTTTTAGTGGTATTGAAAACGAAACATAGCAACTACCATCATCCTTAGTTGTTTTTTCGATTGAACTTACCCATCCTTCAAAGTATCTCAATTTTTGTTCATATTTTAATAAGTTATCAAATATTGCCATTTTATATTTTTCTCCTTTTCTCTTTAATCGTTTTATTGCTGTTTTTCATTTTTACTTTTTCGTTTCGGTTAAATTCTTTTACCAACAATTCCTGCAAAGAATTAACATGAAGCTTTAAAAATAAGTGATTCACATGCGTTCTAAGAGTTGAAAAAGTAACATTAAGAATTGCTGCACATTCTTGATAATTATAACCACCCTTTAAAAGTTCTAAGATATCAAATTCTTTAGGTGTCAATTCCTCATCCATTGAATAATCAAATTCTTTCATTTTAAATTTTCCTTTTTATCAATTTATGCACTCTATTTTGTTTTTTATTTTCCCTTTATTTTCTTTTACTTGTTTCATCCTTTAAAATTGAAATTTTCATTATAATACCCATAGTCCAATCGGCCTTTTAAAAAAGAGCCGATTGGCATCTATCATCTATCTATCAAAAATAATAGGATAATAGTATCTTTTTATACTGACTAAGGGGGTTTGGGGGGTTCCCTAAATCCCTGATTTATACCAAACCACATTGAATAGCTTTTGCAACTGCCTGAGTTCGATCTTTAACTTCCATCTTTTCAATTATTTTTGATACATAATTCTTTACCGTAAAAGCACTTAAGAACAATTCTTTACCAATTTCAGTATTTGATAAACCTTTAGCCACCAATGTTAAAATTTCTTTTTCTCTTTCGGTTAACCTATAAGATTTTATATTGTGTTGTCGTGTTATTTGGTCTTGGAATACAGAAGTAATTAAATCTACAATATCGGAAGCTATAAATAAATTTCCTTTTAATGTAGTTGCAATTACTCTAACAAACTCTTCCATTTTTAAATCTTTTAAAACATAAGTCGCACCAAGAGCTAAAACTTCTAGAACCTCGTTTTGTTGAGCCATGATAATAAACTTTATTGACTTAAATTTCATTTTCATTTCTCGAATAGTTGTTATTTCATCATCTGTTAATTCGACATCTATCAATACTGCATCAGTTATTGAATTTTCTAAAAATTCCCAGCACTCAGATATGCTGCCAAAATCAACCACAGAATCGATTCCGTCAATTTGAGAAAGAGCACTTACATAAGCGCTTCTTGTTAATAAATAGTTTCCAATCAGACAAATTTTCATAAATACCTCCTTTTATATGCCTGATTTTCAAAACTATTTTTTTTTATAACTTTTGACATTTTTTTAATAATAAAAGAGCTTTGCCATGCCATTTATGGATTAGACGGAGTTTTGAGCAATCTTCTTTATCAAACTCAAAGGCAACCATAATTTCATCCCAACTTTTATCTTCGAGGTAATAATATCTAAGTAAATCGCAATAAGATGATAATAAGGGGCCACGAGTTGGCTGAGGAAGTTCACGCAACTTATTGATAGCATTATTTATTTTTATACTTTCACTATCAAATAAAGGCAATATTTTATTTAGCTCTTTTTCCTTTTCTATTTTCTCTTGGATTAATTGCCCAACTTTATCAAAATGAATTTGAGATTTTGGAACATCTGAATATTTTAAAGAGCTTGGAGCAGTCATTAAGCCTTTTATTTGTTCGATTCTATTAGTTAAATATAATATTCTTCTAATTCTATATTTTTGCTTAAGTAATCTCTCTTTTCCTACCAACGTTGTTAAAACCATTTTACACTCCTATTTGAGTACCACAATTTGGGCACTTTATTATTTTACTTGATTTAACCTCTTCTAAGATTTCATTTTCTGATTCATCTTCAGATTCATCTTCTGATTCATTTTTTGGATTCCACTCATCAAAAGAGTGTGCAAGCTTTTGATAATCTTTTGATGTAAAACCTGATATATCAAAATCAATTTCTCCAGTATCAAAATCTTCAAATAAATTTAAAAGTTTACGTTTATCAATATATGCTAATTCCGGGATTTGGTTATCCGCCATTAAATCAGCTTGTTCATAACTTTTATCCGGGTAATCCTGATATTCAACGGGGACTTTTTTTATCCCTAATTTTTGAGCTGCCAAAAGCCTACCATGTCCTTTAATTATATAACCTGACAAATTTGAAATTGTTATAGGATTTCTCCAACCAGAGTGTGAAATTATTTTTGCAAGCCGTTCTATTTGCTTTTCCGGATGTTGATTTGGATTCTGGGGATGAGGTTGAAGTTTTTCTATTGGCACTATCTCGTCAAACCTACACCATACTGGAATATTTTCTATATAATTTCTTGGTTTTATCTTATTTTTCATCAGGAATCAACACCTCCACTTCATCTTTCTCAGGATTAAAAACTTTTCCATCCCTTCCCATTATTACCGTACCTTTAGGAAATATTCTGACGACTACGTCATCATATTTTTCACGTAAATATTTAAATTTTTCTTTCATATTTAAATTAGCCGATTCAAATGCACACACAATAAATTCTTGATATGTTTTTGTTTTTTTACCGGTTTCTTTATCAATCTTAGTTAATATTACAACTATCTTTTTTCCTACATCTGTTGGCAATGGCATATTAGTTTGTTTTACTGCCAATGGAAGTGCAGCTAATATAATTGGAATTGTAGGAATTGTCTTGTATGAATATTTCTTTTTTACAATTTCCATTAACTTGTCAAAATCATATTCTTGTTGAGTTTTTTCAATTTCGTTGTTTATTGTAATGTAGTATTCTTGAAGTATACTTTCTGTATTTTCAAATTGTTCACTACTTAAAGGATAAAATTCACTCAATCTTTTTATGAATTTTTTCAACTCATAATTTACAACTTCCACTATGCTTCCTCCCTATCCAATCCATTAAACCAATTATCTATTCTAGACTGTGCTGAGGCATTGTTTTGTCCTTTTGGATGCTTTCTACGCCATTCAAAATATTTTCTTAATCTGATAAAGTGAGCTTCTGGGCAATTTGCAGAATAAGGGGATTCTTTTCCTTCCCCTATTGCACAAGAAAAATCTTCAATCAATTCATTTAAAAATTTTTCACTCAGTGTTAGAGCGAGTAATTTTTGATATTGTGAATTAGTCAAACAAACATTTCCAAATTCACCATATAATTTTTGATCATCATTTAACGTGACATTTTTATCAATTTCAGTAGTAGTACATGTACTACTATATATATTCTTATTCTCATTCTTATTCTGTTGCGTGACGTCACGTGACATGTCCTGTGATATTTCGTGATTTTGAGAAAAATCAACCAACATCAATTTTTCTCTTTCTCGCTGTCGCTGTTTGCGTATTCGGTTTTGTTCTCGTATTTTTTCTAAACCTTCATTGTTTTGATATTTTTCCCAATTTTGGATTAAAATATTTTTATTTTCTAAAATTTTTATCATATTAAATTTAGAAAATGTTTGCAAAGCATAATTAATTTGTTTTTCTTTTTTATGAAAAATTGTGGCTAAAATTTCTGGTGTATAAGGTATATTTTCTTTGAAATATAACAAACCAGAATCATTACATTTACCTGCAGCAATTAAAAGTCTTAACCATATTTCAAGTAAAATTGCACCATCGGGTAAATCTAATATAACTTGAATAGCCTCATCATCAAACAAACCAGTGGATATTTTTATCCACTTTACGTCTCCATTACTTATTTTAACGGCCATATGCTCCTCTTTCTTTTTATAATAGAAATTCCTCCCCAACTTAAAATTTAGTGTTGTTGTGCTAAATCATACATTTCCCAAAATGTTTTAGGATTATTATGTATGCACTCAACAATATATTTTTTACACAAATAACCTCTCTGCTCTTCTTTAGGTTTTAAAAATTCTGGGATATCAACAGTATTTTGTTCAGCTTTTTTTGCTTTTTCTAGCAACCATTTTTTTACTTTTATATAATGTTTCAGTTTTATTTTTGGGCCATTTGCGAATGCCATTCTTTTAATTAAATAACTAAACATTTTGCCTCCTAATAACCTATAAATAAGTATCTATATATTGAATATCCAAAAATTAATGTAAAAGGGATACTAGCTAAAATTTCACACAAAAAATGAACAATTCTTTTCTTCATAATAAATCCTTTCTTCTTAAATCTATTTTTCATCTGGTTGTTCTTGAATAAAAGAATATAAAACAGATATCACTAACGTTATACCTGTCAAAATCAATGAAATGCTTGTTGGAATTGGTATTACATTACTTAAAACCATTTTTATACCAATAAAACACAACACTATTGAAATTCCGTATTTCAGGGCCCAAAATTTTTCAACAACTTCAGCCAATACGAAATATAAGGCTCTTAAACCTAAAACAGCACATAAATTTGCACTAAATATAATAAAAGCGTCTTTGCTTATTGCTAATGACGCAGGAATACTATCCATAGCAAATATTATATCGGTTGTTTCAATCATTAATAAAACTATAAATAATAATGTTGCCTTTCCATCATAAAAAAACTTACTTCCAACGTACCTATCCAAGGTTTTAAAATGCTTTTTAAAAAATATAACAATTTTATTCTCATGGATCTCTGAGTCTTCATCTTTTGAAAAATATATTTTCATCCCAGAATAAACTAGTAAGGCTCCTAATGGGTAAATCAAAAAATGGAATAAATTCAATAGAGCAACACCACTATATATAAATATTCCTCGCAAAATTATTACACCTAAGATTCCCCAAAATAAACAATGATGTTGGTATTCCTTTGGTGTTTTAAAATAGTTAAATATAAGATACATTACAAATAAGTTATCTACACTTAACATTTTTTCAACAATATATGCTGTAAACCATTCATATCCGGTATTATGTCCGCAAATTTGCATTATAAAAATACCAAAAAGTATTGAAATCAATATATAGAAAATCGATTCATATATAGCTCTTTTCATATTAAACCTTTCTATTAAAACGAGGGGAGATAAACTCCCCTCGAATTTTTATACTGCAGCTAAACTTAATGCTTTATTAACATCTTCAACTGTTTTTGCAGTAATTTCTTTGTTAATTGCAACAAATTTCCAGCTATCATTTTCTCTAACTAATTTAGAAGAAATAATACCTGTTGAATTACCTTTAAGTTCGATATTTGCAAGTTCAACATTCTTTCTGTCTGTAGTATCAACAAGTCTTGTATAAGCTCTTTTAATATCAGCAAAAGATTGTCCAGAATATGAAGAAACTGAAAATACAATTTCTTTAATGTCTGAAGATACTTTATTTAAATCAACAATAATTTGTTCATCATCACCATCTACACTATTTTGACCTGTTAGATCATCACCGGTAGAATATGTTGAACCATCAGTTGATTTTTGATGATTAAAGAATACAACATCAGCAACAGAACCATCTGCTTTTAACATTGTTGCATTTGCATCTAAATCGATAGAGGTACCTTCAACAGCAGGGTCCCAACCTAAACCTAAAGTAACTTGATCAATTCTTTGTGCAGGTACTTCTTTAACGAATGAAAATTCTTGTCCTGCTGTTAATTCTTTTTTTTCAAATGAATAATTTTCCATCTTTTTTCTCCTATAATTTCTCTACTAACGATTTGATTTTCCCTATAACTCTGTTAAAATCTACATCGATTTTAATAGTACGATTTTCGACTTTAACTCTGGTGTGAAGCAAAATCATAAGCACACCCAGCAATAATAAAAATTTCATATGCCCCCTTTCCTTAGCATAAATAACATTGCAAGCTCCGGATTTGCACCGGATTCCAAATAGCACTACACACTTGTATAATGCCTGTCTTTCCAGGCTGTCAGCTATTAAGACCCATTTTTTTGCGAGGTTAGTGTATAGCTACCGTCTTTCCTACTAGGAACGTATTGATAAGTTGTCTTCCCGCAACTGCATTATTTTTCGACAACAATACAAAACCGCTCGTCTTTCCGAAGTGTCTTTATGTATAAAGAGGGTAGGCAACAGGACTTTCCCTGCGGTCAACTGTTTAAAAAGATGTCAGCCATCCTGCGATTATTCGCATATCTCCATGCCTGTTTATCCCCACTATTGGAATCACTCAATGTAAGATGCGTACCTAATTTTTACTTCTAAATATCTTACTGTATCGCCCCCTGAAGTCTTGTTTTCTAAGCAAACAAGAAAACTTCGCAGTTTACAGCCTTCACTAGCATTTCAACTTGTCATCGTCTCCATGCTGCTACTCCGCATCTGTCAATTTAAATTCAATTGTCAATGTTCAAAATTTGCACAATAATTTAATCGGCTCCAGCTAAAGCCAACAAAAACTGTGCTTGCAGGTCCCTTGATTCGGCTTCGGTATATTCCTCACCGTCAAAGTAAATTTCGACAGGAACTCCATGTGATGTAAATTTTGTTATTAAGTTTTCTTCTTTTAAATTTAAATCCATTTTTTCTCCTGTCTCTTTTGTAATTTATCTGCCTTGTTTTTTGTAGATGGCAGATGGACTGAATGACTTAGTCCATTTGGACTAATCTTGTTTAAATAAATATTCAAAAGTCATATTAAAAAATTTAGTAATTTTTAAAATTTCAGAATATGTAAAATCTTTTGCTCCACTAAATTTTCTTGTTAAAGTCGAATATTTTATATCTACTTTTTGAGCTAAGTCCTTTATTGTCATATTTTTTCTAACTAATTCTGCTCTCAAATTTATAAACATCATTCTCCTCAATGTCATCTTATTGACATATTTACATTTCTTAATTCTTTTTAAATGTCATTTTTATAACATTCATTACAAAAATAAAACTACCATTATATTATTTTTTTGTCAAGTAGTATTTTAAAATGACATTTAAAATATCATATATATATACTAGATAGCAATTTTATACTATTGAAATATTGAAAAAATATTATTACAATGTTTTAATATATAGCAAGGAGGCTTATATGAACCAACTTCAAATGAAAATGATTTTTTATAAAAAGAAATTATCAATGACAAATGAAGACATTTCTAAAAAATCGGGGATACCTGTTACTACAATTAGTCGAATATTATCAGGTAAAACAAGTGATCCTAAAGCTGATACTATAAAGAAAATTGCTAAAGCATTTGATTGTAAAGTAGATGAATTATTAGGTACAGATGAGAATGTAGAACCTTATTATTTTGATGCCGAAACTGCAGAAATTGCACAAAATCTAAAAGAAAAAGACGACTTAAAAATTCTTTTTGATGCATGCCGGGATATTAGCTCTGAAGATATAAAAACAGTTATCGGTATGGTTAATATGTTGAAAAAGAAATAATAAGGTTTTAAATGAATACAAATTACCAAACAGTATATCAGAACCTTCCATATAAAGTTAAAGGTTTTGTTACATACAATACAGCAGACGATTTCTATACAATAGTACTAAATAGCAGACATTCTCATTCTATGAATGTTGAGACATATAAGCATGAACTAAAACACATTACAAATGAGGATTTTTATAATCCTTTGAATATTAATAATATCGAGAGTATAAGACACTAAATAAAATTTATGTTTAAACCAAAAGTTTTAATTTATATAAGAGTTTCAACCGAAGAACAAGCTAAATTTGGCTATTCTATTAATATGCAACAAAATCAGTGTACGACTTATGCTGATAAAATGGGGTTTGATATAGGAGAAATATATATTGATGATGGTTACACTGCCAAAAACATGAAACGTCCCCAATTATTAAGAATGTTAGATATCGTAAAAAAAAGGAAAGATATTTATGCTGTAATCGTTTGGAGAATAGACAGGCTATGTAGAAACAATGATGACTATCATGAAACATTCAGGCCAATATTAGAAAAAAGAGGAGTCCAACTACTATCAGTTACGGAAAACAACGACGTAGATAATCCTTATGGCCGTTATATGAGGAATTTACAAATAAATAATGCAGAGCTAGAGAGTAATCTTACCTCAATAAGAACGATAGCAAATTTAAAAGAAAAAGCGAAACAAGGATACTTCCCAGGTGCAAAACCACCTGTTGGATATAAACGTATAGTAAAAGATAGCAAAAAGATCATTGTCATAGATGAAGATACTGCACCTATGGTTAAACATATTCTTACTAAATATTCAACAGGTCTGTATACTTATGCACAAATTGCATCAGAAATGAGAAAGCGTAATTTTATTCATAATAGGCGCCCTTGTTCTAAAAAACTAATAGAAAATATTGTTTCAAATAATTTAATATTTTACACTGGCAAATTCGTATTCTCCGGAGAAACCTATCAAGGTAGACATGAACCGTTAATTAATAAAGAAACATATTTAAAAATATTAAAAATTAAAGAAAAAAATAAAAACAAAATTCAAAGACATGAGTTTTTATATCGAGGTTTACTTAAATGCCCTACTGGGGAGAAAATGCTAACTGGAGAAATTCAGAAAGGTGCAAATAAAAGTGGAGAATATATCTATTATAGATGCCATCGGAAATGTGAACATTATGATAATTGTAAATTAATAGTAAAAGAATCTGTAATAGATGACGCTGTAGAGCAGGCTATAAAATCTATTACTTTTACGAAAGAAGATTATATTAAATTAAAAGATGATATTAAAAGATTATTACATATTCAAACAGAATTTGATGAAGCCGCAAAGAAAAACTTAGAAAAACAAATCAGAAAGCTCCGCGATCGAATCACAAACTTATATGAAGATAAATTAGATGGAGTTATTTCTAACGAAACATATTTTCAGAAAAAACAAGAATGGGAAGTTTTATTAGACGAAAAAACAATGGAATATGCAGCGCTAAGCAAAACAAATCAAGATTTAATCAAAAAGATAGAAAAAATGTTCGAACTCTCAAAAGACTTATGGGGCAACTATTGTAGGCACACAATGGATGAAAAGAGGTTATTACTAAATTTATTATGTTCGAACTTTTTTTATAATGGCTCAAAAGCAATAATAACAATAAAAGAGCCCTTTAGAGCTCTTTATAAATTCGCGTTTTCTGTAAATGGGGCGGGTGATGGGATTCGAACCCACGCATATCGGAACCACAATCCGAGGCCTTAACCGCTTGGCGACACCCGCCATCAAATCTATATTCATATATTATCAAAAAAATGTTTAAAATCAAGTATATATTTTAGAGATTTATACAACAGTTTCAACATTTAATAGCCATATCTACTCAAATTCAAATTCATAAATATAATTATCACGCAAAAACATCTCACTTTTTTCTGATGGATTTTGCCACATATCTATATCTGCTTTAAGTCGTTTAACTAAAAAATCTGCATCCTCTTTTTTAGAATATTCGGTTACAAGTATTTCATTAGCATTAGCATCTTTCAGGTAAATTTTATAAACCCCATTATCATATTTTGAGTCAACATCACTTATATTATATAATTCTGGCAATGTTTTAGAGGAAGTGATAGACTTTGGGATTTTACATCTACGATAATAACGATTCCAGTGTGATTGTTTTAATAACAAATCCCAACAAATTTCGCGTTTATAAGTATAAACATCCAACCTGCATGAACCATCAAATTTTGCACACTTGATTATTTTAGGATGCATTCTCCATAGCATCATACTTTCACTAATAGGAAATATAAACGGAAAAATTATCAAAATAAAAAATATCCATGGCTTTTTTTAATTCTTCTAAATTCATATAACCCCAAATAACAACAAAACTTAAAAAATCACCCCGCAACACTGGGGTGATTTTTATTATAACTACCGCTTAATTTATTCGTTGAAACATATACCCGATACCACGAGCTGTTAGAATTAACTCAGGATTTGCGGGATCAGTTTCTAATTTAGAACGTAATCTTGAAATATGAACGTCAACTACACGAGTGTCAATTCTATGATCTGGCGGATATGCCCAAACGTGTTGAAGAATTTCATTTCTAGAGAAAGCTTGACCGGAATTATTAACCAGCAATTCTAACAAACTGAATTCCATACCGGTAAGCCTGATTCTTTCATTCTTTCTATAAACTTGACGACGTGCAGTATCAATTTTGATATTACCTGTTGTAATTACATTTTTAGTAACCTTACCAGATGGAGTAACCATTTCTCTGTTATTTGTTCTTCTCAAAACTGCTTTAACTCTTGCCTCTAATTCTTTAGGGCTGAATGGTTTAATAACATAATCATCTGCACCTAATTCCAAGCCGGTAATTCTTTCTGATACATCACCTAAAGCTGTCAGAATAATAATAGGAACATCTGAAGATCTTCTAATTTCTCTTGTTACTCCGTAACCATCCATTTTAGGCATCATTACATCTAACACTACCAAATCAGGATTATATTTATTAAAAGCAGCAACAGCTTCTTCACCGTCTTGTGCTGTATACACATCATAACCTGCCATTTTTAAACGGGTTTCTAAAATACGTCTAATACTGGATTCATCATCTGCTAAAAGAATTCTTTGACGATCTTCTGTTTCATTAGCCATTTCAACATTTTCTGACATAGTCTTTTCCTTACTTACGTTACAAAATCTTACACCAATTGCTTAAAAACAAAAAAATATTACGTTATGTTTATTTTTTTATATTTTTATAACAATATGTTACACTAATTTACAAAAAATTGCAAGCACGATTTTGAAAGATTTTTATAAATATTATTTCCATGGATACCCTGCCGGTATTTGCCAGTTATTCGCCATTATGACAGTTGAACAATAAGATCCGGGTCCAAAGACACCGCCAAGTGCATTATAATTACATTGTCCGCTTGTACCTCCATTTCCCGGATTTTTCCCTCCAGGAAGCGGATTTGATGAATATTGTGTGTAACCTGTTAATATATTTTCATAGAACGAAAACGCAAAAGCATCTCTTCCAAGCCTATTTGGACCTGATGTACCATTTATATCTACAAATACAAAATTCTTATTTTGATAAGCTGGAACTCTCCAAAAATAAAATATTGCACCATCAGGAAACAAAAAAACATTTTGACCGTTATTCAAAGTTTTAGAAACCTTTTTTAAATCTTTATACTCATATTCATACCTTAATGTAACTTTCGATAATTTCAAATAAGGAGAAAAATACCGATTTACAAAATCAGCTTGCGATAATGTGTAATCCCAGCCTTCACAATCCCCATAATCATCAGAAGCCATGCGGATTCCCTGTTGAAGAACCGAATATACTTTTTTTAATTGAATTACAGTTTGTTTTTGCTGATATTTAGTAATTAAACCTGGAATAGTCATAGCCGCAACAATGCCAATAACTCCGAGTGTAATTAAAATCTCTGCCAATGTAAATCCTTTCTTCATAATATATTCTCCTAATGTGATGTATTACTTCATAGTAAGAATATTATAAACAATCAAAATTAAAATATGCAAAAATATGAAGTAATGTATCACAAAATAATCGCAGATAACATTAAGAAACTACGAAAAAATGCAAAAATGTCACAGGAAACTTTTGCAGAAAAAATTAACTGCTCACGAGAATTCGTGAGCAGAATGGAAAATTTAAAAGAAAAACCAAGTTTAAAAATGCTGCTAAAACTGGCATTTTTATTCAATGTACAGCCCCAATATTTCTTCGAAAAGAATTAAAGTTTAGCTTCCACAATCTGTTTAAATTTCTCCAAATCTTCTTTTGTATCAATTCCAACAGGCACAAAATCAACAACAGAAGTTTTTATTTTCATTCCGTTTTCTAAAGCTCTTAATTGTTCAAGACTTTCGGTCTTTTCTAACGGCGTTTGAGGTAAGGTTGTCATCGATTCTAAGGCTTTGCGCTTATACCCGTAAATGCCCAAATGTCCATAAAAAGTTGCAATATTTGAATTTCTTTCAAACGGTATCTTTGAACGAGAAAAATACAGTGCAAAACCTTTATTATCGATAACACACTTGACAAGATTAGGATTATTTATTTCTTCTTCATCTTTTAAAACTCTAATTAAAGTTGAAATATCCGCAGATGCATCATCTTTTACATTACGTATCACATCATCTATACTTTCAGGTTTTATCAAAGGCTCATCCCCTTGAAGATTACAAATATAAGAAATTTCAGGATGACGTGATACAACTTCCATAATTCTATCAGAACCGCATTTATGCTCTGTTGAAGTCATTTCAACATCTCCGCCAAAAAATTTTACACAGTCATAAATTCTCTTATCATCAGTTGCCACAATAATCATATCGGCAAGTTTTGCAGCCTGAGCTTTCTCATACACCCATTGAATAATAGGTTTACCCAAAACTTCAAGTAACGGCTTGCCCTCTAATCTTGATGACCCGTATCGTGCAGGTATTATTATTGCGGTTTTTGTCATTTTTTATTCCTCCAATATCTTTCTCTAATGATATCACCCATTGCAGATTTATATCCTACGATAATAGAAATAAATACAACAAATAATATAACATATACAACAGGGTTCCCTGAAGTAAGATTATGATAAAAGTTAACCAATGGTTGTAAAAGCATTTTTAATCACACTTTCTTACAACAAATGAAGTCCATTGATCCTGCTTGATTTCTTCTACAAGCACAAGCCCTTCTTTTTCGTAAGCATCAATAACCATTTGCTTTTTCTCATCCAAAATTCCGCTTAATGACATCAACGCTCCAGATTTCATTATATTTTTCAAATCTCCCATAATCTCAGCAAGCACAAAATGTAGAATATTTGCGACAACGAAATCGAATTTGTCATTAACTTTATCTGCTGTACCAAGTTCAAATGCCGCTTCAACATTATTCTTCGCTGCATTTTCTTTGGCAACGTCAATTACCGTATCATCATTATCACAGCCATAAACATAAGAAGCACCGAGTTTTTTAGCAAGAATTGATAAAATTCCTGATCCCATACCAATATCTGCAACTCTATCACCTTGTTTCATATATTTTTCAAGAGCTTTCATACACAATTGAGTTGTCTGATGAGTACCTGTACCAAATGCACACCCCGGTTCAAGTTTTATTGTAACTTCATTACTTTTTGGTTCGTAATCAATCCAATCAGGGACAACGGCTATTTTATCCGTAACATGCGTTACGTCCCATTTTTCTTTCCATTTTTGAGACCAGTCTTCAGTTTGCTTTTCTTCGAGTTCAAAATCCCAAGACCCCAAATTTTCATCGGTCAACCCACGCGACAAAAATTCTTCACGAGACAAATCTAGAATATTCTCAATATCATATTTCAAATCTTCATAAGTCTCACCGCAGTCACCTCTTAGAAAAATTTTTAGAGTACCCTCTGTAGTTGAAACCATCTCTAAATCTTTATAAGTCTCTTCTGCCAGAACAACACCCTCGCAGTCAAAATTATCAAAAAATATTTCTGCTATTAAATCTTCCATCTCAGGGTTAATCTGCAATCTCAATTCAAAATAATTTTTATCCATAACATTTCCTTAAACTAAAAAGGTGAGATAGAAATCCCACCCTTATATAATATTTTTTACAAAATTAGCTTAAAAAAGCACCCATTTTTCTAAACTTATCATAACGCTGAATTCTAAGTTCTTCATCAGACATGCCAGAAAGCTCGTTCAAAGCTTCCAAAATAGTCTTTTTCATCTCAGCAGCCATTTCTTCATAATTTGTATGAGCACCGCGGGTAGGTTCTTTTATGGCTCCATCAATAATTCCATGCTGTAAAAGATGAGGTGCTGTAATCTTAAGAGCAGTAGCAGCTTCGAGATTTTTAGAAGCATCACGCCATAAAATAGAAGCACAACCCTCCGGTGAAATTACAGTATAGTAAGCATGTTCAAGCAAATAAACTTTGTTTGCTACAGCTAAACCTAAAGCTCCGCCTGAACAACCCTCGCCTGAAATAATCGCAATTACAGGAACTCTTAGTTTTGCCATTTCTCGCAAATTCATTGCAATAGCAGCCCCTTGAGCATGTTCTTCTGCACTTATCCCCGGATAAGCTCCCGGAGTATCAATAATTGTAACTATAGGAATATTAAATTTATCAGCATGTTTGAATAATCTTAAAGCTTTTCTATACCCCTCAGGCTGCGGCATACCAAAGTTATACTCAAGATTTTCTTTGGTAGATTTGCCTTTCATTGTCCCGATAATCATAACCGGTTTGCCGTCAAGTTTAGCCAGACCGCCAACTATAGCTCTGTCATCTGTACCAACTCTGTCACCGTGCAGTTCTACAAAATCAGTACACATTAAGTTCACATAATCCAGAAACTTAGGACGTTCCGGATGACGCGCAATCTGCATTTTTTGTGTAGGATCAAGATTTGCAAATAATTCCTTTTTGAAATCCTCTGCTTCTTGTTCCAATATTTCAATATCTTTATTTAAATCCATGCCGGACTCCAAACTCATTTTTTTCAATTCCTCAATTTTTTCTTGAATTTCCAATATAGGTTTTTCAAAATCTAAAGCTGTTGCCATCAATCATACTCCTTATTCATGCATAGCCAAGATATTTGCTAATGTATCTCTAAGCTCTTTACGCGAAGAAACAACATCAACCTGACCATATTTCATCAGATATTCGGCAGTTTGGAAATCTGCAGGAAGTTTTTGTCTTATAGTTTGTTCAATAACTCTTCTGCCTGCAAAACCCACTCTTGCACCTTGTTCTGCAACAATAATATCTCCTAAAGTTCCAAAACTTGCGGTTACACCGCCAAATGTAGGATCTGTAATTAAATTAATATACAATAGACCGGCTTCATCCAATCTAGCACAAGCACAGGAGGTTTTAGCCATTTGCATTAAACTCAATGCGCTTTCCTGCATTCTGGCACCGCCAGAAGAAGAGATAACTAAAACGGGAAGTCTTAATTCTATAGCTTTTTCCATAGTTCGTGTAACTTTTTCACCAACAACACTACCCATAGAACCGCCCATAAAATCAAAATCCATAACTGCAGCTGCTAATTTATGCCCCTTGATAGAAGCTAATCCTGCAACACAGGCATCATCTAAACCGGTTTTTGCCTGAGCAGCAGCCAGTCTGTCTTTATATCTTTCAGTATCAACAAAATCCAGCGGATCAGTTGGTTTTATTTCTGTAAATAATTCTTGGAAAGAACCCTCATCAAACAATTGTTTAATTCTTGTTCTTGCATTAACCCTGAAATGGTAATCACAAACAGGACAAACCATTCCATTTTCTTCAATATCTTTTTTCAATAATTGAGTATCACAATGAACACATTTTGTCCATAAATCAGGATTTGCCTCAATTTCTACTCTGGCTTCTAAAGCTCTGCGTTGAATTTGTGCTTCTTTACGCTTTTCAAACCAATCTTGAACTGTCATAATATCTTAATCCTTTAACTATATCCCTATAAGAAAATTTATAATTTAACTTACACACCTAATTATACACAAAAAAGTTTAAGTGGCAAAAATTTTATAATTTATATGAAAATATTTACAAATCATTTTTGGAATTCATTGAACTATCCCTGTAATGTTTTCTGATTTGTTCCTGCAAATCACCGGAGATTTTGATATTTTGCAGTGTCATATGATATTTTCGTAAATTTGCGATAGTCTCTGATTCTTCAAGCAAATTACGTGTTTGCTGCGGCTGGATATTATCTTTTACCTTTTCAAACTCGGTCTTTGTCTGCTTTGAGATAATTCTGGCAACAACTTCATCTAAATCATTCCCGGCAACACCGTATTTCGCTGCTATTTCAGTAACAGATTTTCCCTGCGGGAAAGTATACAACCAATTAACAGACAACCTGTCCCCATCTCCAATATGCATTACACCCTTTTGATGCGGGGTATACATGATATCTTTCTTGAACGGACTGTGTCCAAGCCCGATTGCATGCCCGATTTCATGTAAAATTGTATGATACACTTCTTCTTCATCCATATAATCAGCATGCACAAGCCCTTCTGTTAAACCAATTGCAACCTCCGCACTATACAGACGATTTGCATTATCATACTGAAAATAGCAATGTCCTAAAGCCTGACGCTCAACTCTTTTCCAATCTATATTAATATTAGATTGTAACAAAGTATCAACAACGACAAATGAAACTTTCCCGTTAGAAACCCGATGCCACTCATCAAGAGCCTGTTTTACATACTGCCGGTATTTTAAGTCCTGTCCTCTTTTAGAATAAAACTTCATCGGTGCAATATAAACTTTCAACGGCATCATATTCCACCGCATTAAACGACCATTTTTTACCGATTCTTGTAAATAAGTTTTCTTCTGCATATTTTTATTGTATAATAAAACTTACAAGAAGAAAAGTAAGATATATACAGACTAAGGAGAAAAATTATGGGTATGGATTTAATGAATATCATGAAACAAGTTCAAAATGTTCAAAAAAAAGCAACTATCATGCAGGAAGAACTTGCTAATCTTGAAGTAACAGGAGAATCTGCAGGCGGTGCTGTAAAAGTTATTTGCGACGGTCAAGGAAGATTCAAATCTATCACTATAAAACCTGAAGCAATTAATCCTGAAAATCCGTCATCTGTTGATTCTGAAACAATTGAAATGCTTGAAGACGTTATCTCTGCAGCTATTAAACAAGCGAATGATAAAGCTTCAAAAGAAATGGAATCAAGAATGACTCAAGTAACCGGCGGTTTAAAAATTCCTGGACTGTTTAAATAATGATATATCCTAAATCAATAGCAACCTTAATAGAGCAATTTCAAAAGTTCCCCTCAGTAGGACCAAAATCTGCTCAAAGAATGGCATTTCACCTCTTAAGAATGCCTATGCTTGATGTTGAGAAATTTGCAAAAGCAGTAATTGAAGCAAAACAAAACACTCACACGTGTGAAATTTGCTTCAATTTATCTGCTACAAGTCCTTGCGAAATCTGTTCTTCTTCTCAAAGAGACCGTTCAACTATCTGCGTTGTCGCAGAAACAAAAGATTTAATTGCCATTGAAAAAACTAACGAATTCAAAGGGCTTTATCATGTTCTGCAAGGTTTAATTTCTCCTATGGACGGTATTGGAGCCGATGACATTAGGATAAAAGAGCTATTAAACAGATTAACAGATGATGAAGTTAAAGAAGTAATTCTGGCTCTCAGTCCGTCAGTTGAGGGTGAAGCCACCAGCCTGTATTTGACAAAACTTATTAAACCTTTTGGTATAAAAGTTTCCCGCATAGCATTTGGTCTGCCTGTAGGTGCGGATTTGGAATACGCTGATGAAATTACGATAGCAAAAGCAATAGAAGGTCGTCGGGAAATAAACTAACCGGGCATTACTTTTTACTTATACTCAGATTATATTTAGTGTTATGAATGCAAATATTTTAGAAATTAAAAATTTAAATGTTGTTTACCTGACTAAAAAAAAATTTTTTGGCAATCAACAAACTGTTCATGCTGTAAATAATGTATCTTTAGATGTACATAAAGGAGAAATCCTTGCAATTGCAGGAGAATCCGGATGCGGAAAATCTACACTGGCAAAAGCGGTTATGAAACTTGTAGATACTGAATCCGGTGAAATTTTATTTAAAGAAAAAAATATTATAACCCTAAAAAAAAGAGAAGATTTAAAAAATTTTTATAAACACATACAAATAATCTTTCAAAACCCGTATTCCAGCTTGAATCCCAAAATGAAAATAGGACAAATTCTAAAAGAGCCGCTAGAAATAAACACAAGCTTAAAAAAACAAGAAATAAATAAAATAATAGAAGATAAAATTCAAAAAGTAGGTTTAGATAAAAATTGCTTAAATCTTTATCCGCATGAATTTTCAGGCGGACAAAGACAGAGAATTGCAATTGCACGCTCACTAATACTGGAACCAGAATTTATTATTGCGGATGAACCGGTCAGTGCACTGGATGTCAGCATACAGGCTCAAATTATAAATCTTTTAAAACAACTAAAAGATGATTTTAATTTAACATTTTTATTTATTTCTCACGATTTAAGCGTAATAAAATATCTATCAGACAGAATTGCTATAATGTATCTGGGAGAAATTGTTGAAATTGGAAAAACCGAAGAAATTTTTAATTATCCAAAACATCCGTACACAAAAGCGTTATTAAGTTCTGTCCCTGAACTTAACCCTAACAATTCAAAAGAACAAATAAAACTCCAGGGGGAACTTCCATCGCCTGAAAATTTACCATCCGGCTGTAAATTTCACACACGCTGCCCGTATGTAATGGAAAAATGCAAGAGTGAAAATCCGGAATATATAGATTTTTCTGAAACTCATAAATGCAAATGTTTTTTATATAACTAGAAAAATATCACTAAAAACAGAAAAAGCCCAAAATAAAACTCTTGTGTTATAATCAGCTTATGGACAAAAAAATTATATCAACCAATAGAAAAGCTTTTCACGATTACACAATTTTTGACAAATTTACTGCAGGAATTGTGTTAACCGGAACTGAAATAAAATCAATTAGAAAAAATGCAATAAATTTGAAAGACAGTTTTTGCAAAATTGAAGATAATGAAATATTTATGTATAACTGTCATATTTCTCCGTATGAGCAGGGCAACAGATATAATCACAAAGCAGAAAGAACAAGAAAACTTTTATTAACAAAAAAAGAAATTCTTAAAATGCAGTCTAAAATAAAAAAAGACGGTTATACAATTATACCTCTTGAAGTTTTTATAGCAAAAGGCTTTGCAAAAATAGAAATAGGTCTGGCTAAAGGTAAAAAGCTTCATGATAAACGTGATGATATAGCTAAAAAAAATCAAAAACGTGAAATGGAAAGAGCAAGTAAGGTTAGTTATTAAATTGCGACTTGCCTTGCCGATGCGTGTTCGACTTCCGCTTCGCTCCTGCCTCTGCGAATCCTTACGCATTTCGCAATAAACGGCAACGCTCTCACTTACGTCAAGGCTCAACGCCTTGACGATGCGTGTTCGACTTCCGCTTCGCTCCTGCCTCTGCGAATCCTTACGCATTTCGCAATAAACGGCAACGCTCTCACTTACGTCAAGGCTCAACGCCTTGACGATGCGTGTTCGACTTCCGCTTCGCTTCTGCCTCTGCGAAATGCTAAAAAAAACCTGATTTCATTTAGAAATCAGGGAAAAAATTTGTAGGGGAAAAATTAAATTGGAAATAAAATATAAAATAAAACTTTTTATGCTATATGCAGCATTTGCTTATTATATGCCGCTATAAAATTCATTTGTTGGAATAACAATTCTGATTTATCAACAAAAGGTTCCTGACTTGCTGCAACAGATGTTGTTACTTGATCTTTATAAATATCTTTTAATTTATTATCAATCTTTTTTAAATTTGCAACTGCCATTGCTTTTGCCTCTCTTCTTTAGTTATCTCTTATGTATATATAAAGTATATATAACTTTTCAAATTTCACTCTTTGTTTATTTTGTAACATAACTTTACATTTTAGAGAAATATTCAATCTTTTAGCAACTTTCTGACATAAAATGTTTTTATATACTTGTAGGGAAAATAGGAAAGTAGTATGTCTAATCAGTCAATAAACGCTTTAAATATACCAAGTATACAAAATAATAAACAAATTTATTTTCAGCAATCACAGCAAAATCCGGCAATGCAAGGGAATACAGCAATGCAGGGAATGCCACAAAACGTTGGAGATACCGAACTTGGCAACCGTGTAAAAAATAGTTCAGATATGGCTCAAAGCCCATATACTCTTCCTGTTGCAGCAGGTACCTGGTATGCAATAGCTCAAGGTATGGATTCGTTTGGAAGAAAATGCGGCGGCACATATGACGAAAGTATACTGGGTAAATTTACAGGTAAGGCAGATGCGCTATCCAATAAAGTAACAAACAGTAAACTTGCAAAATCAGGATTCGGACAATGGATTGGCAACACATACAATGCTATTAGCACCTATATTGACAAAGCTTCAAGCAATCCGAAAAACAGACTGCTTTATGCTTTAAAAAATCACAGAACTAATCCGGAGTGTAAACTGGTAAAAACTCCGGCTGCAGGTCTTGCAGGATTTTTGGAAGCTGATACAAGACAGGTTTTTGAAGAATTCTTAAAACCGACAAAATATGCAGTACAACTAAAACAATACGGAAAAACAAATGATGAAATAAATGCATTTTTAGACAGTGTAAAAGGACTGTCTAAACAAGAAAAAATGCGAAAATTGCAAGAAGAAGAATTAAAATATTTCGGCAAAAAAGCATCTGATATTGCTGGAAAAACTTCAGATGAACTTGCAAAAATGCTAAAAGAATTAAAAATAACCAAAGGTTTAGGTTTTGATTCTGTTGCTCATTATGAAAAAGTAATGAAAGAAGAATACGCACTTAAACATATGGATGAAATTCTTCAGGCGTTAAGAAAAGGTGACCAAAACTTAAAAATTTCAATATGGAAAAAAGACGGTGCATTAGGGAAAGTCTTCGGACACTTCTTTGGCAGAGATGTTGGCATTGCTGAACTTGCAAACAAATTTGATTTAACATTAAAAACAGGAGCAAAAACTAAATTCGGCAAATTTGTAGGAAAAAGTTTCGGTTACTTAACAGAAGGCTGTACAAACAGATTTGCAGGCGGAAAACTTGCTGTTGCTATGCAAGCGTTTATCTTTGCAGATATGTTAATCCACACATTTAACGCTCCAAAAGGAGAAAAAGGTAAAACTCTGGCAGAAAGATTTGTAAATGACTTTACTTACTTTTTGGCACTTCCTGTTGGCATTTGGGCTATGCACAAAGCCGGAGGCTTAAAATATTTAGGAATGTCCAAAGAACAGGTAAAAGCTTATGAAGAAAACCTAAAATTATTCAAAGAAGGAGCTAAAAACAAATTATTTACAAAAAAAGGATTTAAAATGCGTTCAAAAGTCTTAAATAGACAATTAAATGCAGGAGTAAAAAATCCATTCCTAAAATTAATCAAAAAAGCAGCTAATATCCTAACTGTAGGACTAAATCAAAAACCTGTATACTTGTCAAAAAGTTCATCCAACCTTAATTTATTGCGTAAACTTGGATACTGGACAAAAAATGCAGCAGGATATCCTATTAGATTTGCAATTCCAATGATGCTAATTTCGCCTATACTTGCAAAATGGGCAACAAAAGCTACTCATAACGTATTTGGCAGACCAACTAAATCTGTACTGGATGAAGAGGAAGAAGCATCAACAACTGATAAAACAGATACAACCGCTGCTGCTGCTGCAGCAATGCAAAATAAGCCACAAACAATTCAACAGCCAGGACAAGTAAGCCTATCTCAAAAATCGACTCTTCAGCACAAATCTCCAAATGATTATAAAAGTGATACTAATTTAATAAAAATGACAGCAAATGGGACAAAACCACAACTGACCCAACAAGCTAAAGCTGATAATAGCAAGGAACAGGAACCACTAAGAACATATATTCCATCTCCGATAGGTATGGTTCAACAGCCGGCTGCACCGACAGGTTTAGATGCAGCGTTTGCACAAGCCGATGAAACTGAAAAATATGTCAACGATATTTTAGCAATGAAAATATCCTAATGTACAATTTGCAAAAGCAATAAATATATGTTAAAATGAAGTAAGCTCTGTATAGGTGTTAATTTTGTTCCTACATTTACATAAATAGGGAGAGTTAACTCTTAAGACGCTGAAGTATACCCGCCGATTTATATCGCCAGCGGGAAACGGATTAGTCAAGGTTCTCACCCACCTGCGAGATCAAGCAGGTAACAAAATCCGCTTATACAGGGGTTTTTTAATTAGGACTTTTATGACCATTCCGAACCAATTTCGGAATCTTACCAGCAGTCAGACTCTGAAACCAGTTCAGGGTGACAATTCTAGCTATGTTTAGTATAAAATACTATATAAGTTCCTTTAATTACTCATTGCACAGACGGCTTCGACATGGTATACTATACGTTGTAGGGGCGGATAAATTATGCAAAAAATTTCAACAATTATATTGTCAGATGAATTTTCAACCGGTGAAGTTTTAAAATTGTTCATTGAAGAGTTTGATAATCTTGAACTTCTAGAAAATTCCACAAACTTATCTGAAATTTCAGATAAAATTTTATCAATAAAAAATAAATCTATCGTAATTGTTGACTTATCTACAAATAAAAAAAATAAATTAGATTTAATATTAAAACTTACAAAAAGCTGTAAAAATTGTAAAGTTCTGGCACTTTCAGACAATCCGTCAGTTGATTTAATCATTGAAATCATGCGTGCCGGCGCAAAGGAATTTGTACCAGTTCCAATTTTAAAAAATGAATTTTTCAGCGCAGTCCAAAAATTAATTAACGAATTTGATGAACCACAAAAAAATAACAAATGCAAAATCATCTCAGTATTTTCTAATAAAGGCGGAATTGGCAAAACCTCATTAGCAGCAAATCTGGCACTTGAGTTATCAAAAATAACAAAAGAAAACATTGCACTGATAGATTTAAATTTCCAAATGGGTGATATTACAACGTTTCTGGATTTAAAACCATCATTCAATATCTCATACATGCTTGAAAACCTCGATAAAATCAATGAGACATTTTTACTTAGCACGCTGGAAAGATACAAGGGAACAAGTCTATATGTACTGGCAGATCCACCGTATTTTAAACAAGCAGATAACATTCAGCCAAAACAAATTGCAAAACTATTTCAAATATTAAAAGAGACATTTTCATACATAATTGTAGATGCGGAAGCAAGTTTTGACGGCAAGAATATAACAGCACTTGACAATTCGGATATAATTCTTCTTGTTACTGTTGCAAACCTCCCGGCACTACGTAATACTCAGAGATGCTTAGAATTATTTGAAAAACTTGGATACGACAAGGAAAAAATAAAGATAATCGTAAACCGATATATGGAAAACGATGAAATAAAAGAAACTGATATCGAAAAAGTCTTATCTAAAGACATTTATTGGAAAATACCTAACAATTATTTTGCAATAATGAGTGCAATTAACAAAGGAATTCCAGTTAGTGATATCAACGATTCAACAAATATTTCGCAAAGTTATAAAGGACTGGCTCAATATATTTCTGACAATTTATACAGATTAAATATGACTGAAAAATTTGAAAACATATTAAACCAATAACAAAATATAAGGAACAAAAATGGGATTAGCAGAAAGATTTAAAGACAAATTAGAAAAAAAAGATATTTTCAAAAAAGATGACATTGAACAAGCATTAAATAACCAGAATATACAATTTATCTCAAAACCAATAACTGAAAATATAATTATACAACCAAAAGTAATTCACTCTGGAAATATTGAAGATATTGAAAATCTCAGTGATATCAAACAAGAAGAGATTCCTCAGGAATGGGAAATAAATAATTCCCCTAAATTTGAAGAATTGGAAACCGAAATAATTGACAAAATCAGAAAAACTCCATACTGGGAAGATTTTTCAGCTGAAAGACAACAACACATGATTTCTAAATATTTTGAGACCAAAACAAATAAAAAATATTCAAATCTTAACTATTCAGCAGAAGAGAAACAAATTTTTATAGATAATATAATTGCTTTATCAAATAGCAGATAAAGAATAACAGATAAAAAGCGGCGAAACCGAAAAATTTCGGTTTCGCCGCTGCAATAATTAAATCATTTATAAATTATTATCATTTTGTTGTATTTCATCTTCTGATTTATCATCAGAGTTTTCAAATTTTTCCTTAAAAATTTCAATCAGATTACTTGCATATGCAAAAGAAACCATCTGAGTAGCATATGAATTTAAAACCATATATAATGCCATAATAATTATTATAGGTATCATCAATACATTTTCAAATTGAACACCTGAATCAACAATTGAAATTAATATTACACCAATCAATACAAATAGGAATAAAAGCACCCCGACAAGCAGTCCAATTACCTGACTAACAAAAGACACACCAATACTCACTACAAAATATTGTAATGCAACAAGCAGTACATCTTTAAAAGCTATCTTTATGTATCTAAATGGCGTTAGCGGGTTGAAGATTTCACTTGAATACTGCAAATTAGTCGCATATTTAATATAAATCATTGTTATAAAAGGAGTAATTATAAACAAAGGAATTGCCAATAAAAATACTAATCCAAACATAATAAAGAATAACAGAATTTGAAATAGCAGCCCAACATCAAGAGTTAGAATATAAGTAAACCCACCAAATACAGCCATCAGATAAATCAATACAGGTAATCCTATATAAATACCCCAAACCAGATAGACAGGAAGAACTTTAGCTCCTTGAACAAGGATATCCATATTAATTTCCGGTATACCATTTTGCCCTAAAAATTTTCTATTTAAAAATTTTACAAAAATACCACATAGCATTATCATCGGTAAAATGGACAGCACAAGAAAAATTCCACCAGCTATCAGCAGCGGAATAATCATTGCCTTTTCATCTTTATCTACAGCTTGAAAACACACCGTAGCAAATGATGGTAATAGGAACAACAAAGCTAACAACAAATGTTTTTTGACAGTATCTTCACCGGCATACAAAAATTTAAATGAATTTAAAATCTTTTTCATTCAAAGCGCACCTTTCTTATTTACACAATTCGATAAACACTACCTCGTACCAATTATAACGGTAAGAGCTATAAAAACTTTAAAATATAGAAACACAGTTTTACAATAAGTTACAAAAAAAATAAATTTTGTACTAAAATGTAAGTAATGAGAGAACATAAAGAATTTAAAATCAGTTCAAAATATAAACCATCAGGGGATCAGCCAAAAGCTATTGAACAATTGGTTCAAGGAATTCAAGCAGGTTACGATACCCAAACATTACTTGGAATCACGGGTTCCGGGAAAACATTTACAATTGCAAATGTGATTGAAAAAGTTCAGAAACCTACACTTATCATTGCTCATAACAAAACACTTGCAGCACAATTATACAACGAGTTTAAAGAATTATTTCCGGATAATGCTGTAGAATATTTCATAAGCTACTACGACTATTACCAGCCCGAAGCTTATATTCCACGAACAGATACATATATTGAAAAATCATCCTCAATAAATGAAGAAATAGACAGACTCAGACACAATACAACAAGAAGTTTGTATGAAAGAGATGATGTTATAGTCATAGCTTCAGTTAGTTGTATCTACGGCTTAGGACTACCGGAAAATTACTTCAAGGGTTCTATAGAACTTCTTGTTGGAGACGAAATTGACAGAGATGTGCTGCTAAAACATCTTGTAGAAGTGCGCTACGAACGCAATGATTTAGAATTAAAATGTTCTACTTTCAGGGCTCGAGGCGATATTGTAGAAATAATGCCGGCATATGAAAAAATTATTACCCGCATTTATTTCTTTGGCGATGAAGTTGAAAAAATTGTAAGAATAGATAATGTTTCTGGTGAAATTATAGATACCCCGAATTCTATAGTTATATATCCTGCAGTTCACTATCTGTCTTACGATGAAAATGAAGAAGAAACGATTAATCTAATCAGACAAGAACTGCAATCAAGACTTGCTGAACTGAACAATGAAAACAAACTGGTAGAAGCTCAAAGGCTTGAACAGCGCGTAAAATATGACATTGAAATGATAAAAGAAATGGGTTACTGCACAGGTATTGAAAACTATTCAAGAATAATTGAAAGAAGACCGCCAGGTTCTGCACCTGCTACTCTGCTAGATTATTTTCCACCGAATTTTCTAACTATAGTTGATGAATCTCATGTAACGCTACCACAAATAAAAGGGATGAGCCATGGAGATGCCGCAAGAAAAGATGTTCTTGTGAATTATGGATTCAGGTTACCTTGCGCTAAAGATAACAGGCCTTTAAAAAATCAAGAATTTTACGCAAAAGTAGGACAAAAAATATATATTTCAGCAACACCTGGAGAATTTGAAAAAGAGCAATCTGAACAGATTGTAGAACAAATTATCAGACCAACTGGACTTCTTGATCCAAAAATTTCTGTACGCCCTATTGATTCGCAAATTCAAGATTTAAAAACGGAAATCAAAAAAAGAGCAGAAAAAGATGAGCGAATACTTATTACAACTCTTACTAAAAGAATGGCTGAAGATTTGACAGACTACTTTGTTCAGGAGGGAATTAGGGTAAGGTACCTTCACAGTGAAATAAAATCTATTGAAAGAGTTGAAATATTAAGAGATTTAAGACTAGGCGATTTTGATGTTCTAATTGGTGTAAACTTACTTAGAGAAGGCCTGGATATTCCTGAAGTATCTTTGGTTGCCATTATGGATGCCGATAAAGAAGGATTTCTGCGTTCCGAGACAAGTCTTATTCAAACAATAGGAAGAGCTGCCAGAAATGCTTGTGGAGAAGTAATTATGTATGCAGATAAAATTACGGATTCAATGGATAAAGCTATAAAAGAGACTGAACGGCGTCGAAAAATTCAAATTGAATACAATAAAAAATATGGAATCATACCGCAGACAATCAAAAAACCTATTGAAAACAACCTGCTTTCCCTTGTTGCCAGCTATAGAGATTTGGAAGATATTGTGGCAGAAGAAATGGTTGAACTTGGCATTGATAAAAAAGATTTGCCGAAACTCATTGACAAACTCGAAAAAGATATGCACAAAGCTGCTAAGATTCTTGACTTTGAACGCGCGGCACAAATCAGAGATCAACTAAAAAAACTAAGAGAAATGAAATAATATTTAACAACTAATCAAAAAATCTATCAACCTTTCATTCGCTCAGCTGATTCATCAATTAAATTAATTTGAGAATAATCATCGTATTCTTCATTATTACCTTTTATATGCTCATAAGAAGCCTGAGCCAAGAAGTTTGCCAAAATTGAAATATTAATAACAAATACCATAGAGCAATATAAAACAAACCCCCAGTGATTAAACGGCAAGTGGAAAAAAAAGAATAAATAAGCAACCGGCCCTACCAATATTCCATTTGCTATTATCAATTGAGGAACAAAAAATAAAAAACTTATCAAAACATCAATACAAGATTCCCCAATAACTTTATAATTAAAAGCTTGTTGAACTTTTAAATACTTAGAAAATGACATATATGATGTCATAACAATTGAAAATATAATTGACCAGACTATAATTTGAAATATTAATGGGACATGCGGTAACTCAATAGGTATTTTAACATTTTTTACAATAAGAGTCCCAACAGTTACCCAAACTACAAGCGTAGGAACTACTGCCAAAAAGGTTCTGATTATAGAATTTAACAATTTCAAAGGATTAAGTGTTAAAATTTCATTTCTATTCATCCTGACATTATTAATCCCCTGAGTAAGTAGCCCCAAAAGAAGTATTGCGGTAATTGCGCCATAGAAATAAAACATACCCATCTGTCCAACAAGAAAAAATTTCGCACAAAAATAGACAGGGATAGAATATATAGCAAATTTTAGAAAAGATAAATCTTCACTAAGTGCTTCATTAAAGGCGTCAACAACAGATGCCATAATAAATACCTCCTTTGGGTTTATCGTCTCATAAAAAGTGTTTTACATTTAACCTTGAATTAAACGTTTTAATTCCGCCGGTTTTGAAGATTTAGAAAGAGCATCTTCAATAGTAACCAAACCTTTTTTGAATAACTCAGCAAGAGCAGATTCCAGAGTTTGCATACCAGAACCTGAGCTCGTTTGAATTGTTGAATAAATTTGAGCCGCTTTTGCTTCACGAATAAGGTTAGCAATAGCCGGTGTAACAACCATTATTTCCTGCGCCATTACACGACCACTTCTGGAACCATCAGGATTTCTCTTTGGTAATAGTGTTTGAGAGAATACAGCTACAAGAGAGTTTGCAAGCTGTACACGAATCTGTTGCTGCTGACCTTCAGGGAATACGTCGATAATACGGTCAATAGTTTGAGAAGCAGAAGAAGTGTGCAATGTTCCGAACACTAAGTGACCTGTTTCAGCTGCAGTCAATGCCAAGGCAATAGTTTCATGGTCACGCATCTCACCTACCAGAATAATATCCGGATCTTCACGAAGGGCTGACTTTAAGGCATTAGCAAAAGATCTTGTATCCATACCCAATTCACGCTGGTGAATAACACTAACTTTTGAAGTATGGACAAATTCGACCGGATCCTCAATTGTCAAAATATGCTCAGCTCTTGTTCTATTAATATAGTCAATCATAGCAGCCAGAGTAGTTGATTTACCGGAACCGGTAGGACCAGTTACAAGTACCAATCCACGCGGTTTTTCAGCAATAGTAGTAACTATAGGCGGCATACCAAGTTCTTCCAATTGAGGTGCAGTTGTCGCAATTGTACGAAATGCTGCAGCATAGCAACCTTTATCTTTATAGAAGTTCACACGGAAACGTCCGATGCCCTCAACACCGTAAGAAAAATCTAATTCCCATTCTTGTTCAAGGTGACGTCTTTGTTCATTTGACATCATAGGAAATAACAATGACTCTACCATCTCAGGACTCAATACATCATAATCCATTCTAACAAGCTTACCATCAATACGTGCAACCGGAGGTAATCCGTTAGAAATATGTAAATCGGATCCTTTTCTTGTAACTAATTCTTTCAACAAATCTTCAATAATCATAATCAATAACCACCATTTATTCTGTATAATTCATAATTGCATCATTTTCTTTAGAAGCCAGCTCAATCAATAAATATGTCATATAAGCTCCAAGCGCTACAGCTTTTGGATCCAAATCTGTTTTATTTGCAGCTTCAATAATAGCTGTATTTATTTCAGGATTTTCTTCTTTAATATAATGAATCATTTTTTTACGCCATGCAGGCATATCCTCAAATATTTCACTAAAAGCTGTCGTTGCGATATCTTCTGATACTACAGGTAACATTTAAACCATCCTTAATATAAATACTATAACTACTTTATATATTATACACGATATTTTCATTGATGTCCATCTTTCAATAAAAATCATATGTTTGAAGTATAATTGTTTTATGAAATTAGTAAACCTAAGACTCACAGATTACAGGAATTGCAGGGATATTACTTTAGATTTTGACAAATCTAAAGTTTTAATTATTGGTAAAAATGCTCAAGGAAAAACCAACATATTAGAAAGTATATATTTTCTATCAACTCTAAAAAGCCCCCGAACTTCCAATCTAACAGAACTGATAAAATTTAACACAGAATGTATGAAAATTGAAGCAGGAATTATCAAGTCAGAAACAGACATTGATTTATCCTACAAATATTCAGCAGACAAAAAACGTGAAATAAGTGTAAATAACGTAAAATCAACTGTAAAAGATTTTAAATCTGTATTAACAACCGTACTATTTTCCAGTTCTGATTTAATGCTGTTAAGAGGAGCTCCTCAGGACAGACGAGATTGGCTTGATAGAGCGATATCTCAAATTTATCCTGCTTATGATGACAGGCTTTCAAAATACGATAAAATTCGAATACAAAAAAACAATTTTCTTAAAGATTGCGCAAAAAACAACACCTGCAATCCTGAATTACTGGATGTTTATAATGAACAGTTATCCGTTTCAGGAAGCAACATTATATATATTCGAAAAAAATTTTTAAAAGAAATAGAACGACTTGCAAAAATAAAACACCAAACAATTAGCGAGACCGAAGATTTAACAATAAAATACGATTCCTCATTTTTAGGAATAAACAATGATTTTGAAAATATTGAGCATATCCAATGGGAATTTCTCAAGGCTTTAGACGAAAGAAAAACAGAAGAAATGAGAAGATGCCAGTCCTGCATTGGACCACATAGAGATGACATTATATTTTATATCAACAATCAGGAATCTACAAAATTTGCATCTCAAGGACAGCAAAGAACTATCGTTCTGGCTTTAAAACTGGCAGAACTTGACCTGATAACAGATAAAACCGGAGATTCTCCTATTTTATTACTGGATGACGTACTCGCAGAACTTGATGATATTAGACAAAATTACCTGTTAAAATCCATAAATTCAGATACACAAACAATTATCACATCAGTTGATACTATCCTTTTTGAAGATGAGTTTTTAAAAGATGTAAAAATATACAAAATAGAAAATGGCTCTTTAATTCAAGAATAACAAAATAATAAAAAAAAGCGCCCGATTTTCAATCGGGCGCTTTTTTAAACTCATTACACCTCAACAGGTCTTTCTTTTATTAATTTTGTTATAATTGCAGCAACTAACAAACAAACTGCGCCGATAAAAAATGTTAATTCATAATGCTCATTTATACCATACTCAACTTTAAACACCGAATGTTTAATGATATACGAAACAAGTGTACAAACAAACACCTGAGGACCTGCAATAAAAATATTAAATAACCCCATAACAGACCCCTCAGTACCTGGTTTTATATATTTAGACAACATTGCAAACGGCAACGCACAAACACTTGCCCAGCCAATACCGGATAATGCCATAAAACAGCCTACTGCAACCGGTGATGTTTTAAAAACTCCCATACATAAATAAGCCAATGCCATAGATATTAAACATATCATATGGACCTTTTTATTACCAAATTTTGCTGCGATTTTCCCAATCGGAACAGCTATCAAGAAACATACCAGATTAAATATAGCAAAACAAATTTGTGAATAATATGTTGCATGCATTGATATAGAATGGAACATTTGTTTTATCTCATTTGATGCTTTTGCTAAATCAGGAACCCCGAATACTGTGTGAATTGCAAAATCAGTAAAATAAATCAGCAAACACATCATTCCAATCCATGTAAAAAACTGCATAACACAAATCTTTGAGACTTCAGGAGACAATGCAAAGAACTCTTTCATAGATTGCCAAAATCCGATTTTTTCTACCATTTCCTCTTCTTCGGTTAAATTTTGGGTACTTTTTTCTTTGATTGTCAAGCAAGTCCATGTCATTGCTAATGTAAATGTAACTGCAGCCATAATAAATTGAAATACAATCGGCATATCATAATGACATACAAATTTTAGAAATGGAGCTACTCCTGCTGCTACAACAGAGCCCAAACCAATAGCCAAACTAATATAAGAATTTGCAACAGCATGCTGTTCCAGCGGGACAACATCCGGAATTAATGCTCTATAAGGACCTTGTGCAATATTTATACAAGCATCAATAATCCAAATCATAATTGCCGCAACTAACAAACCGGACCACCATGGCAGCTGACAGCCGCAAACTTTAGCTATCAAATCTGCAATATTACCGGAATTAGGAAATAACCACAAGGCAATAGATGCAATAATAGCACCACCCAGCAAATATGGTCTGCGTCTACCAAATTTAGAACGCGTTTTATCAGACAAAGCTCCGATTAATGGCTGCACAACCATACCGGTAAATGGCCCTGCTAGCCATATTAACCCGTAAATATAAGGATCAGCCCCCAAATGTTCTGTTACCGGAGCGGATAAAATAATTCTCATCTGCCATGCAAACTGTAATCCTAAAAAACCTAATGCAAAATTTAAAAAATTCACAGTCGTAAATTTTTTAACCCCAATACTATCTTCCATTAATCTCTCCCATTAATCATAAACTATGTGTATAGAGAATACTATGAATATATAACAAGGTCAAGAAAAAATTTTAACAAACTTATATACTACATTCCACTAACAGTAATGAAAACTGTCATACTGAACTGACAGAACGTTATCCTGAACTTGGTTCAGGATCCCAATCTAAGTGTCCAGCCAAGAGATTCCGAAACTAGTTCGGAATGACTGAGATGAGTATTACTAAGCTTCAATACTTTTTATTTAACTAAACGCTTTACTGCAGCATCGACCAATCCTTTAAATAACGGGTGCGGTCTATCTGGTCTGGATTTAAATTCTGGATGGAACTGACATGCAACAAACCAGTCAAGATGAGGAAGCTCTACAATTTCAGCCAGCATACCGTCTGGTGACATGCCTGAAAAGACAAGACCGGCTTTTTCTATTTGCTCTATGTATTCATTGTTCACTTCGTATCTATGTCTATGGCGTTCGGAAATTATTTCAGCTCCATACGCCTTAGCTGCCACTGAACCCTTTTTTAAGTGGCATTCATAAGCTCCAAGTCTCATTGTTCCGCCATAGCCTTTAACATTTTTCTGTTCAAGCATAATATCAATTACCGGATATGTGGAATTTTCATCAAACTCTTTTGAATTTGCCCCTTTTAAGCCTACAACATTCCTTGCATACTCAATAACCGCACATTGCATACCAAGACACAGACCTAAAAATGGCAGATTATTTTCTCTTGCATAGCGTATTACATTTAATTTGCCCTCAATACCCCTTGCTCCAAAACCGCCAGGGACAACCACTGCATCCACTTCTGAGAGCATTTTCTTACAATTTGAATAATCCACACAATCTTCTGAATTTATCCATTTAATTTCTATAGAAGCCGAATCTGCATATCCGGCATGTTTTAAGGATTCAACAACAGAAATATATGCATCAGATAATTTCGTATATTTCCCAGCAATTGCGACTTTGATCGCCTTGTCCGGATGCTTAATTTTATTAACTAATTTGACCCATGAATCTAATTCAGGCTTTCTATCTTCCATACCCAGCATTTTTAGAACAACAGAACACATCCCCTGTTCTTCTAAAGCCAATGGTACTTCATAAATAGTTTTCATATCTCTGCATTCAACAACCGCATCTTTTGGTACAGAACAAAATAGTGCTAATTTTTCTCTCTCGGTTTTAGGGATAGGCTTTGACGTTCTACAAACAAGAAGTTCAGGCTGAATACCATAACTTCTCAAAACATTAACACTGTGTTGTGAAGGTTTTGTCTTTAGTTCACCTGAAGTTTGCAAGTATGGAAGTAGTGTACAATGCACAGAAATAGCATTGCCCATACCTATCTCAGATTTAAATTGTCTTATAGCTTCAATAAATGGTAAACTTTCAATATCTCCTATTGTTCCACCAATTTCAATAATATGAAAATCCGGCTTAAACTGTTTTGTCGCAGCAACAATCTTTGTTTTTATTTCATTAGTGATATGCGGAATAACCTGAACAGTAGCACCCAAATAATCTCCGCGTCTTTCTTTATTTATAACTTCCTGATAAATCCTGCCGGAAGTCACATTATTTACCTGTCCAAAACTTGTATCTGTAAATCTTTCATAATGTCCCAAATCCAAATCTGTTTCAGCCCCGTCATCAGTTACAAAGACTTCACCATGCTGAAATGGACTCATTGTGCCGGGGTCAATATTAATATATGGGTCAAACTTTTGAATAATTACCGAGTAGTCTCTGGCTCTGAATAAACGCCCTAATGATGCAGCTATTATACCTTTACCTAATGAACTGACTACACCACCTGTTACAAATATATATTTTGTCATAATTTATACCCCTAAATTCCAATAAAACATTATAAATTTATTTACATCAATATAACTTTTCGAATTCAATTAACTGTCGGTAAATGTATATTTTTCTTTTAATTAATTTTAGGAACCTTAAAAAATCCGTTTTCTTCTTCCGGAGCATTAGACATCAATGCTTCTTTAGAAATTTCCTGACATGGTTCATCTTCTCTCATTACATTTGTAAAATCGATAACCTGAGTCATTGGTTTTACATTAGAAGTATCAACTTCGTTCATTTGGTCAACATACTTTAACACATCACCAAGCTGTTTTGTATATAAAACTTTTTCATCTTCTGTTAATTCTAATCTTGCAAGTTTTGCTACATGTTCTACATCTTTAACTGTAATCATTTTGTACTCCTATGTAAATTTATATAAGCCAATCTTATCATAAACATAGAATATAATTAAGTATATTAACGAAATTTAAAATTTAGCTTTGCGTATAAATCTATGATATATTAATATTGGAATGGAGTATTATATTGGAAACAAAAGTATCCGAACTTGAAAAACTTGAAATATTAATTCTCGATTATAGAAGAGAAAACGATGTAAAGAAAAAACACGTCGCATACCTAAATCTTATCGAGGAATCACTTAAGCTGGTAAAAAAAATTGTTCTTGGTATGTACCCGCTTCCATCTGCAATCTCTAAAGATGATTTAATTCAAGTTGGAGCTGTAGGAGTACTCAAAGCAATCGAAACTTATGAAGTTGAAGCCAAAGGAAGCTTCAAAACATACGTCAGCAAAGTTATAAAAGGCAAAATATTACATTACCTGCGAGATAAAGCAAGTATAGTAAAAACACCGAGAGAATCTCTTGCAAATTTATCAAAGGTAAAAGAAGCTATAGATGCTTTATCTTCAGACTCTAATAAAATACCGTCCGTTGAAGAAGTTGCGCAATATGTAAATCTTCCTACTGATAAAGTTGAGGATATTATGAATATTGAACTTATCAAAAATATGATATCTCTTGATCAAAATATCTATACATCTGACGGCACTGAAACACTACTTGACAGGATTCAAGCAGAAGAAGACTACAATTACGAAGAAACATATGCAAATAAAAAAATAATAGAATTTGCAATGAATAAACTTCAAAAACCGGACAAGTCTGTAATATATATGTACTATATTGATGGGGAAACAAGAAAAGAAATTGCCAGACGGCTCAATATTTCAGCAACTCAAGTTTCTAGAATACTAAAAAGAGCATTAAATAAATTATATAATATTATTCAAAATACAATGACAGACAACACAGAAGAGAATATAAAGGAGGACAAATGATATTTTCTCTAGTAGTTTTTGCATTCATATTCTTAATAGGGCTTGTTATAGGAAGTTTTATGAATGTAGTAATATTAAGAACAGTCAGTGAAGAGTCAATAGTATTTCCGGCATCAAAATGCCCTAAATGCCAAACTCCGTTAAAATGGTACCATAATATTCCATTGTTATCTTATTTATGTTTAAGAGGAAAGTGTGCATTCTGTAAAGAACACATTAGCTGGCAATATCCAATAGTAGAACTTTTAACCGGACTTGTTTTTGTCGGTTTATTTATAAAATATTGCAATCCAATTGATCCAATATTCGGACTGTCTGTGATGAATCCGATTGGCTGGGGACAAGTTATAATGTATATTTTTGCATTAATTGTATCCTGCCTATTTATAGCCATTGCAGGAACAGATATCCTTGAAAAAAAAGTATCTGATGCCCACACATATTCATTGATTGGAGTAGGTATAGTATACAGTATCGTAATGGCTGCAATAAATTTTGTATTTTACACAAAAGCCAATGGAATGCCTACATTAAATCTTGAATTCTTTTTAACCTGTCCTGTATTATACTCAGTTGCAGCAGCTATTTTAGGTTTTCTGATAATGGAAGCAATTTCAAGACTTGGATTAGTCCTGGTAGGAACACGTGCTTTTGGAGAAGGAGATTCATATATCGCTGCAGGACTTGGAGCTGTATTTGGCGCTTATCTTGGAGCCTCTCCTTTATATACAAATTTTTTACCAATATTCAATTCTTTAGTTGCAATTCTTGTATTAAGTGGAATTATCCAAATAATCTTTACACTTCCAATTTTTATAAAAAAATTAATAGTAAATAAAAACTGGCTGACACTGGGAGCCTTAGCTATATTTACAATTTATACAATTGGTTACATCTTAGCTCAAAATTCAGGCTGGTTTAACCACCCTGTGGCATACTGGTCAAGCACAATAGTCCTTGTTCTTTTAGGTCTATTAACCTGCAGAGAACTTATTTGCGGATTAAAAGAACACCATTCCGAAGGTTTGTATCTACCATTTGGACCAGCAATGATTATTGCAGGATTTATAGCTCTTATGACACTCGCAATTTAAATAAATATAAATATACACAATAAAAAAGGGGAGATTATATTATATCTCTCTTTTTTATTTAATAAACATCTTTTAAATAAAAGCATATTATATGGACAAAATCTTTAAAGACTCTTTTAAAATTTCTTCTGCAGATGCGGCATCATTTAATCGCTGAACAGCCTGCCCGACAGCCGCTGCAACTTCATCTTTTTCATACCCCAGAGATAAAAGAACCATTTGAGCATCTTCCAGATTTTGAGAATTTATATTACTTCCGGCAGTAGAAATTCTCACTGGCGAAACCTCTTTATAATTAGTTAATTTATCTTTCAATTCCAGTATAATTTTTTGTGCCAGCTTTGGACCAACACCTTTTGCTCTTGTTAATTCTTTATAATTTTCATCCAGAACAAACCCTACTAAATCAGAAACCTCAAAAGAATTTAATAAGGTCAATGCCATTTTAGCCCCAACACCGGAAACTGAAGTCAGAATATTAAAAATATCTCTGTCTTCACGTTTCAAAAAACCGCACAAACTCATTTTATCTTCCCTATGAATTAAAACAGAGTACAATTTCAATTCATCATTTTCCTGGGGTAATTTAGAGTAATCTCTTTCCATAACTTCAAAAAGATACCCGACCCCGCCGCCTGTCTGAACTGTAGCAAAACATCCCTTTGATGCTGCTGTTTTATATGAAAAAATTCCTTTTATGTAATCGTACATTTTACCCTCTCAAAGATGCTTTTATCTCTTCAACTTCAATTTGCAATGCATTATCCGTATCAATTTTATCAGCAACCATATCACAAGAATACATAATTGTTGTATGTTTCTTAGAGAAAAATTCTCCAATTGATTCATAACTCATTTGTAAAACTTCTCTGGCTAAATACACTGCGATATGACGGGCATGTGCGATTTTTTGCTGACGAGCGGTACTTTTTAAATCTTTAACTGTTAAATCAAAATAATCTGCAGTTTTCTGCGCAACAATATCTACAGTTATTTCTTTTTTACGAACCTCACAATTTAAAGCCTTTTTGGCAAGCGCAAGCGTTACGCCTACCCCGGAGAATTCAGCATAAGCACTAACTTTATTAAACGCACCTTTTAATTCTCTGACATTGTTCACAAAGTTATCAGCAATATATTCAAATACATCATCATCTGCTTCGACTTCCAATTCTTTAGCATAAGCCTTAACAATTTCAAATCGTGTATCAAAATCCGGAGGGACAATATCGACAACAAGCCCCATTTCAAATCGGGTACGCAACCTGTTATCCAGGGTCGGAATATCTTTTGGCAATCTGTCCGATGCAATTACAATCTGCTTATTATTAGTATATAAGGCTTCAAATGTAGAAAAGAAATCTTCCATAGTTTTCATTTTTGATTCGATAAACTGAATATCATCCATCAATAATATATCTACATTTTGAAACTTCTGATGAAACTTTCTCATCAAAGAATTATTACAAGTCTGACGTTTTTTTCCATTTGGCAACTCATTATATTGAAAACACCTTACCCACTCGTTAAAATAATCCTCCATTCTAATATAACGAACTTTTAAATCTGATCTGTTAAATATAATATAATGCCCTATGGCCTGCATCAAATGAGTTTTTCCTAATCCAGAAGCACCATATATAAACAACGGATTAAACTTTTTAGAAGGATTATTGGCAACAGAAAATGCTGCATTATAAGCAAACTTAGCGTTATCACCTACAACAAAGTTGTCAAATTTCAAATTAAGGTTCAGGTTAGCACTTGATTGCATCTGAGCAAGCGACATTTTAGCATCTTCGGTTTTTCGTTCTTCTTCGGTTTGCCCTGCAACAATTTTTGATAATTCTTTTTTACGGGCTTTTATATACCTATCTGCAAAATCAGCATCATAAGTCAAAGAAAAGGTTGAATCATCACCCAAAATTTGTCTGACAGATTCTTTAATTTTATCGGTCCAATTTTTCTTTAAAATATCCACAGCCATAGGATGAGGTGACAATAATACAAGAGTCCCATTCTCATAATCTACAGCTTCTAACGGAGTAATCCAGGTGCAAAAAATATGGTCAGGAAGATTTGCTTCCAATTCATCTTTAACCTTTTCCCAAACTACTTTAACCTCATTTATATCCATACTATATATTTTACAATAAAAATTTTTGGTTAAAAGTCTAAATAAAGTTTTGTAATTATTAGAAAAATAATTAGCAAGAAAAACAATTTAGCAACTTTAAAATATTCATAATGAATATATATACGGATACAAAAATAAATTTTACCGCACTACCTAAATTTCAAATACCTGTAGATAATAAACTTATACGCGGAAGAGCTGTAACTTGTCCTTATAGATTATACAAAATGAAAAATGAAGGAATTACGCAAATAATAGATTTAAGAAATTCCGCATACTTAGAAAGTCCAATTGAAAAATTCTTTTGTAAATTACTTGGACTAAAATATAATAATTGTAAATATCCACACAGATTAAATAAAATTCCGAATAGCGAATTTTTTACAAATATAAACAAATTAATTCTAAACAATTCAGGTAAAACCTACATCCACTGCCAGTATGGAAAACGAAGAACCGGAATAAGTGTTGCTATTTACGAAAAAGAACATACATCTAAATCTAAAACAGAAATACTAAATAATCTGGTAAATTTTGGTTATATGGAAATTAAAGAAAAAAACAATTCCTATAAAATAAAAAAACTTCAGTCAATATTAAAAGATTTCATCCAAAAATATTACCCTGAAGATTTAAAAAGCTTTGATTAAAAATATTTTAATACCATTATCCAAACGTTCAATTCTTTTTACATATCTATAATCAGACAATTCAGTCAAAATAATAGCAACGGCAGGTTTTTTACCTGTCATTTTTGCATAATAGAGAGCTTGCCCAATACTTTCAGCCCACTTTTTTGCAAAATCAAATTCAATAGCATAATCTTTTGCTAAACAATCAACTCTTGTATTATCCCACAACACAAACTCTCGTTTCCCAAAATCATCAGAACACCATTGACTAACATAATAAGCTTCCTTCATATTAGGGCGCATCAATTGCACATCATAAAGTTTTTTCGGAACATAATTCAAAGATAAATAAAAAACCCCACCTGCAATCATAATAAACGAAAATAAAAATGTAATAATTTTATACTTGTATCCTTTAATAATATTTTTCTTTTTATTATTCCTACTCTTCTTTACCATAAAAAAATTATACTATAAATTCCGCAATCACTAAACAATTTGCGGAGATTTTTCAAAATAATCAGCAAATTTCACTTTATAATCAGATAAATTTGTACAATAGGCTTCCAAATCTAAAGAAACATTCTGCTTTAATGGAGACATTTTAATTCCTAAAGCTTTATAAATACTACGCATAAAAACATTTGAAATAGCATCACTTCCTCTCTCCCACGGTGTAGAATGAGCCAATATCCATCTAATTTCGGCAATACTTGCATGCAGATTTTCCATATTATCTTTACTCAAAGGCTTACCGAGAAAGTTATTAATTATTTTATAATAAAGCGTACCAACTCTATCCATAGCATTATTAACATAAATAGACTCCGCATGCGCTAAATATTTAACATCCTTTTTATGCTCTACCACTGTCAACCCAAAATTATAGTAAGGATTCCAAAGAGGATTAAGATAAACCTCATTTAACCGATTATAATATACTTTATACCTGCAATTTTGAGCACTACTGTACTTTGTAATCAACAAATCAGATAACGCAGATGAAGAATTCCATCCGGACCTTTGAGCCCTTAGCAGCCCTGTTAATTTTTGCTTTGCTAAATCTCCTGTAAATAAATTTGCCTTACGCACTCCATCTGTAATATTTATCAATACAGTTTCAGCAGAATTTCTTAACTTAATAAGATTTACCGCATTATCAGCAGCCCTTATTATTTCTCGCGCCCAGTCTTCATTTTTTCCGTAACCTTTAATTTTTACAAAAAAATCATCCTTACCAAAATCTAAAACCCCTAAATTATTTTTAGAAGTATACGAAATTCCAGAATTACATCTTAATTTTGAATAATTAGAATTTTCTACAAATATTGGATAAGAGATATTCATATAAATATATAACCTGAAAAACATTTTATTTGCCATATTATAAAAATTTCTTAATATTTAAACCCAAATAGGCAAGTTTATATTTCATCATTTTTATAAATGTTGAAAAGGAAATAAAATGCAACTATCTAAAAATAATAACATAAACTTTGGAGCCCTGCACGTCGCAAATTGCGGAAATATAAAATTATATAAAGCTGTAACACCATCAGATTACAACTTTATAAAACAATTACCGGATAAAATAGATACAAAAACTCTAATGCCTCAACTTTCAAAAGATGCGCACGCCAGATGGAACGAAATGATACAATATGCATCTGATAATGCACTAAACAAAGAAAACACGACATATCTTGAATTTTTTAATAATAAACCTTGCGGAATAATAACATTTAAATCTGGAAAAATATTTGACCTGGATTGCATTTGCACTTGGCCGGTAGAAATTGGTAAAAAAGTACAACAAGCAGGACAAATTTTATTTTACCAATTATTTTGTGATTTCAAAAAAATAAAAGGTAAAAAAATTAAACTTGAAGCTATAACAAATGGACCATACAACACAGTTCAAAAATATGAAAAACTAGGCTTCAAACAACTTGAAACTCTTCCAACCAAAATAAAAATGGAAATAACATCACCAAAAGTTGACCATACATTATCAAAATTATCAAAAGAGCTTCCTTACGAGCAACAAAACAATGCAAAAGTCGTATTATCTACAAATCTAGAATAAAACTTGTTTTTAAATATATAATACCAGAAAATATAGTAATTTAAGGATTACCCTGTTGGGTAATCCTTAAATTGTCTAATTGTAGAATTGTCATTATAACACTTATTGAGTTTAATGTATATATAAATTAAAAATCTTTTTCATACTTCCAGCTATTCTTAATTCCAAGAGCCTCATTCAGGGCTCTTTTTCATTCTACTCGACCGGACTGTGTCAATTATACTACCTAAAGTAAAGCACATAGTCATTCTGAGAGAGAGCACGACTGAAGAATCTGTAAAAAAGAATATCGACAACATACAAAGAAAATTTGAAAGCAGTCATTCTGAACTTTACAAAGCGAAGCGACGAAAAGATAACAAGTCGACTGAGCCTGTATGCGCAGGTGTGCAGCAGCCAGAAGTTTCAGGATCTCATGTTAAAACTTCAAACTAATTGATTCCGAAACAAGTTTGGAACGACAGCAAAAAGAATATTTATCTATACATTCAATATATTGTAATGGAAAACTAGTTCAGGGTATCTGCGAAAGTGCAACACAAATAGGTTTCGTACAGTTGTGCTTTCAGCAGCTGCATAAGGCAAATAACAAAAAAGAGAACCAAGATATTCATCTTGATTCTCTTTTTTAAATTAGGTGTCGGCAACTAGTTATCTTCCCAGGGGGTGGCCCC
>CATXCB010000016.1 GCA_958366705.1 uncultured bacterium
CCCCCCCCCGATTTTCTTATTATTGTTGTATCTTAGCATTTTCATTACTCCTTTTTATTTATTGTACAACAGTTTTAGTATAATCTATTTTTTACATGTTGGCAACAATATATTAATAACATTAGTCAAGGAAATTTAAAAATATTATTAAAACATTGAATGTATATAACAATAAAATTAATTAGTAATGTAAATTCAATAATTTATACTATTGAACTTTAAAAAAAACTGTAGTTTAATAAAGTGTAATCAGTTACTTAGGAATAGTTGCTATGTTAGAAATTTCAAAAACTCAGGATGACGGCACACTAAAACATTTAAATTTGAATGAAGCAGTTTCCGGCTCATGGTTTAACCTTATAAATCCTACCAGAGAGGAAATTCAGCAGGTTTCTCTTGTTTTAGGTCTCGATGAAAGCTTTTTGAACAACTCACTGGACGCAGACGAATTATCCCGTATGGACTTTGAAGACGGGAATCTGTTAATCATTACAAACGTTCCGGTAATGGATGAAGAAGGGAACTTTGATACTTTGCCTTTAGGTATTATTTTTACTCCTGAAAGTATTATTACTGTTTGTTCTCACGAAAATAAAATAATTAATTCATTTAACGAAGATACAGCAAAATTCTTTGATACACGCCATAAAGCAAACTTTATGCTTAACATCTTATTTAGAGCTGCAAAATTCTATTTAAGATACCTGAACATTATTAACAAACAAACAGAAAGCATTGAAGATTCATTGAGAAAAACAACTAATAACAAAGCTTTGTTTCAGTTAATGGAAATTCAGAAATCACTGGTATACTTTACAACAGCCCTAAAAGACAACCAGCTTGTACTTCAAAAACTTTTAAGAATGGTGAACACTGCAAACTTACAAAGAATTTTGAAATTCACAGAAGATGATATTGATATGCTCGAAGACGTAATTATTGAAAATAAACAGGCTTCCGAGATGGTAGAAATGCACAGAACAATCTTAGAAAGCATGATGGATTGCATGGCTTCAATTATCAATAATAATTTAAACCTTGTAATGAAATTTTTGGCTGCGATTACAATCATTATGTCAATACCAACAATGATAGGCAGCTTCTGGGGGATGAATGTACCTATGCCTTTTGGTCAAAATCACTTTGGATTTTTAATTGTAATATCAATATCTGTCATTGCGACTTGTATTGCTGCAGTATTTTTTAACCGTAAAGGCATGATGTAAAATTATGCTTACAACCATTATTGCTCTATGTTTAAGGATTACATCTAATCCGGCAGCTAATGCTGTCCAAAAAATACTGTCGGAAAAACATTCGGCAATAATGATAAATCTTTATGCTTTTGGATTTTTAAGTTTATTTTGTCTGTATCCAGCAAGCCTAAACAATTGGAGCAGTTATACCTTAGAATACTGGAACTACGTTCTACTTGCCGGCAGCTTATGCACATTAGGTTCAATTTGCCTAATCAAAGCTTTGCAATATGGTGAGATGTCTATATTAGGGCCGATAAATTCATACAAATGCCTAGTAGGATTACTTTTTGGCTATATCATGCTTGGGGAAATACCATCAATTAGAGGTATTATAGGCACATTACTAATCATTTTCGGGAGTTGGTTTATTTTTGATACCGTAAAAACTGATGGATTTTTCAAGATATTATTCAGAAAAGACATATTTTTAAGATTTTGCGCACTTTTTTTCACTGGCTGTGAAGCTGTTGTTTTGAAAAAGATAATTTTACTTTCTTCACCCAAAGAATCTTTAATATTATGGTGTTTTTCAGGATTTATATTTACACTATTACTAGCTATTTTATTTAAAGTAAAAATCAAAAAAATATCAAAAAAAGACACGTTTTTAACATTATTAATTGCAGTTTGTCTTGGAATCATGCAATACTCGACAAACATAGTATTTGAAAAAATAAATGTAGGCTTATCCCTTGCACTGTTTCAGCTTTCCGGAATTATTTCAATACTCTTCGGATATTTTATATTTAAAGAAAATCAGCTTAGAAAAAAATTACTGGGAACAATAATAATGATTGTTGGAAGCTGTTTAATTTTATTATAGAACTCATTTTAAATAATCATCAAACTTTTTAATGTTAACTTTATATCCGCAGCCGTCATGCAATTTGCCCGGATATGAAATTCTTTTAGCCGGATATCTTCTGCACATTCGTGGTCTGTGCTTATAATCAGAACACAAACCATCCGGAGTAACCATTTTGCAAGCAAAAACAAGATTCCCGAATTCATCTTTACCTTTAATATAAAAACGTTTGTACGTAGGAAAAAGCGTCTGCATTATTTTAAACTCTTTTTCTGTATATGTATCCACACTATACATGTAATTACAGCATTTTCCGCATTTTTTACACTCGCCCGTAATTTCATAACTAATCTTTTCAGGTACAAAATATGACAAAAATTCATAAACTATTGATTTTATAAAATCTAACATTTTATAAATTTATTACAAAAATATGTAAAATAAAATAATATAATTTATTAAAAAGGACTTTTGTGTATAATAATAGGTATGAAGAAAATAGAAAACATACGGGTATATGCTTGGATTGAATTTGCAATTTGGCTGATTATAGTTGCCGTTTCTGTTTTGGGAATAAGATACTATCACTATCAAACACAAAAACAATATAAAAATTACCAGATATTCATGGAAGATGTAGACGGTTTGATAGTAGGTTCACCTGTCAAATTTTTAGGTGTCCAGATAGGATATGTAAAAAAAATACAAATTATTTCATCAAATGTTTATATAAAATTTGTAATTACTCAAAAAGGTCTAGAACTGCCAATTGGTTCAATTGCAACAGTTGAAGGTTCAGGTCTTGGCGGCTCTAAAGCTCTGGAAATTTATCCGCCAATAAAAGGAAATCCTACAGATAAAATAATTATATCAAAAGACCCAACAAGATTAGGCAAGGTAATGAGTTTGTTTGATGATATATTTAGAGAGTTAAATGCCATATTTTCGACTGTTGACCACGCAGCCAGCCAATTTGATATTGAACATGGTATTCAGACAAATGTAATTGAACCTGCAGATGCAACAGAAGGGCTAATCAAAATTGAAAAAGTTATAGATACTGTAATGGACAGTAAGAAAAACTTTACGAAAAATTTTAATGATAAAAATTAAAACAGGGGTAATGAAAATGAATTTAGACAATGTAAGAGTAATAAATAATCCTGTAGTACTGCTTAATCTATGCACAATGCGTGATAAAAACACTGACAGTCAGGGTGTAAGGATTGCAACCAGAAAAATTACAAGATGCTTATTGTATGAAGCAGCAAAAAATCTTCCGCTTGTAGAAAAAGAAGTTACAACACCACTAACAACATTTAAAGCAAAAACCGTTGACCCTGAAATTAATCTCATTATATCTCCTATTCTCAGAGCAGGTTTAATTTTTACAGACGAAGCAATTGACATTTTGCCCCAGGCAACAATTCGCCATATTGGAATGTACAGAGACGAAAAAACTCTAAAACCGGTGTGGTATTACAATAAAGTTCCAATGGACGCTCCAAATCCTGAAAAATTCTATGTCTATATTACAGACCCTATGTTAGCAACAGGAAATTCTTTACTTGCAGCAATTGATTTATACGCCCAAAAAGGTATTCCAATAACAAATATCAAATGTCTTTGCATAATTGCAGCGCCACAGGGAATTGAAAATATTCAAAAACATTATCCTGATATCGAAATTATTACAGCAGCCATAGATGACCATCTTAACGAAAAGGGCTACATCGTCCCAGGAATGGGTGATGCCGGAGACAGAATTTTTAACACTTAAATTCAAAATTGTAAAGTTTATTAAGAAAGATAACGAAAATTCTAAAGATTAAATTTAAGAATACCGTTATCTTTTTTAGTGTGTAACTTATTGGAGAAACATAATGACGACGCAAGGTGTAGGTAATGTAAATTCTACAACCGATAAACAACAAAAAACAAATACCGGAAGACCTGTTCAAATCACAGTGAAAGCAGGAGAAAATATCTCTGTTATAGCAAAAAAATTCGGAATGACACCTCAAGAATTTGCAAAATGGACAGGATTGAAGAAAAATACACTGACAACAGGACAAAAAATAAATCTGCCAAATTCTGAAGTCCCTGCAGGCAAAGGTATATTTGCCCTTGCAAAAAAATATAATATGACACTGGACGAATTCGGTAAACTAAATAAACTTCCTAAACCATACAATGAATATATGGCGAAAAAAGGTGAAAAATTTTATGTAAAATTCAACAGTCAAACTCCTGATAAGAAAAACGTAAATCCGCAAAATACAAATAAAAATAAATGGGGTTCACATTTTTCTCCAAAAGAAATAGCCGCAAAATTAGAAAAAGAAGCAAATGACCGCTGGGGTGCAGTCGGTAAAAAATCTTTTGACGACATGCTTGCTCAAATCAATCCTAAAAATGCCTCTGCTGTTATAAAAGCTTATAAAGATGCAGATTACGGACAATCATTAATAAACAGAATTACACATGAAGTTACCAGCAATCAGGATACAAGAAAACAAGCTGTTATGCATATTTATGATGCATTAGCCGCAGAAAAAAATCTTCCTGCATCAAAGCGGAATGAATTTCAACAAGAACTCAATGACCGATTTGATGACTGGGGAATGGTTGATACAGAAAAAATGGATAAAATGATTGATGAAATTCTATCCATGCCTGTAAAAAATACGCGTACCACAACTACAAAACCACAAAATACCATTAATAATACAAAAGTTAAATTAGGCAATACAAACAGCCATACAGTATCAGGGCTTCGAAAAGGAGCTATTCGTTCAGCAAAAAAAGAAGCATTAGAAAAGTTCAAAGATTACTGTAATACAAACAATATCCAATATGACAAAAACAAACTTGATATGGCACCATTAGAAAGAATACCGGCGCCTACAATAAAAAATGGCGAGATAACAACTAAAGAATCCGCGTTTCTTAAACCAACAACAAAACCAAATGGAAAAGTAATTATACTAAATCCGGGACACGGCGGTTACAATACTCAAAACGGATTTTTCGATCCCGGTTCCTACAGTTTTATTAAAAAAGCCAACGGTAAATATGCACCGTTACTGGAATTTGAAAAAATGAATATTTATGCTGAAAGTACCGCAGAGAAACTCCGCAGTCAGGGATATGCCGTCGTAATAACGAACGGTCATATCAAAACAATATCTGAAGATAAGTCAATATCAAATCTGGTCAAAAGACTTAATTCTGGAGAAAAAGGCGGACAAAAATATAATAACAAAAATATTATGTTCATTTCTCTACACGCGGATTCAGAACCCGGTCAATCCGGTTCGGGAATTTGTTACGACTCAAGATTTAATGAAGATACGTCATTAGCAAATACCCTTATGGAACATTTAAATACTGATGATTGGATTAAATCAAAAACTTCCGAAAGAAATTGGACAGATAAAGGTAAAGGACTTCAAGTTCTTCACCAGACGGAAAATATTCCATCTGTTTTAGTTGAAGTTGAATATGTTAACGGTTCAAAAAGTAAAAATTTAGATTCTTCAGCTTATCAAAACAGATTTGAGAATAAGCTTATTGAAGGTGTTAATTCTTATTTTCAAGAATAAATTCAGCAGGTTTTAATTATGGATTTTTTAACAAGATTATGGAACTATATAAAAGTCAAATTTAGCGGAGAAGAAAAAACTGCTCCCGCTAAAAAGACTACAAACACAAAACAACCTATTTTTAACTACAATAAAAATACGACCAATCCAAATGAAATTCCTATGATGAGAGAAATTTCAGACGAACAGATTCAAGCAAACAACACCCGTGAAAAATATATTACGACAATAAAAAATCCAAATTATAAAGTAAAAAACGGAGATAATCCTGATAAAATTGCTGCAAAATTCGGAGTAGAAACAAATTCATTACTGGCACTCAACGGGCTGGATAAAAATTCAGCAAAAAAAATTAAAGCAGGACAAATTCTAAAAATTCCTCCAACACGAAAAATAAAAAATGTTAATAATCTGAACGACATAGCAAAATCTATGGGGGTAAGTTTAGAATTTATAAAAAAATTGAAAAAAATTGAAGACAGTTCTAATCTACCCGAGACAAAATTCCACAATACTCCATATAAAGATAAAGCCGGTGTACTAACAATCGGAATTGGACATGTTTTAAAAAAAGGAGACCCGCGTGAACTTTCAAACCAGCAAGTTTGCGAATTATGTGCAAAAGATTTATTAAAAATGGAAGAAAATCTTAAAGTTTTGCTTGGCGGACAAAAGAATTATGACAGGTTGCCTCAAAGTATGAAAGAAGCTTTGCTTGACATGACATTCAATAAAGGTACAGCAATTATAGAAAAAACTCTAGGACTTTTATATTGCCTAAAAACAGGAAAATATGAAGCCGCCATCAACAAATTTACTAATAATAAATCAACAACAACAAAACAAGAAATGGCAGGATTAAGTAAACGCCGACTTTTCGATATCTCACTTGCTACAAAAATGTATGAAAATAACATTCCGCAATCAAATATTAATACAGCCCAGCAAGTTTACAACAGAGGAGTTGAATTACTTAAAGCTGAATGCAAAAAAGAAGGTAAGAACTACCAATCACAACTTGCAGGATTCAATCAGGAAATCCAAAACTACTTTGGAAACAGATTAAAATTAAAACTTATAACCAGGTAATAATATCACCGATTTTTTCATTATGATAAGTTTTAATATCATGACCGATTTTTATATCCGCCCAGTGCAAATTGTTAATCAAATCCACTGTTACAATTTCTCTTGCCTGCGAATTTGAATCTGAAATTTTCACAACAAACCCTTCTTCTATTTCAGGATTTACAACAACACACAGTCCTGAAGCTCCAACTTTTGCAATTAGAGTTTTATTAGAATCAGAAATAATTTTTGTATCTGTTCTGTCTTCTCCCCCAATAATGTATGCATGATTCAAAAATGCATTTTTTATTTTTTGATATTTAGGATTACAAAATAAATTCAAATAACCTTTAACAATATTGCCTAAAGGCATAGAATGAATTGGCACCCCGCAGCCGTCTTTTGTAACCGGAAATTCCGTCTTGACCTCACACAATTCATAAATTTTCTTTTTAATTGCCTGCTGTAACGGATGATGAATATTGTCATATTTTTCCATATCCCAATCATTAAGTTTGCACAGACCCAGCATCATGGCATGTTTACCTGAACAATTGTTATGAAGAACTGTTGCCTGCTCACCATTTAACAATAATTTATCATGTGCTGTTTTTGAAATAGGTTCGAGATTGCCACATCTTAATCTGCTTACCGGAATATCAAATTTTGACAAAAGCGCCTTAACAATATCAACATGAATCTGTTCTCCGGCATGAGAAGCTGCACATATAGCAATTTCTTCTTCTGACATATCAAACTTTTCATCCAGACCATAATCAATTAACAATGCAGCTTGTAAAGGTTTAGCACAAGAACGCAGATAAAACGGATAATGTTTATCATCCCCGATTTTTTCAATGATTCTATCCTTGTCTGCTCGAACAATATATCCAAAATGTTCTTGTTCAATAAGACCATCTCTGTTAAATGTAATTAATTTTGCAGGTTCTGTATTAATATTTATCATTATTTTTCACCATATTTAAAAGTTGATTTAATTTTAACTTTAGCTGTTTATTTTCTTTTTTCAAGTCTTCAATCTGCTTTTCATATTCATCAGAGGTTTTCGCATATTCCTGTTTAATTTTTGGAATTTCATTGTGATCAAGAACAAAACGTTTTTTCGCTTCTTCTTTTATAGTTAAAATAATATCTAGCTGTTTTTGAGGAATCAAACCGGATTCAACAAGCCATTGCCCAAACTTTTTATTATCATTTTGCTGTTTATAATTATCAACAGCTTTGTCCAGTTGTTCTTCAGAAATCGCACCATCCTGAACAAAATATTCGCCGGTTCTGTATTTTCCGGCCAAAAATCCGGCAATATTCAATATTTGTGAATTATCCGGAATCTGTAAATACGCTTCATCAACGCAAAACAGAAAATAATTCGCAACTTCTTCCAGTGACATATACGTATTCAATGCGATTTCAGAAATACTTGCATCATTATCACAGTATTCTAATATATTGTATATATTTTTATCAAAACAAGCCTTTTTATAATCAAGCTCACACTTGCCCTTATAAGTCAAAACCGGTTTGTATGATGCAAAAACATATGACAAATCATTGTCTTTGTCTATTTCTTCCGACAATCTTGCGTAAATAATTTCCTTAATCCATGTCGGGAAATTTGAAACTTTGTTCAAAAATTGATTTAAAAAATTTCTCTGCACTTTAGACCTCAATAAGTATCCTATATTCTAACATTAATTACCAATTTATTCAAGATATTGCAAATATATTTCAGATATTAAGCAGTTATATATCAGTTAGCGCAGAAAACAACTAAAACCGCAATCCCGAATTGACTAGAAAATCAGTTGAGTTTACGAAACATAATTTTCTGTTCCTACTTGGCATTTCAGTATCTTGTAAGATATAATGATTATATTTTGTGCATATTTAGTGAAAAATTATATATAAGTCCAATATTAAGTTAGTTGATTAATTTATAATGAAAAGGTAATATATAAATAAAAAAAGGGAGAACTATTAAAAATGGAAAATGAAAATTTTAAAAAATATATTAGTCCTACAATATTAAGTTTACTTGCAATAAGCACCGTACTTAGTTTTACATTTATACCAAGTTTAATTGTAAACATTGGTCTTATTCTTACTTTTATAGCAGTAATGTTGTTCCTTGTAAAAAACAAAACTGCAAGAATATTAATTCTGGTTTTACTTGGAGTAATGGTAACTATTGACCTTGCATATGTATATTATGAAGCTAATTTCAATCAATATGCACTGCCAAGTTTTTGTTCCGTAAGTGACTTTGTCGACTGTGATGGTGTTGCAAGAACTACAGAATCTCAATTCTTAGGAGTACCTCTTGCATACTGGGGCTTGTTTTTATATTCATTCATAATAATGCTATTAGGGGTGGATAAATTAAAAAAATTCCCATTCTTAAAGTTCTTAGAAGTATTTAAAAATAAATTCCATTATATAGCCTCACTTGGAATAATATCATTTACAATTTCAATGATATTACTATGTGTAAGTTTATTCGGAATACACAAACTATGTGTTATGTGTGTTTTAACATATGTCATTAATTTATTAATTGGGATTGTTGCAGCACAAGGTGTTGAAGGTCATTTTATCGGGGCAATTAAACAAAGCTGGATAGATTTTACAGAAGCCTTAAAACCGTTACCTTACAGAATAGCATTTGTTATTGTAATGCTTTGCGCCTGCGGCTTTTTAGGCTGGACATATACAAGTGCAAAATTCTCTCCTGCACTAAAATTTGCAAGAGAATACGGAGAATTTACCAATGCAAAATCAATGGATTACAAAACATTCGGAAATGTTTTAGGTTCTGAAGCAAAAGATGCTGTTGTACTAAAAATATATTCCGATTATAAGTGCCCAATGTGCTATGCCTGCAACAATATGTTAAATAAAATTGCCTCAGAATTTAAAAATTTACGTATTGAAGCTCACAGTATGCCTTTAGATACAGCATGCAACAAATATTTAAAACAAGAATTCCACCACGGCTCGTGTATCATGGCTCAATATGCCGAAGCAGCAGCAAAACAGGGTAAATTCTGGGAAGTTAATAACTTATTCTTTGATAAAAAACCATCAACAGAGCAGGAAGTTCTGGATGTTTTAAAAGCTTCCGGATTTAAACTTGATATGGACAAAATAAAAAAAGATGCCCACAGTGAAGAAGTACTAAAACAAATTCAGGATGATATAGATTATGCAGTAGCAAACAAACAAATCGGTACACCTGCACTAAAACTCGGAAATGAATTTGAAATGGGTGTTAAAGGTTATCATGAACTTAAAAAATGGGTCATTAAACATGGAGCAGAACCAAAAGGATTATTCTAAAAAAATATTACTGCACGCATGTTGTGCAATATGTTCAGGGTATCCCATATCTTTATTACAAGATATGGGATATTCCGTCATAGTGTACTTTTATAATCCGAATATTTTCCCGCAGGAAGAATATCAAAAGCGGCTGGAAGCTCAAAAACAATTATGCAGCCACTTTGGTTGCGAACTCATTGAGGGAAAATACGAACCGGATAGATATTATAATTTTGTTCAAGGTCTGGAACAGGAGCCGGAAAAAGGCAAAAGATGCGACAAATGCTTTGAACTTCGACTTTCTGAGGCTGCGAAAAAAGCAAAAACATTAGGAATTAAAGAATTTACAACATCAATGGTGATAAGTCCTCATAAAAATTATGAAAAATTAACAGCTATCGGAGAAAAAATTGCACGGCAAGAAAATTTAATTTACCTTTCAACAAATTTCAGAAAACATGATGGATTTCTAAAAACAAATCAGATTGCAAAATCTTTAAATTTATACAGACAAAATTACTGCGGCTGTAAATTTGCAATGAGAAATTTATAATCTCATACATTTGGATTATGACGTATAATATTTAATATCATATAATAACCTTGAAGCAGAAGATATTTTTAATAAAAGGAATTCTAAAGAGGATAAAATAATGAAGAAGAAAATCGGGTTATTATTAGCAGCAGTAATGGTATTGAATACAGTATCATCAATGGCTTTTGGATTTACAAATCCATTGAAAAATTACAACTTATATGATGATACCCATCCTACAAACAGCAGCTCAGATAACAGTTCAACTGAAAGAGGAATGGAAGAATTCTACTCTAATTCTATGAGCGCTTCTTCATCCAATTCTTCAAATACCTCATCTTATAATGATTCTTCTTTTGCAGTTCCGAATTCAACAGAAACGCAAACGCCGCAAAGAAGAAATGAAGTGTTAAGAGAATCTTCAAGAGATATATTCTCTGATGGTACTACTCCATGGTTAGAAGGTCCTTCTTTTTATGAAAATCCAACGTTTGAAAGTATTAAAGAAAAATACAAACAAAGTAACTTTGCAGGCTGCTTACAAGAATGTATTTCATATGTAAGACAAAATCCTAATGATACTCTTGGATTCTATTATCTTGCTATGTGCTACGCTAAAGTAAGCGATAAAGAAAATGCTATATCCGCTTATGAAAAAGTAATTGCGTTAAATGATAATCCTATGATTGTAAAATATGCAACAAATGGTAGAAATTGTGTTATGGACAGCAATGCAAAGAACTGCTATCAAAATGTTAACGAACCAGAATTACTATACCCTTATGCAAATGCAAATATGGGAACAAACTTAACTCCTGTAGATCCGCAAACATTGATTAACAGAAATCTTGTTGAATTACAAAATAAATTATCTCCAAAACCTAAAGAAGATGAACAAAATCAAAATAACAACAACAATGAAAAAGACAAAGATAAAAATAAAATTGTTCTGCCATTCGGTCAGCAAGATGAAAAACTTGATAAATTTATCAATGCGCCTTATGGAAACGGATTATCTCCTGATTTGAACAAACAATACAAACAGATTCAGTTGAAAAAGATTCAACAAAATATCAATAATGAAAAGAAAGATTCTGATGATGACACACAAAATTTAGAAAATATTCAAAATTTTGATGATCATAAAACAGATTCTGAAACAATAAAATTGGCATACAACACTCCATCAAATGATATGGAAAGTTTCTTAAAAGATCCGCAATACCAGCAGGCACAAAGAGAGATGGATGAATTAAGAATGCTTCTTGGAAGTGATAGTCAAAAAAATTCAAATGATGATTTAATGAATCTTGTTCCATATATTTCTGATAAAGACAAAAATATGTCTCCTGAAATGATTGAAGCAATGATGGTAAAATCAATGATGCCTGATTTTACATTTGTGAATAATGACAGCAAAAATCTTTTATAGTAGTAAAACTCTATGACAGCTGATTATGAACAGGTAAAAAATGAATTTTTATCAGGGAAAATAGAAAACTGCGAAACTTTTTTTGAAAAAAATAAATATTTTGTCGAAGCAGGATACTGTAATATTATTTCAGATAACCTTGCAAGGGCAAAATATTTGTTTGAACAGACAGCAGAGTCCGATACACGTGCAAAATGGGGATTGTTCTTAATAAGTCTGCTTACAGATCAAATTAATATATTTCCCACATATTTTGAAATAAGAAATTTTTTGGAAATAGATTTAAATATTTTTATTCAATATTACAAAGCTGACTATGTCGAAAAAATCATCAAATATTCAGACTTTATGGCATATTACAACCCTGAATGCTACAAATTTATAGGCAGAACTTTCTGGGCAAATAACCTCATGCCAGCAGCAATGTTTTTTTTAAGAAAAGCAAAAGACAAATTGTATAACGATCCGGAACTTCATTATCTTCTGGGCTATATTTATTATTACACTGAAAACAATACAGAAAAAGCACAAAAAGCTCTTAATACTTGCCTGAATATACTCCCGGACTACTATCCTGCAAAAAATTTATTACAAATAATTGAAAATAATAACAGATTATAAAGCGAAGCTTTTGTAAAATAAATTTTCATGCTAGTATGATTTTATGAAAAGAAAACCGATAGTAGCAATAGTAGGAAGACCAAATGTAGGTAAATCAACCTTTGTTAATCGTCTTATGGGCGCCAGACATTCAATTGTAGATGATTTACCTGGAGTTACACGCGACAGAATATATTTTGATGTCGAATGGCAGAATAAAGGTTTTACCGTTATTGATACAGGAGGTATTATTCCGGGTGACGAAGATGATATTATGGTCTCAATATTCGATCAAGCAAAACTGGCCTGCGAAGAAGCCGATAAAATTATTTTTATTGTAGACGGAAAAGATGGAATTAATCCTATAGATTATGACATTGCAAATGTTTTAAGACAATCCGAAAAACAGATATTTTTAGCAGTAAACAAGTGTGACAATCCCGAATCATTAATGATGACAAGTGATTTTTATGCACTGGCACTTGGTGAGCCGATTGGGATTTCAGCACTTCACGGCTCAGGCGGCGTTGGGGATTTACTTGACATTGTTACTGAAGATTTTGAAATATCTGAAGAGGAAGAAAAAGATAGCAGAATAAAAATTGCAATAGTTGGAAGACCTAATGCCGGCAAATCTTCTATTGTAAATGCTTTGTTAAATACAGACAGAGTAATAGTTTCAGATGTTTCAGGAACAACCCGAGACAGTATAGACAGTTATGTAAAATATCAAGATGAAGAATTTATTATTGTAGATACTGCAGGTATCAGAAAAAAATCAAAAGTAGATTACGGCGTTGAAAAATTTGCAGTAGACAGAGCAATCCGTTCAATTAGAGATTGTGATGTTGCCCTGCTGGTAATAGACGCAAAAGAAGGTATCTCTGATCAGGACAAAAAGATTTCCTCTATTATTACAGAAGCCGGCAAAGGTATTATTGTTGCAATCAACAAATGGGATTTAATTGAAGATAAGAAAGCTAACACAATAAATAAATTTGAAAAAGAATTATCACAGGATATTCCATTTTTAAGTTATGCACCAAAAATCTTTATAAGTGCAGTAACAAAACAGAGACTGGGGCAAATTTTTGACGAATCGCTCAAAGTTTATGCCCAATGTACAAAACGTATATCCACAGGATTGTTAAATAAAGTTATAAATGAAGCATATGCATTAAATCCGCCAACAAGCTTCAAAGGCAAAAGATTAAAAATTTATTACATAACACAGGCTTCAATCCAGCCTCCAACATTTGTACTTTTTGTGAACAGTGAAGAACTTTTGAAAGACAGTTACAAAAGATATTTAGAAAATAAATTACGTGAAGCATTCGGATTCTTTGGAACTCCGATAAGAATTTCTGTTCGAGAACGCAAAGATAAAAAATAAATCTATTACCTTTCGTAATTCATTAATGTCTCGTTAATTTTATTTATCATTTTATCTCTTAGAGGCTTCGGTGAAATAATTTCACAACTGTATGAATACCTCATTAATCTATTTAATAATTTATCAAAAGGTTCATTTTTATTAATAACAACAAGATTGCCATCTTCATCATAACCGTCAGAATACTCATTTTCTTTTATCTTATAAGTTTTTGCCAGCCTGTTTTTAAGCTTGTACACAACAGTTGTTGTAAGCTCTGTAGGATTTGCAATTTGGGGGAGTTTTGCAATTGATAAAATATTTGATAACTGAATTTCTATATTTTCTCTTTTATTATAATCATAAACTCTAAAATATACATTTTTAGTATCATACACAATTTCTTTCGGAGAACACTTACATCTTTCCTCTTTGTTATTCTTCAAAAATAAAATATCTATGCTAAAATTTTCTTTACAAATTTGCTCGCACTGCTCTATTTGCTCTCTTAAATTTGTATAATAAAATGAAAAATCATAATTTTGATTCAAATAATTCAACTTATTTTTATCATAATTATCCATTCTCAGTAAAAGACTTTGTAAAAAATCATTTATATCTTTTGTAATTTGTTCATCCGGAAAAGTTTTAACTGATTTAATTAAAATACTAATAGATTTTAAATCATCAAGAGTATAATTCATAGAATACAAACTACTCTGAAGCTTATATTTATTTTTGACTTTTTTTAATTTTATACCAAAAACTTTTAAGGCATTCATATATTTATTCAAAACAACTTGAATATTATTTGTAGACTGCTCATTCAAATCATCTTTAAAAATCTCAACAACACTGTTATAATCAGCCTTATCTTCATACAAAAGATTTAGCAGCCGAAAAATTTTCAAACAGCCATCATTTAATTTTAAACTAGTTTTCTTTTTCAAAATAATTCTCTTTCATTTGTTTTAAACAAGTTACAATATCATTTCTGAAGCTCTCAGGAGATACAACAGTACATTTATTTGCATGGTACATAATTCTTTGCATTATATCGAATTTATTTCGCGAAATAATTTCTACAACTATTTTATTATCATAAGTCTCAATAATTTTTTCACAATCCAAAAGATCAATGTTCTCATTATTACCCTTTGAAAATTCATATCTTACAGTAATTTCAGGTGCTTTCAACTTTGATTCGTGAATATTTACACTCGAAATTTTTAATATTCCGGCAACAAGAAAACTTGAATAATTATTATATTCAGAATTCACCCCATATACGTATAATTTACCATTATTAATTGACAATTTATCTACAATAATGTCTATATATTTTTTCCCTGAATTCAAAGAATTATATAAAATAGTTATTTCAGTATTATTTTGTGCATAGATAATCAAATCTTTAATAATCTCCGGATTGATATTATTAAGAGGAGAAATATTTTTTAATTTATTTTTCAAATCTTCATTTGTAATATAATTTGCAAAATTTTCAAAAAATTTTTGCAAAGAAATTAAATCAGAAATATCAATAGATTTAAAAATAGCTTTATAAATTTTTAAAATACTTTTTGCCTGCGGTTCTGTAATTTTCAATTCAAAAGGGTGTGAATCTATTGAATAGCGTGTAATTCGGTTTTTAGTAGTTTTTGTAATATTACATCCTATTTCTCGTAAAGAATTAAAGTAAATCCTAAGCGTATCAATAGAAACAGACTCATGCAAATACTCATGATTAATTAAAAAATCCCTGATTTCTGCATAAGATTTCGGTCCCTCCAACAGGAGTGAAAATATGAGTATAGACTTAAATCCGGTAAAAGACATTAAATTATATGTAATGGTATTTGTTTTCATAAATTCTTTCATACTCTTAATTCCATATTCTTAAAATCCACTCTATCACAAACTTTCAGAAATTCTACCACCCGCACATAAACATGCCTGCAACTATCAATAGTAATTTTTAATTGTCAAATAAAATTTGCTAAAATTTTTACATGATTTCATTAAAATATCTTCATTAAGATTTAATAACACGAATTTTATCTTACGTATTCAAGGGGCATGGTCAAATGTAAAATTTTAATAATAATTTTTTACTTGTAATATCCAAGAATTAGGTCTAAAGTAATAGGTATAGAAAGAAAGCCGAATTAAAATCATAAGGCTGCCAGACAGGATGGAAGGAAAAATTAAATAAGTTACAAAAATTGTAACAACCAGGTTAAGAACAGATTGGACAGTAGAAGAAACAGAGGTGATGGCGAAGTAGTCCAGAAGGGAAAAAGAGATTATTGAGGTTCAGTTTATAGACTGTGAGATTAGGGATATTTTTTAGTTTACATCATATATTGGGATTAAAAATTTATTTATATATCTAGTTTATTTGGGGGTTAAAGCAAAAGCTTTAAGAGAGAGTATGGATAGTTGTAAACTTTTTAAATAGCTTGTACTTGAATAAGTGCAGGCTTTTTTATATGATAAAAATATGGAAGAGCTAGAAATAAAAAGAGTTATAGCACTAATGTCAGGAACATCCTGCGACAGCATAGATGCAGGATTATGCGAAGTTTTTCCTGACATGACAGTGAAACTAATACATGGAATAAATTATAAATATCCTGAACACATTCGTGCTAAAATTTTTCAAATATTTAGAGGTGAAACTTCAATAAAAGATATTTGCCAGATGAACTTTGCAATAGGAAAATGTTTTGCAAATGCTTGTAAAGTTATAATTGAAGAATTTGGAAAACCTGATTTTATATCAAGCCACGGACAAACAATTTATCATTACCCTTTTGATGAAAAAATTGATGAAATAAGTTTAAAAAGCACATTGCAGATTGGCGAAAGTTCAGTAATAGCACAAGAAACAGGATGTATGACAATATCAAACTTCCGAGAATCAGATATTGCTCAAAACGGACAGGGAGCTCCTTTAGTTTGTTTTGCTGATGAAAAATGGTTTAAAAATAAAAAGAAAAATTTTGCTATTCAAAATATTGGCGGGATATCAAATGTAACAGTTGTATCTCAAGACTTTGACACTTTTGGCTTTGATACCGGTCTTGGTAACATTATGATTGATTACTGCATGAACAAATTTTTCTCAAAACAATATGATAAAGATGGTGAAATTGCAGCAGAAGGAATAATTTCAGATACCTGGTTAGAATGTTTATTGCAGGACGAATATTATTTTATAGACCCTCCAAAATCAACAGGCCGGGAATATTTCTCTCCAAAATATATTGAAAACGCCTTGAAGTTTGCACCGGAAGAACCAAAAGATATCATCGCAACAGTAACCGCATTAACTGCAAAAACTATTGCGGATTCGTATGAAAGATTTATCTACCCGAATGTTGGAATACACGAAGCAGTTATTTGCGGAGGCGGAGCATATAATAAAACCTTAATGAAATTTATAAGAAAATACCTTCCGTCATATATTGATTTAAAAACTTGCGAAGATTACGATATTTCAAATAATTTCAAAGAAGTAATGGCATTTGCACTTTTAGGATACTGCACATATTATGGAATCCCGAATAATCTTCCTTGCTGTACAGGTGCAAAAAAACGTGTTGTTATGGGTAAAATTATACAAGGATAAAATTTACAAACAGCCCAAAGTTTTAAACATACACTGCTTGCAATATTTTACATATCAATTCTTTTGTAATAAAATAAAGACATAGATTACAATTATATTAAGAGGAAAATAATAAATGCAAGTATCTTTAAACTGGTTAAACGAATTCGTAGATTTATCAGATGTTGAAGCATCTCAAATTGCTCATGAACTTACAATGAGCGGTTTGGAAGTTGAAAGTGTTGAAGATGTTAAACCGAGTTTTACTAATATACAAACAGTTAAAATCGAAAAAATCGACGCTCACCCGAATTCTGAAAAATTACACCTTGTAACTGTTAATACAGGTTCTGAATTAAAAACAGTTGTTTGCGGAGCTCAAAATATACAAGAAGGACAAATTGTTCCATATGCAAGTGTAGGTTCTCAAGTTCTTGACAGAAAAACAGGTGAAATGTTCACATTAACTCCAGCAGTTATTCGTGGGGTTGAATCTCAAGGTATGCTATGTTCTGCTGACGAACTTGGAGTTTCTGAACGCGGCTATCAAGATGAAGATGGCATTCTGGTTTTAAATAGAATATTCCCGAATGTTCAAATCGGTCAGGATGTTAAAGATGTTTTAGGATTTGAAAAAGATACAGTAATAGATGTTGCTCCAACTGCAAACAGAGGAGACCAAATGTCAGTTATTGGCGTAGCCAGAGAATTAAGCTCACTATTTAACAAACCGCTAAAATTCAATAAAATCGAATGCACAAAAGATTTAACTACAGATAAATTCAAAGTTGAAATCAAAGATAAAGATGTCTGCAAATATTATTCAATTGCACTTTTAAAAAATATAAAAATAAAACCGTCTCCTGATTGGATGCAAAAAAGATTATTAGCCTCAGGTGTTCGTGCTATCAATAACGTTGTAGATATCACAAACTACGTTATGCTTGAATACGGATGTCCTCTGCACGCTTTTGATGCTGATAAATTAGACGGATATCTTTGTGTAAGAAGAGCTCAAGAGGGTGAAAAACTTATTACACTTGACGAAGTTGAAAGAACATTAACAACGGACTCCGTTCTTATCGCTACAGAAAAAGAAGGAGTATGCTTAGGCGGTGTATTTGGAGGTGCAAATTCTGAAATCGACGATAATACAACGTCTCTAGCTTTAGAAGCTGCATACTTCACCCCTGTATCAAACAGAAAATCTTCTAGAAGTGCCGGCTACAGAAGTGAAGCAAGTGCAAGATTTGAACGCGGCATTGATATTGAAGCTGTAAAACCTGCTTTGATGCGTGCTATGCAGTTACTTGTTGAATATGCAGATGCCGAAGTTATTGGAATGGTTGAAGACGGTGAAAATAAATTAGAAACAATTGATATCACTTTAAGATACCCACAAGTAAAAAGAATTTTAGGATGCGAAATTTCCGCAGAAAGATGTGATAATATTTTAGAAAATTTAGGATTCAAAAAACTTGGCGGAAACGCAGCTGCTGCAAAATTTGCAGTACCTAGTTTCAGAGCTTATGATGTAACCAGAGAAATTGATTTAATTGAAGAAATTGCAAGAATTAATGGTTATGACAAAATCGCACCAACACTTCCTAGCAAATCTCAAACTCCTGAAATTTCACTAGAAGAAAAAGTTTTGAAAAGAGTTCATGAACTTATGCTCTCTGCAGGCTTAAATGAAATTCAAACAAGTTCTTTAATCGGAAAATCATTGTTAGATAAATTTAAAATATCTTATGATGATGAAAATGCAGTAAAAGTTGCAAATGCCGCAAGTGAAGAATATTCAATGCTCAGACAAACTCTTGCAGCAAGTGTTATCAACTGCATGAAATATAATTTTGATAACGGTCAAAAAACTTTCTGGGCTTACGAAATTGGTAAAACATACTTAAAAACAGCAGAAGCTGATGAAAAAAATACAGGTGTAAAAGAAACAAGAGTTCTTGAAGGTATTTTAACAGGCGAAGTCCAAAATTCTAAATGGCAGGTAAAAACCACCACTGATTTCTATACAGTAAAAGGTATTTTAGAAAATATGTTTGAAGATTTGGAAGTGACAAGAAGAATAAAAATTGTTCCAATTGAAGAAACTCAATTAGCGCAAACTCATAAAATTCTTCATCCATACAGAACTGCAGTTATTCTGCTGCTTGGCAAAAGACCTCAACCTATAGGATATTTTGGGCAACTTCATCCGACATTGCAGGACAAATTAAAATTAAATCAGGATGCGTTCTTATTTAAAGTTGATTTAACAGAATTAATCACTGCAATTAAAGAAACAACTCCAAAATTCAAACATTTGCCGCAATATCCGGAAGTTAGAAGAGATTTGGCATTCATAATAAATGACAACGTTTCATTTGACGAAATACAGAAAGTCATTAAGGGTGCTGTTAAGCAAAATATCTTCAAAGGTTCTGAAATTTTTGATGTATATCAAGGTGAGCATGTCGAAGATGGATTTAAAAGTGTAGCATTTAGAATTAAAATGCAGGATGAAAATGCAACACTTACAGATGAAATAATTGAACAACAAATAACATCTGTGAAAGAAAAATTACAAAAAACTTACGCACAAATTTCATTCAGGGAGTAATCCGTATGAAAAAAATATTCTTATTATTTACATTGGCACTAACATTTGTATTCGGCACAGGTTTTGTACAAAGTTCGTATGCAAAAGATGTAATACCGGTGAGACCTAATTTATCAAGCATAAATACAGTTGGGCTTTATCAGGTTGACAATGATATTACAATCTACAAAGAGCCAAATGATGATGCGCAAATATTATATCGAGTAAGGTGGAATCAGGATGAATTTTTCCCGACAAACATCGGCGCAGAAAAATTTTTTGTACTATTTTTACCGGAAAAAGAACTTGCCCTTGTCGGAGTAATAGATATTACAGATGACTGGGTAGAAATTGTATACAACAATCAAACTGGAAAAACAGGATGGATAAAAAAAGATGATCCGTACAAATTTATGACCTGGATAAACTTTTACAATACATACGGCAAAAAATACGGATTGAGACTGCTAAAAAGTGCTCCGGAGACCTGCAAAGATATGAAATCCTCTCCGGAAGACATGGCTAAAACTATATCAACAATGAATTACCCTCAAAAAATAAATCTAAATGCACTGAGAGGCAACTGGGCACTGGTTAGCGTAATGGATTTGGATAAAATGCCAAAAACCGGATACATAAGATGGCGTTCTGATGACGGAATCAGATATTTCTTCCCGGCAGTAAAATAATAAATAAAATAATAATAGAAAATAAAAAGCGGGAGTTAAAATCCCGCTTTTTATTCTTTAATCTTACTAAAATGGTTTTGTTTGATTTAATTTCAATCTTAACTCTCTGAACCTTGAAATATCTTCTTGAGTTTTACCGGAATCCTTAAACACTGCCTGCGTTGTAGGATGAACCATTAAAACATAATCCATATGAATCTCTAAAAAATTATATCTTCTTGGTGATTGATTTCCTGTTCTAGGATATATTTCAGCATTTGTTACAGCCAAAAATCTTCTTTCTCTATCATTCAAAAGATCTGTAAGTTCTCTATTGGTATTGGTATATTTCGATACATGCACAACCCCTTTAATATCGTGATCTGCTGTCAAAATTGTTACTTCTATTGGAACTGTATCGCTGTGTTTTGCTGCCATTTTCTTCTCTTCCTTTTATATCTTCTTAAAATTTAGTATATTATATTTTATAATAATTGTCCAGTTGTTAAATTTTATCAATTTTTTTTCTAAATCTGCCGCCATAGACTTCATGCACATCAACAACAGATACAAAAGCTTTCGGATCGATTTCTTGGATAATTTCAATCATTTTTGGTAATTCCAAACGCGAAATAACACAGTAAATCAAATCTTTATCCTGCCCTGTATAACCACCGATTCCCTGAAGATATGTTACACTTATATCAAGTCTTTCAATCAAAGCCTGTCCGATTACTGAAGCCTCATCACTTATAATTCGTACTGATTTTGAGCTGTTAAAGCCCTCCATAACAATATCAATAACTTTTGAGACAATAAAATATGTCATAATGGAATACATTGCACTTTCCCAGCCAAACACGACACCTGCAACCAGATAGATGAATATATTTATTCCCATTATAAATTCGCCGACTGAAAAACCGAACTTTTTAGAAACCAGTAACGATAGAATCTCAGTACCGTCCAATGAACCCTCATTTTTTAGAATCAGCCCAACGCCAATACCTAAAATAATGCCTCCAAACACTGTTGCAAGAAGTAAATCCTGTGTTGCCTTAAAGTGATGAAAAAAGTTCAATGACAATGCCAGAATAATGTTAGCATAGGCGGTTTGCAATACAAATTTTTTACCAAGCTTTTTAAATGCAAGAATGATAAACGGAGTATTCAAAAGTAAAACCAATAAACCTAAATTAAATTTTGAAACATGGCTGATAATCATTGAAATACCAATTATACCGCCATCAATAATCTTATTCGGAACTAAAAAAGTTTCCAGAGCACAACCTGTAATTACAGCCCCAAAAGTTAAAAATATTATATTTTTAATCCATTTTTTTATTTGATTTTTTTTCGAAACTTCAACATTTTCTACCATTGTTACTTACCATTTTTCTTAATTGTAATCAATTTTTCCAATTTGAAAATAGGTTTTCTTGCGACATCCTCAGTTTTCTTATACCCTAAAATATTTTCTAAATCAGCTTTTAAAGTAGGAATGTCGTCATATTTCTTTAAAGAACCATCCAGAGTAACAGAAACATCACCAGTTTCTTCAGAAACAACCAGACAAGCAGCATTACTTGACTCTGTCATACCAATCGCAGCTCTGTGTCTGGTTCCATATTTCCAGCTTAACTTAGGATCATCTGTCAAAGGCAGCAATACACCGGCTGAAATAATTTTGCAACCGCTAATTACAACCGCACCATCATGTAGCGGCGTATTTTCATGAAAAATTGTTAATATAAGTTCTGTTGAAACATCCGCATTTAATGTTGTACCGACATCATGATAAGTATTACTCAAATCTTTTTGAAAAACTATCAAAGCTCCGGTATGAGATTTTGACAAATATTTTACAGCTTCAATAATTTCTTTTATTACATCCACAGATTTATTTTTATCTTTATTTTTATCACCCTCGATGAGTCTTTTAAAAAAGTCAACCTGTCCAAGATATCCAAGGAATCTACGCAATTCCGGCTGAAAAATAACAATCAAACTCAATGCAATTAATGTAACAACTGAACGAATAAATACTCCGAGAATTGTTAAATCAACAGCAATCAAAATTTCGCTAAATATCCATAAAAATACCAGTACAAAAGCACCTTTAACAAACTTCTCAGAATGCGTATTTTTTATAAATTTCTGGTAAAAAACAATAAGCACAGCAGCAATTACAAGAACTTCAAATATATTTTTCCAGCCAAAAGTATCATCAATATACAAATGCCAGTTATCTAAGATATTTTGAAGCAACATTAAAATATTTTCTTTCATCATTGTAACCTACCGGGAATTCTATCATGAGCAACTAAATCATCTAAAGATTCTCTTGTGATAATAATATCAGAATTTGAATTATTTACAAGTACCATTGCAGGCTTTTGCACTCTATTGTAATTGGAAGCCATGGAATAATTATAAGCTCCTGTATTATAAACACAAAGGATATCACCCTCTACAGGCTCAGGTAGTTCAATTTCTTTAATCAAAATATCACCTGATTCACAAAATCTTCCGGCAACTGTAACTTTTTCTAACTCAGCATCGGTTTTATTATTTGCAATTTCTGCATAATATTCAGCCTGATACATTGATGGACGCGGATTATCCGCCATACCGCCATCAATAGCTATATACTTACGACCTTTCGGCACCTGCTTTGAACTGCCAATAGTGTATAAAGTTACACCAGATGTAGAAATTATACTTCTACCTGGTTCTAAAAATACTGTAGGAGGTTCAATATTATATTTTTCAATAACCTTATAAAGTTTATTTACAATAATCTCGCCAATTTCATATGTTGATGGAGGAACATCACTTTCTGTATATTTGACACCGAGTCCGCCGCCAATATTTATTTCGTCAAGAGTTAATGTATATTTTTCATCTAATCTTGCAATTTCTTTTACCAGAATCTCAATTTCATCAGCATAAATACTTGTTTCAAAAATTTGAGAACCAATATGCGCATGCACTCCATGAAGCTTAATATTTTTATATTCATTTAAAATCAAATCTACGGCTTCATCAATCTGCGTCAAATCAAAACCAAATTTTGAATCAAGGTGCCCTGTCTGTATATATTCATGTGTATGGCACTCAATACCCGGAGTTATTCTCAGCAAAATATCAACTGTTTTATTTTTACTTTTTGCAACTTCATTTAACAAAGCTAATTCAAAAAAATTATCAACAGAAATTCTGCCAACACCCAGCTCAAGAGCTAATGCCAACTCGTCATATGATTTGTTGCTGCCATTAAATAAAACATGGGACATATCAACGCCGGCTTTATAAACAGTATAAATTTCTCCGGCGGAAACTGTATCAAAACCAAAACCTTCACTATCCAGAATTTTGGCAACAGCTTCAGTACACAATGCTTTTGAAGCATACATCATACGAGTTTTAGGATATTTTTCAAAGGCTTTTTTATAATCTTTACAGATAGAACGAATAGTTTGTTCATCTAAAATATACAAAGGAGTCGAATATTTATCAACAAGATTAACTAAATCACATCCGCCAATTTCAATATTTCCGGCACTATTAACCACTGCGGTAACCGGTTTTTGAAATTGATTGGTACTTCTTGTCATTTACACTCCTTTTTTATTATAATATCATATTTAATTTAAAATGCATACTACTTTTTGTATTTAATATGAAAAATATTTGTCAAAATCCACATCATCAAAGCTGCATAACAAATTGAAAATCTCATCATCCTCATTCATTCTTTGAAAATTATACTCATTAAATTTCCAATACTTTGGATTGATACCTTTAACTCTGACAATATCTTTATCTTTTAATATATTTAATTTCTTTTTTACAACATCAAGAGGAAGATTAACTAACTTTGCAAGTTCAACAGCAGTAATCCCATCATCAGACGAGCATTTTTCCGGAGTCAAAAACATCAACTCCAACCCTACCATTTTTAAAGCTTTATCTTCATCTTCAATTGAGGTGTATATGTCCATAATATAATGATACATAAAACATATCACAAGGATATCCTTTATTTATAGGAATCTCATCACTAAAAAGCTAAAGCGGCAATTTGAATATTCAAATTGCCGCTTTAGTTGTGTATATATAAACTATCTTCTATCTACAGTTTTTATAATATGCCAGCCAAATTTTGTACCGACAGGATCAGATATTTGCCCCGGCTTTAAATCAAATGCGGTTTCAGAAAACTGTTGAACCATCTGCTGACGGGTAAAAAATCCTAAATCACCGCCATTTTGTCCGGATGGACATAAAGAATATTCTCTTGCAGCTTCTTCGAATGTTATTTCACCGTTTTCAATTTGTTTTTTTATTTTTACAGCCTCAGGTCTGGTTTTTACAAGAATATGGCTTGAACGAACTTCACGAACATCCAAATTCGGGTTCAAAAAACTATTCGCAAAAGAACTCATACCGGTAAATATTATTGCTAACGCCATAAATAATTTTATTATTGTTTTCATTTTTCCTCCTATTTTATTACATATAATATTACAATAAACTACAAAAATAAATACTACAACTGTATTGTACGCAATACAAAATAATAACGATAATTTCCCCAGTAAACTATAATTGAAACAAAATTATTATCAAGATCAGAAGTTTCTAAATACGTATCAGGAATTGGTTTTCTTTTTGAACTCTTAAAATTTTTACCTACAAATTTTAAAGCTTTTTCTCTAATAAGTTGAGGCATTGTTAATTTTATCTGCGGCAGATTATTTTTATAAAAATCTATCGGAACCATCTCTTTTTTATAACATGGAACAATATATTTTACTTTTCCTGCTTCTTTAAAAAGGATATACCATGCCCCTTTGTGTTCTCGAGGAGTTAACAGATAATAACCGGGCTCAATTGCGATAGATTTAAAAAACAAAGGTGCAGTTAACCTGAAAAGCGGATAAGGAGACCAGGTAGAATACATTGTATCCTGATATTCTCCCGGATCAATATTATGGACATATTTAAACTCGGGAACAGGCATATCTCTATACATTTGCTCAACATCAATATCTTCAGTGTATTCATCTTCCGAAATCTCCTGAGCATTAACATCCTCAGGATAAGAAACAGATTGCTGCTCAGCTGCGCTGAGCGCCGGACAGAAAATAGCAATTGATATAAAAAGCAAAAATATACCCGTAAAAAACTTTTTCATATCACAATTTTAATATTATTTACCAAAAAATCAATCATTCTTATAATGTATGAAATACAAATCAAATAAAAAGAACCGTTACAATAAATGTAACGGTCTAATTATCGATTTAAAATAGTTAGTTAACTAAATTATTCTTCCATTGCTTTAATATCAGCAACTTCTTCTTCTGCAGATTCTTCCAATACGTCAGTACGGATAGATTCTTTGCTTGAAGAAATGTTTTTATCTTTAAATTTTGTAATTTGTCTTGCAAGTTTATCAGCTAATAAATCAATACTTGCATACATAGATTCTGCAGCTTCTTCACAACGAATAACACCGGTATTCATCTTGCAAGTAACTTCAGCAATATGTTTACCTTCTGCAGCCGGGTTTTTAATTACAGTTAACACTACGTCAATACCCTGAATTTGGTCGTAACGAGTTGCCACTTTTCCAATTTTTTCTTTAACATAAGCTTTAATAGCTTCAGTAATCTCAATGTTTTTTCCATTAACGTGAATGTGCATTTAAAACCTCCAATTTTCTATACTGCTTAGTCAGTATAACACAAGTTTTATAATTTTTAAAGGGTAAATTGATTATTCGTCTGCTAAAAATTGAGGCAATTCCACATCCGGAGTACCGATAACCCTAACCAATTCCAATACAGATGCTTTCATCTGACACTTTTGAGACGAACCGCTAAAAAAATCTCTATAAAAACAACCTTCGCAATTACATCCTCTTTTATAACATTCTAACGCGGTTGTTGTCCAACGTCTAACTGCAACCGCTCTTCCCATATCCCTACTTCTAAACAATTTATGTAATCTCCACTTATCTGATTAACTAATCGGTACAAAATACATACCGACACATCTCCCCTAAAGCCGTAATATCAAGGTCTTTCGACTTCATATACTCATTATAGAAAATAAGAGTTTTTTTTCAAGGTCAGAACATGCTGTTATGAAGTTTTGTAACACAACCCTCTATTAGTGCGGTATTCAGCCTTTTGAACTTTCCAAAACCCTAAAACCATGCTATGACATGGTCTTAAGAACTTTTTACCATGCAAAACCATGCTGTATCATGGTTTTGCATGGTTTTATCACTCATTAAGAATTGTAAAATATTTTTAAAATCATCCGGTTAGGCATGCCCGAAAGATTAGTTTTTATAAACAATCCGGCACATATCAACATGCCGGATTGCTGGTTATCGGCTGCTATAAATACCGGTTCATGCTAGTCCGGTAAACAACCGTTCTGTACCACGCCGCTTTTTTGCATGTCCGCACAGTCGCAGAATAACTCGGCGTCTGGTACAAAAATTAATCTTCTTTTGCATTAATTTTAAGTTTTTTAGGCTTAGAAGTTTCTATATTTTGTTTTGGAATTGTTATTGTTAAAATGCCATTCTTATAAACAGCATCTGAGTCTTCTGCTTTAATTGGCTGATCAAAAGAAATTGTTCTCTGGAATTTACCATACCTGAATTCAGAAGTATGGTATCTTGCATTATGTTCTTCCAAATTTTTTTCTTCTTTTTCCTCCTGTAAAACAGCAGTTATTGTCATAAAATCATTGTCCAATTCTACTTCTATATCATCTTTTTTTACCCCTGGAAGTTGAACCTTCACTTTGTAATTTTCTTTACACTGAATCACTTCTATAGCTGGACGCCAAATAGAATTTTTAATTATATTCAAAGGGTGACCAAAAGAATGTGTAAAAAATGTATCGCGTAAAAAATTATCTAATTCCTGATGCAAACTATCAAAAGATAATTCCGGCTCTCTTACTATTAAATCATGGTTCATGCCTAAACTCCTTTCTTTTATAAGGTAATCGTTTTCTCTATCATTAACATTACCTTTTGTATCAATTTTTATTTAAAAGAACCTTACACTTTTGTACAATAGTAATTTTCACAAAAACAAGAAATATTAACTAATAATTAAAAAAGGAGAATTACATGGTTTGCAAGATGTTATTATTTGATTATAGAGACAACGAAAAGAAATTCTTTGAAACAAATAAATACGAAAACTTTGATATAAAATTTTTTAAAGAAAGTTTAAATGAAGAAACTTTAAACAAATTAAGTCCGGATGACTTAGAAAAAACACTGGCAATAAGTGTTTTTACAACTTCATTAATAACTCAGAAAATAATCGACAAATTCAAAAATCTACGAATTATTTCAACCCGTTCTACAGGGTACAACCATATTGCACTGGAACCTTGTGTTGAAAAAAATATTGCATTGATAAATGTTGAATCATATGGAAGTACTTCAGTTGCAGAATTCACATTCACAATTATTTTAATGCTTATAAGACAAATTCTACCTGCAATTGAAGCAATAAAAAGCGGAACCTGTATTCAAAAAAACTTTACAGGAAGAAATTTGAATACTTTAACCCTTGGAGTAATAGGAACAGGAGCAATTGGAGCAGGAGTTGCGAAAATTGCAAACAATTTCAGAATGAGAATCTTAGCATATGACATTATCCCCAAAAAGGAACTCGAACAAAAATATAACGTACAATATGTGAAACTTGAAGAGCTTTTAAAAAAATCAGATATCATATCACTACATGTTCCTGCAAATAAAGAAACTTATCATATGATAGGCGATAAACAATTGAAAATGATGAAAGACAATTCATACCTGATAAACGTTTCACGAGGTGAACTTATAAAACTTAATGACCTTTTAAAATTTGTAAAAAATGGGAAACTAAATGGTGTTGGACTTGATGTTGTTGCTTGTGTAAATTCAGAATGCCTTGAGTATTCCGATAAATTAGAAAGAGACACCCTGTCCTGTTTAGAAGAATCCAGTGTAGTTAAAGAATTAAACAAATATCCAAATGTAATAATTACTCCGCACACAGCTTACGACACAGAAGAATCTGTAGACTATATTCTAAAAACAACTTTTGCCGGACTAACTGATTTTCTTTGCGGCGGAAATAAACATAGAGTCATATAATATTACTTTTGCATTATTTGTGCAGAAATTATCCCGAACAAATAATCACATTTTTTAATACATTTATATCCGGAGGTTTCAAATTCTTTAATCAATAATTCAGGTGCAGGATACTGATTTTTAGATTCCAGCAGATATTTATAGTGATTGACATCTTTTTGCAATATTTTTGCAACAGCAAGGACTATAAAATCAAACATTTTACTAATAATATTCTGCACCCCGAAGTCTAAATGCAAAAACTTCCCGCCCTTTTTTAAAACTCTATAAGATTCCCTAATTGCCTTATCACGGCTTTCAATATTCCTCAACCCGAAGCCAATAGTTATATAGTCAAATTCTTCATCATGAAATGGTAAATTTATGCAATCCCCTTTCACAAAAACTCCGTTTGGATTTTTAGATTTTGCCATTTTCAACATTTTTTCAGAAAAATCTAAACCAATAACTTTTGCCCTTGGAAAAAATTTAGAAATTATTCCTGTAAAATCTCCTGTTCCGCAGCACAAATCCAAAATCATACTCCTTGGCTGAATATTTAATTCTTTTATAGATAAGTACTTAACAATCCAGTGTGTGCCAAACGAAATAAAATTATTCATATAATCATAATAAATAGAAATATCATCAAACATATCTTTTATTTTTTTAGGATTTTTCTCAACTGTCATACTTTGCTCCATTTACTTCATATTTATTTTAACATACAATTATATTATGAAGATTGCTTTTATACCAATTGACAATAGACCTGTCTGCTACACACTGCCTAAACTTATCGCAGGAATAGATGAAAATATAGAATTTTTCATTCCTGATAGAAAATATCTTGGCGGCTTAAAAAAACAAGCTGACATTGAAAATCTTTTCACATGGTTATCCGCTCTGCCAAAACTGGATGCAATAATTTTATCACTAGATACTCTGGCATACGGAGGGCTAATCCCATCTAGAAGATGCCCTGAAACTTTTGAAGAAATAAAAACAAGAATAGACACTCTAAAAGAAATTCTTACAGAGAAAAAAGCAAAAATTTACGCTTTCTCAAGCATTATGAGAATCTCTAACAACAATTATAATGAAGAAGAGAAAGAATATTGGTCTGAATGGGGCAAAAAAATTTTTGAATACTCATACAATATTGACAAAAGCGGCGGGAAAAATATAAACAGTGATATCCCATCAAAAATTTTAGAGGATTATATCAAAACAAGACGTAGAAATTTTGAAATCAACAAAATATATTTAGAATGGCAAAAAGAAGGATTATTTGATACACTAATTTTTTCAAAAGATGATTGCGCTAAATTCGGATTTAATGTACAGGAAGGAAGGATTCTTGAAGAAATGGGAGGATTCACCAAAACAGGTGCAGATGAAATTCCATTAAGCCTTCTTGCTAGAGCAATAAAAAGACCCCTCAAAATTTGTCCGATATTTTTAGAACCTGAAAGTAAAGATTTGATTTCAAACTATGAGGATGTATCGGTTGAACAATCAGTCCTCGGACAGCTTGAACTCTGCGGCTGTCAAATTACCGATACAAAAAATGCTGACATGCTACTATATGTAAATAATTTCAAAAAACATCAGGGTGAGATTGTTATGAAAATTGACACAGAAAATTTTAACGATAGATTTTCAACACCAGACAAACCATACATAATTGCTGATGTTAGATTTGCTAATGGTGCAGATAACAAATTTGTCAATGAACTATTAAAAAATGAAATTAATGACAAAAATTTCTATGGTTATTCTGCATGGAATACTACAGCAAATACCCTTGGAAGCCTGATTTGCGGAGCAAAAATAAAATTTTTAGCAAAAAAATATAACAGTGAAAACTTCAAAAACTTAGAAATTACAAGATTTTTAGATGACTGGGCATATCAGGCGAATGTAAGGCAAAAATTATCATCACCTGATAACCATAAAATTATATCTGAAATGAAACCTTTTGAAAAAATATTAGAACAAGTTTTAAATACTCAGATAAATGTAAGTTATTCCTACCCATGGGAAAGATTGTTTGAGGTAGAAATTGAATTTAATTGATATAACATTACTCGCACTGGCATTAGGAATTGATTGCTTAATAGTATCATTTTCTCAAGGATTAATTTTCAATTGTAACAGGGCAAAAAACTCGCTAAATTTAGCACTTACAATGGGACTATTTCAAGGATTCATGCCTGTAATAGGATATATAGGAACAAATTCGCTATATAAAATTTTAGTACCATATAGCACGAAAATAGTATTTGCAATATTTTTTATACTTGGCACCAGATTTATTATGGAATCGTTTCAAAAAAAAGATGAACCTCTACAATGTATAGGTTTTAAATGCCTTATGAGTCTTGGACTTGCAACCAGTATAGATGCCTTGGTCTCAGGCGCCTCAATAAAACTTACACATACCAATCTTGTATTAGCAGCAATTCTCATCGGAATTGCATCATTTATTATGTCTATCATTGGTTTTTGGAGCGGAAACAAAATAAAAAAGATACCATCGAAATACCTTGAAATCACAGGTGGTATAATTTTAATTTTACTGGCAGTTAAGTCATTATTCTAGGTATTACGTACGTAGATTTGCTACCAGTTGTAACCTAAAGTAAAGCGGTATTGTATTACTTAGGCTATGCTGAAGTATCTTTTATACAAGAACGATAAATCATAGATTCTTCAGTCGCACACTCCCTCAGAATGACTATATGTCGCTCCCTCGCCCATATCTATGGGAGAGGGCAAGGGTGAGGGCGTAAGTTTTACAAGATTCTCAGGTTACCACACTGCACTCGCATTAAACGGGACTCCACTACGTTCTCGCCCTCTGCTCGTGCAGGCTCAGAATGACGAATTATCCGTCATTGCGAGGAGGCATTTGCCGACGTGGCAATCCATTAACCAACCGCGTCTGTCACCCTGAACTTGTTTCAGCATCTCCATAAGTTAAAAGATTCCGAAATAAATTCGGAATGACTGAACAATAGGTTGGCTTTTTCAATCCGGCAAAAAGTTTTATTGACGGATTAGTAAATCCGACCTACTTAAAAATACAGAGGGTATTCGCCGGAGTATCTTTTGTCTTTTAGCCTCACCCCACCCCTCAACGCAGTTTCACCCAACTCATTCCTCGTTGGTTCAGCTAGTGTCCCAATTATGGGTGAAGGTTCTCGACCGCACGGGTACTTTGCCACCAATTATTTATTCAAAAAACATGCACTGTAGTGATTATTTGAGAGATTTTCCAAATGTGGAACATTTTTTGTGCAAACTTCCATACAAAAATCACATCTAGGATGAAATTTACATCCATAAATTTGTTGAGATAGTGTAGGTGGTTGTCCTTTTATTGTCTCAAGTTTTTCTCCTCTGTTTGACGGTATTGAATTTAGTAAAGCTTTTGAGTATGGATGGTTAGTATTGTTAAAAAATTCTTCATTAGGGGCTTTTTCAACGATTCTGCCTGCATACATAACTGCAATATCGTCAGAGTTTTCTCTAACCAGTGCAAGATCATGTGTGATTAGAAGGATTGAGGTTTGATTATATAACTTTATTTCCTGTAAAAGACTCATGATTTGTGCTTGAATCGTGACATCCAAGGCGGTTGTTGGTTCATCAGCTATAAGAATTTCTGCATTACAGGCTAATGCCATTGCTATAATTGCACGCTGTTTCATGCCTCCTGAAAATTCATGCGGATAATTTTTTAATCTTGATTTTGCACCTGGAATTTGAACGGCTTCAAAAGCCTCAATTGCTTTTTTTTCTGCTTGAGTTCCGTCTAGTCCCTGATGAATTTTTATAATTTCAAGAAGTTGTTCGCCAACAGTGAATAGAGGATTTAGGGATGTCATTGGATCTTGAGGGATAAGTGCAATTTTAGCTCCTCTTATATGTTGCATTTGTGATTTTGTTCTGGATAAAAGGTTTTCTCCGTTGAATAAAATTTTGCCGCCTGTTATTCTGGCAGTTTTTGGGATTAGACCGAGAATACTCATTGCTGTCATTGATTTACCGCAGCCAGATTCTCCTACGACAGAGAGCATTTTCCCTTTTTCTAACGACAGAGAAACATCAAAAAGTGCCTGACGAAATTTGTCCTCATTTTGAAAGCCTAAATTTAAATTTTTTACTTCTAATACAGACATATCAATAATTATATATTTATTATACAAGTAAGTAAATAGCCTGCAAGGTAAAACTTCTTGTTATTTAACCATTATACTCTTTTATAAATATATCTGCCCATTTTATTAAAGTAGGAATTTCATATGGTTTTGGTAAATATAAATCGGCTCCGGTGTTTAGAACTAATTCTTTGTCATGTATAATTGAAGTTGCAATAATTTTTGTATTTTTTAATTTTTCGTTTTGTTTTATTTTGTAACACAAATTTAAGCCGTTCTTCTTTTCTAGATCTCCGGCATCAATAATAACCAAAGCCGGTATGTCCGCAGCTTCCGGCATTGTATACTCCGAAATTATTGATGTTTCATACCCTTGAAGTTTTAGTATAGTATTTAATAAAATTCCAAGAGCTTCATCGGTCTCAAATATCAGTATTCTATTATTAAATTCTCGTTCAAGTACACAATTTTCTCCGGAGAGTTTAGGTCTTTCAATTAAATAATTTGAACGACAAGCGACATCAGCCATATCATGAACTTGTACTAATGTATTCAATATATGAGTAGTATCTCTATAGTTAATAAATTCGTTGGTAATAACGCCTATTGTTGAGTGTACAAAATTTGCTCTTCGACCGGCAAATTCATCACCCTGTAAAATCATATATCCTCTGTCTAAATCGTGTTCTGCATAAAACTTGTTTGCAACAGAGTCAAATGCAAAAATTAGAAACCGTGCCAATTTTTCAGATTTTAATGGGTTTGTGATAACGAAAAATACGTTTTCAGTCAGTTGTCCAAGATAATCGTTTTCATCCAATGATGCTTTAATTATAGCGCCATAAGTTTGTAATAATTTGTCAGAAGCAAGTTCTGTATAACCCTGCTTGTAGTTGTCAAAGTTTTCGATACTTATATACAACATTGCCCATTTATCGTCTTCTGATAATTTTCTTTTTATTGCACGCATTGTATAGTTTTTATTTGGCAGTAATTGTTTTGTATCTAAATTGGATTCAAATTCGCGTCTGAGATGTGCACGCATTCGAACTTTAAATTCATCAGGATTTACCGGTTCTGATAAAAAATCATCAGCTCCGCTATCTAAAACTTTAATTCTGTCATTAAAATCTGCAGATTTTGACATCGCAACAATAATTGGGCGCATATTATATGTTAGTGCCCTGACTTGTTTGCAAAAATCAGATAAATCATTATCGAAACTATCAGAGATAATAATTAAATCAGGTTCTTTATCCTGAATAATTTTTATCGCAGTAATCAAATCTTTAGATATCATTACATAATTTGAATCGGTTTCTAATAATTTTTTATACTTTGTAGATAATTCTAATCTTTTATCAATAATGAGTGTTACTGATTGCATTTTATCCTCGCTTGTTCTTCTATAGTTAATATCGGCATGCTCACTTTAAAAGTTATTTTACTTAGATTGGAACCGTCGTTTAACTCTTTTGACGAAACTGAAATTTTTCCATGCATTTTTTCAACTAAATTTTTGGTAATATATAATCCCAAACCGCTACCTTGAACTTTTCTGGTTAATGGATTATCTATTCTTGAAAATTTAGTAAAAATTTTTTCATAATCAGTTTGATTAATACCTAATCCTGTATTTGAAATACTTATTACAACATAACTGTTTTCAATTGTTGTAATAATTTTTATTCTATAATCTCCCAAAGAATATTTTGCACTGTTTTCAATTAAATTAGTAAGTATTTGTTGAAATTTATCTTTATCTACAAAGATATCGGGAAGATTTTGCTTATGTTGAAAATCAAATTTGCAATGCGGGTACTGATTTTTTACAATTGATATAATTTGTTCAATAGGTTGTTGTACAGATATTTCACTATAGCAAATTAGACTATTGTTTGATTTTAATTTTGTTACAGATAACATATTTTCAACCATATTTATCAAACGATTAGACTGCTCTTCAATAATTTTAATAAATTTTTTCTTACTATCTTCATCTAATCTATCCCAAGATGCGAGCATTGTTTGAGAAAATCCACGAATAGAAGTCAATGGGGTTCGCAGTTCGTGACTCACTGTAGATATAAAATCTTCATAATTTTGTTCAATCTCATTCATAAATCTATTATAACAAATTTTTTGCAGAAAACCTGTTATATTAACAATATTTTAACTAACAAAGTTAAGTACGATGTAATTTACTTGCGGAGTTTTGGTATTGCAGATAAAGAGTTAATGATGTATCTACGTGCGTAGCACACTGAAATGATAGCCTCACGAATTAAACATTATACAACTAAATGCAGACTAAAACATATAACAACAGACAAGTAAACAAAATAAAAAGACGGTAATATAACCGTCTTTTTATTTTGTTAAAATTTCTAATTATTCTTAAAAAGTACCTGCTGGTTTTTTCTGAGCTGTAGCTCCAGGAATTGACTGCCAATTTGCTGCCATAATTTTTTTGAATGATTTTAAAGCTGTATCTTCTAATTCGCCTAATTCTTCAGCTTCCATAATCAATTCTCTCAATGGCATCAATGCTCTTGGATCTCTTAAGACACCAAGTGCTGCAGCAGCACCAGCTCTAACCAATTCATTTTCAGAATGGTTTTTCATAACATCAATCAACGCAGGAACAGCTTTTGTATCATTCAATTTACCTAATGAAGTTACTGCATAAATTCTTACGTTTACCCATTCGTCATATAACATATTAATAATTTTATCAACAGCCTTTTTATTGCCAATTTCGCCTAAAGCTCTTGTAGCATCACATCTTACATTAACTTTTTCGTGATCTAAAGATGCAATCAAAGCATCAGTTGCAACATCACCAATTTCAATCAAAGCATCAGTTGCAGTAATACAAACTTGAGGGTTTTCATCATTTAAAGATTCAACCAGCGGTTCAACAACAATAGCACCGCCTAAACGACCCAATGCACGAGCTGCACGAACACGAACATCAACGTTTCTATCTTCGCGTAAAGATTCAATCAAGTGAGTTGTTGCAGCTGAATCACCCAGTTCACCTAAAGCTCTTGCTGCATATAAACGTACTGAACCGTTTTTATCATGCTTTAATACATCAATCAAAGGTTCAACAGCTTTAGAATCACCCATTTCGCCTAAGATACGAGCTGCATTGTATCTTACTTTTTCTGAATTACTTGTTCTTAAATCGTTTAGTAATTCATCGAATGATTTTTTCACTTGTTTTTTCTTACTGTTCACACTAATTGTCATTATTTTCCTCCGACACTACAATAAATATTCACTCCTACTTTTATATTAAAAATTTTTTGCGAATATTATTGCCTTTTTTGTTATATCTTTGTTAAATTTGTTTACAATTCATAAATTATTGTGATTTTCCTACTACTTATACTTTTGATGCCAGAAAATTGATTAAGGGTAACACTGACACTTATTTATTTTGTACTACTATAATAACACATTTTTTGACTTTATTCCTCAATTATATAAATTATTTTAAAAATTTTTGTAATTGTTTTTATAAAAATAGTGCTGATTATTAAATAAATAAAAAACCTCTGTAACAAAAGTTAACCCTTTACTACTAACATTTGATAGTAATAACAAATTCCGTACCAACACCTAATTCACTATACACTTGAATTTTACCATTATGTTTGTCAATAATCTTCTGGCTAATTGCCAAACCCAAACCGGTGCCGACACCTACTCCTTTTGTAGTATAACCTACAGTAAAAATTTTATTTATATTTTCTTTTGAAATTCCCTGACCATTATCCCTAATTTTTACTATTAGATTATTATCACTATACTCAGTAACAATAACAATTTTTCCATGCTCCTTTATTGCCTGACATGCATTTACAAGGATATTTGTAAACACCTGATTAAGCATATTCGGATAACATTTTATCGGTGGAATATCACCGTAATGTTTTTCAATTTCTACTTTATTTTTTGTTTCATGACTAATTAAATCAAGTGTTAAATCCAACTCTTTATTAATATTAGCTTCTTGCAAATCAGCTTCATCTAATCTGACAAATTTTTTCAAAGAAATCACAATATTACTTATTCTTTGGATTGCTTCTTTATCAATAGAATTAATTTGTTTAAACATTTCTTTGACATCACCCTGTTCTATTTGTTCAATTAATTTAGCCATAATCGAATTATTTGACTTAATTGAAGCAACAGGAGTATTAATTTCGTGAGCAACACCAGCTATAAGCTGCCCTAACGACGCCATTTTTTCTGAATTTATCAACTGCAATTGAGTTTCTTTCAACTCATCGAGCGCTTGCTTTAAATCCTTCACGTTTTTAGCATTTTTTTGATACAATTCTGCTCTAATGATTGCGTTACCAAGCTGTGATGATACAGCGTCAAGAATCTCTATTTCCTCGTTAAGTTCACGTTTTTGGTAACTCAATAAAACTAAAACGCCTATCATTTTTTGAAGATGAAAAATAGGAACAATAATTCGCAAGACAGACTGTTTATAAGGCTCTGCTCCAATATATTCCATTAGAGAATAACTTGTCGAAATTCTGCCTGCGTATAGATATTTCATAGAACGCTCATCAAAAGAAATTTTTGTATTTTTAGATAAACTATTTTCTCCATAAGTTTCTTCAATACAAAATCCACCATCACAAGAAGATGCATAATACGCCCTAAAACATCCAAACATAATAGAAAGCTCTTTTAATGCAGAATTCAATATCATTGAAATATCCATTGACTCTCTTATAATATTTGAAACTTTATTAATGAGTGCAATCTTAAAAGCCTGCGACTGAGCTTTTTGACGAATTTTTTGCAATTCATCATTCTCTTCTTCCAGTTTTAATAATTTATCCCTGTACGATTCTTGAATTTTTTGATTATCTCGCAGCAAAACATCAGAACTTACATCTACCAAAAATATAATTGTATAAACACCCCGTTTAACAGCTGTCAAATCATAAAACGAACTATATGATGATGAAGATGTATAAAAAACTCTTGCAAAAAAATTCTCTTTTGAAACAATCGCCTGAAATACAGGAGAATATAAATCAACATTTTCACTATCCATAGGACAGAAATCAAAATTCATTTTATGAGCAAATTTTCGAATGTCCCCAAACTGAGGAAATACACGACAAAAAGTGTTGTTTTTAAAAACAACATCCTCATAATTTCTTATAACTATTACAGGATCCCTATACTGATTAAAAAAGTCAAACTTTTTCATAACAAAATTATATGGCAATAATTTATTTTAAGCAATTTATTAAATATCTATTACCCATAAATAAACAAGGAAAATGTAAAAACAGTTAAACAGAATTATATATCCTGAAATAAATCTTGAACTTTAATATTCAATGCTGCGGCAATTTCGCAGACCATAGCAATACTCGGGGCCTTTTCTGCTCTTTCTATGCAACCTATATAATTTCTAGCACTGGAGATACTAAAAGCCAATTCTTCCTGCGACATTTTACAGAACTTTCTGGCTTTACGAATATTCCGACCAAGCTGCTTATATATTTTGTCATACTTACTTTTGTCAATACTCATACCACCCATTGTGGTATATTTTTGCCTAGGTATCTACCACCTATATAGTATCGTAAGTAACGAGTTTTCAAACAACACAAAATAAAATTAAATATCATAATTTTTTAGTCAATTTAGCGCTACAATAAATTCCCATTTACCCTGAAACAGCATTTGTGTTAATATAATATACACAAAGGGGGAAATGAAATGGAAAAGACTAGAGCAATTATAATGGTTATTGATTCAATGGGAATAGGTGCAATGCCTGACTGTAAAGATTTTGGAGATATTCCTGAATGCAATACTCTAAAACATGTATGCGAATTTAACAACGGCTTGAACGTACCTAATCTTGAAGCAATGGGGCTTGGCAATATTCAAAACTTTGCAGGAATAAAAAAAGTAGAAACTCCAACAGCAACATATGCTACTCTGGTCGAAAAATCAAAAGGGAAAGATACTACAACAGGTCACTGGGAAATCGCAGGTATAACTTTGGACAGACCATTTGCAACATTTCCAAACGGATTTCCGGATGAACTTATTGACAAATTTATAAAAGAAACAAATTGCGGCGGAATTCTTGCCAACCGTCCGGCAAGCGGTACAGCTATCATTGAAGAGTTAAATACAGAACACCATGCTACAAAATTTCCTATTATTTATACATCTGCAGACAGTGTATTCCAAATTGCAGTTGATACCGACGTAATTCCACTGGAAACTCTTTACAAATGGTGTGAAATAGCCCGCAAAATCTTAACAGAAGATGATTACTATGTATCAAGAGTAATCGCTCGTCCTTACAAAATTATTGACGGCAAACCTACAAGAATTTCTAAAGACAGAAGAGATTATTCTATTGAACCGCCTCAACCGACTTTGTTAAATGAAGTAAAAGACAACGGCGGAAAAGTTATTGGTATTGGAAAAATTGAAGATATATTTTCAAAATCAGGAATAACCCATGCCATCCACACAGGTTCGAATAAAGAGGGACTTGAACTAACTCTAAAAGCAATAAAAAATGAACTTCCTCTGGAAGATATTGCTTATGAAAAAAACAAAGAATATAATGAACAGGAGATTATATTTACCAATCTTGTGGATACAGACATGCTTTACGGGCATAGAAATGATGCAAAAGGTTACGGAAAAGCAATTGAAGAAATTGATACATACATCAAGCCTATCATAGACGCAATGGAAGAATATGACTTATTAATAATCACTGCAGATCATGGTTGCGACCCTACAGTTCCAGGAACCGACCACACCAGAGAAAAAGTTCCGTTTTTAATGTATGCCAAATCATTGCCGTCCAATGGAAACCTTGGAGAAATAGAAGGTTTTGACACAATTGCAAGCTTTATTAGAGACTGGTTATAAGAAAATTTCTTTTAAAGCTGGAAAATTTTAATTTTTTGTTATATAATTTTTTTGTGGACATTTTCCACAGGTTGTAAAAAAATAAGGAGAAATAAAATGACAGTAAAAGTTAACGATTCTTGTATCGGATGCGGCGCTTGCGAATCTATTTGTTCTGAAGTATTTTCAATTGATGGTATCGCTCAAGTTAATGAAGCTGCAGTAGCTGATAACATTGATTGCGTTAAAGAAGCTGCAGATGCATGCCCGGTTAGCGCTATCGAAGTAGAATAATTATAATTTCTATTAAAAATAAAAAAGCGGTTTGTTGTTTAACAAACCGCTCTTTTATTTTAGTTTTATATTATTCCCTTAAAAAGAACAAATCATGACAAGCTCTTTTCCATTATCTCTGGCTTCCTGAATAGCTGCATCTTGAGATAACTGTTCAATACTGTCACCGTTCAATACACCCTGAACACTACAATTCATTCTTGTACCGCCATTATTATTCGAATTGCTCATCTCATCCAGTCTTCTTGATAAAGATTCAACCCTCATTGACAAATCTTCCAATTGATAATTATCTTGAGATATTGCCTCATGTTCTTCTGCTTTTTCAATATCCACCTCTTCAGTTTGAGCCTGCTGTTTAGATTGAAGTTTAGTTTCAGAAGCGTCTCTGGTATTTGAATATATTGCAGCAATTATAAATACAAACATTGCCAAAAAAATTATTGTTAAAATTTTAAACTTATTAAGCCCATCCATCAATTTCTCCTCCGCCTTAAAACTCAAAAACATTTTAGCATAAAATATAGTATTAAGGCTAGTGTGAAGTTTAAAAAACATAAAAATATCCTCTATGCCTGATATACATCTATAAGTTGCAATTTGTAAGTGTTTGTAATAAATTAAACTTGTATAGACATGTTCACTTTATAAAGGAGGAAGCTATATATGGAAACATATGGTATTGAAAAATTTGGTATTATCGGACCAAAAGCAGTTTACCGTAACTTGAGCCCTGCTCAATTAACAGAAGCTGCATTAAGACTAGGAGAAGGTTCTCTTAGCAACAAAGGAGCTTTAGTAGTTACTACAGGTAAATACACAGGAAGATCTCCTAAAGACAAATTTATCGTAGATACTGAAAGCATTCACAACGAAATCGCATGGGGTAAAGTTAACCGTCCAATCAGCCGCGAAAAATTCAACGCTATCAAAGGTAAAATTGCCGCTTACTTACAAAATCGTGAAATATTCATCTTCGATGGTTTTGCAGGTGCTGACAAAACTTATACTCAAAAATTCAGAGTTATCAACGAATTAGCAAGCCAAAACTTGTTCATTCACCAATTACTAATCAGACCTACAGCTGAAGAATTAGCTAGCTACGGCGAACCGGATTACACAATCCTTTGTGCTCCTGGCTTCAAATGCGATCCTGAAGTTGACGGCGTAAATTCAGAAGCTTGTATCGCTATTGACTACGAAGCTCATGAAATCATTATCTGTGGTTCAAGATACGCAGGCGAAATCAAAAAATCTGTATTCGCTACAATGAACTATGTTATGACAAAGAAAAACGTTCTTCCAATGCACTGTTCAGCTAATATGGATCCAGAAAGCGGCGAAACTGCTGTATTCTTCGGTCTTTCAGGAACAGGTAAAACTACTTTATCAGCAGACCCTGCCCGTAAGTTAATCGGTGATGATGAACACGGTTGGTCTCCTGACGGTGTATTCAACTTTGAAGGCGGATGCTATGCTAAATGTATTCACCTATCTGAAGAAAATGAACCGGATATTTACAACGCTATCAAATTTGGTTCATTAGTAGAAAACGTTGTTATGGATCCGGAAACAAGAGAATTCGATTTTGAAGACGGTTCATTAACTGAAAATACACGTGTTGGCTACCCTGTTAACTACATCAACAACGCTCAAATTCCTTCTAAAGGCGGAATTCCTAAAGTTGTTGTATTCTTAACAGCTGACGCTTTCGGTGTATTACCTCCAATTTCAAGATTGGACAAAAATGCAGCTATGTACCACTTTGTAACAGGTTTCACTTCAAAACTTGCAGGTACTGAACGCGGTATTACAGAACCAGTTCCAACATTCTCTACATTATTCGGTGAACCATTCATGCCAATGGATGCTTCAGTTTATGCAAAAATGTTAGGTGAAAAATTAGACAAATACGGAACTAAAGTTTATTTAGTTAACACCGGATGGGCAGGCGGTTCTGCTTCTTCAGGTGCAAAACGTATGAAATTGGCTTACACTCGTGCTATGGTAACAGCAGCATTGAACGGCTCATTTGACAGTGTTGAATTCAAACACCATGATGTATTCAATGTAGATTATCCTACATCTTGTCCTAATGTTCCAGATGAAATGCTTGACGCTAGAGGAATGTGGGCTGACAAAAATGCTTATGATGAAGCTGCTAACAAATTGGCTCAAATGTTTGCTGATAACTTCGCAGCTAAATATCCAAATATGCCATCTGAAATTGTTAATGCAGGTCCTAAAGCAAAAGCTTCTGTATAATAATTTCAATAGCATAATTGCAATATTTGATAATCCCTGTAGAATTTCTACAGGGATTATTTTTTTTGTGAAAGTCATTTAAAAAGAGGATAAAAAAATGATTTGTGTATCTTATGATAATTAAAGCCGATTTGGAGAAAATATGAAAAAGATTTTGATAATTCTGGGTGCACTTATTTTTATTAACCTGTTAATAGTTACAATTAGCAAAGCTTTTGCTACAGGGATTTAATCCCCCCCGCCACTATTTTGGGAGATGGAATAATACATTTAATTAAAATTTTAGCGGGTAATCACTTTTAAATTCCCATTGATCATTTTGCAAAAGCTTACCGCACCATGCTCCGGCTCCATAATTCTGTCCAGCCGATGTGGTAAATCCATCACGACATCTTTGCAGGAGTGTCTCACGGGAAACACCTTTTATCGTAATACCGGCAGGACAATAAACCCCAAAAAATGTTTCCTTATTTCCAAAACAATTTTGCCTTGAATTATCATCAAAAGCAAACAAGAACAAAAACTCATCAAAACCTAATTTATTAGGTCCTTTATCCCCATTTACATCATACCGAAACTCACCAAAACTTCCATTATAAACAGGCGAGAAACTTGTACCATCTTTAAAATATACAGTTCGTTTTTCTTTTTTAACCATCTTGTGCCCCATATAAGGATCTAAATATTTGATATACCAATCATATAAACCATCTGTATCACCAATAGAAGGTTTTCTTATATCACGAAACGAACCATAATCCAATTCCATATCAAGAACTGCATTACTCATACGACTATAGAAATTTCTTATCTTTGCTGAGTATTCTTGCCTTACTCTGGAATAATATAAATTAGGTATAGTCATGGCAGCGACCACTCCGATTATAGACATAGTCACCAAAATTTCTGCAAGGGTGAATGCTGCTTTTTGATGCGTCATTCCGAACTCGTTTCGGAATCTCTTCGTTGGACACTTAGATTGAGATCCTGAAATACCGAGTAGGAACAGAAAATTACGTTTCGTATACTCAACTAATTTTCTAGTCAATTCAGGATGGCGTTCCGTCAGTTCAGGGGGACAAATTTGTTTGTCATTCTGAGCGGATGCGAAGAATCTTTTGGTATGACTCTTTATTTTAGATTCTGAAACAAGTTCAGAATGACTGTGCAAGGTTGGATGTGGAAAACAATTTAAAACAAATATTTCTAAAGACCTTAGAATACTGTCGGAGTAAAGCTTTAAAAGGTTACCC
>CATXCB010000017.1 GCA_958366705.1 uncultured bacterium
TCCCTATATCTTTCTCGTTATTCTCAACACGTTCATACAGACTTTTTATGTCTTCCCCTTGCGAGTGCTGTATCTCATAGTAATTCTTTGAACGTTCGTTTAATGCACTTAGCATTTCTTTATTCTCATAAGTCATTTCTAAAATTTTAGATATAGAGTGTTCGCTGTTCATTTTATTTTCCTTTCACATTCTTCCATCCACAAAACTTTTGAAAATTATCCACTGTTTGAAACATTGCCCAACGTTTGAATGCACATACCCCTGATACTTTTAAAAGTTTTTCAAAAACTCTGTCTGCAAAATACCTATCATTACCGACATAATGATGATTTTCACAAATAACATCATGTATCATTGAGGGTATTAAGAATTTTGGGTTTTCTTTACTTCCTATTATTCGCCAAAACGCACGAGGAATACTCGCACCATCCCATCTGTAGTCTTTAGGAATTGTAAAACGATATGTTTTTTCTTTGTAAAAATCTATTAAAACAACATTTATTTTATTCTTACAAATAAAAGGTTTATCTGATATTTGCTTAATAGTTTCTTTTGACATTTCAGGTTCAGGATAGAGAATATCCACGTGCGGACTAGAGCTAAATTGTATCCCGATATAATTATCCTCGTACCAATCAATCATTTTTCAAAATCTCCAGTTTAAATAAAATAACAATCCACTACTATTTCTTAATTGGTAAGGAACTATCAACAACCTTACCGTTGACCTGTACCACAATACAAAACCAGTTATTTTTTACATCTTGTTTTTGTGTATTTTCGGTTGCAGGTTGTTTTTGAACTGTGATAACTGCTCTGTTATCCTCAAAAGTCTGCTCAGGCTGTACCATATCAGCACAAAACCCTTTGCAACCTAACATAAGTAAGCTTAAAGCTATTGCTAATTTCTTCATAATAAAATCTCCTTATAATTTAAAAGTCTCACACTTGACAAACAGGAGAATATAGTAAATAATGTTTGTACAGGGTGGCAGTTTACCAGACTGCCGGATGCCTTTAGAGACTTAGACGGTTCTTATCTATTTAGGTAAGAGCCGTTTTTTAATATAAATAAAATCAAAAAGATTAGAAATAAACTAATATTGAAATTATCCATATCAGCCCCCTTTCTAGTCGGGAACCAACCCGAGACTTAAACGATTATGTTGGTGATTCCGTTTCGAAAAAGGCATCTGCTACCCTGCAAGGGACATTTTACTATAGTTCTTGTTATTTGTCTATTTTATAAAAATGTTATTTATCCCATTTGTACTTCAGGCAAATTTTCATAATCAATTACAATTTGATTAAGTTCTTCAATTGATTTTGCTTTTAAAATAGATGCTGTTAGTTGTGTTGAATATGCATCAATTTTTATATATTCAAGTGCAACTTGTAATGATAACTTGTTATATTCTTCTAAAGTCAAACTTGGACTACCTTGAATAACTCCATCTACATATAAACGTACTGAATTTGCCGGAAGTCCGTTATTCGCAGCTGCAAGCTTATCATATAACGGCAATGCGGTTTTTAAATCTCCTAGCGGGGTTTCTGTTTTTAATTTGCCAATTGGAGTATTTATATATTCTACTTGTCTTTTTTGCTCGTTTTCTGATATCTTTGCTTCTTTCCTTTTTTGAAATTGTATTTTTTCATAATCAGGGTTTTTAATAAGATTCCCATCTTTAATAATATAAAAATCTTCATCAGATAGAATTTGTGTATATTCTTCATTAGTTAATAATATATACCCATCTTTAATTTCCCCTAAATAATCAATTTCAGATATTTCCATTTTTGAATTTACTACAAACTTATGCCTGTAGTCTTTGATTACAGCCCATGAACTACCGTTAAATTGTACGGTTTCATTTTCTTTTGTTTCAGGTGGAATTTCTAGAGTTGCCCCATCCGGACAATAATAAATATCTTTACCAGCCTCCGAGGTCATTTGTTGGTCTAAATAAGCACATTCACTTACTGTAAATAAACCATCATTATCATAATAATAAACTTTCTTATCCATAAAATTCTCCTTATGCGATTCGTTTCCATATATTAACCGCCAGATATGGTGGCATGTTGTTGTGTGCCGCATTTGCTCCAGTGCTATTTACAGTAATTGTATGAGCATGAGCTCCATTTGAAGATGTTGCACCTGTCCAGTTTCTAGAAGCTGTAAATGTTACTATTCTTCTTCTGTCAGTACCACTGGCTCCATCTTTCATTTTGCTTGCTGAACTTGTAAAAGCTCCTGTACAAGTAATGTTATCTGCTTCCCATTCATTACCAAGAAAGTTTCCTGAGATATTCATACTTCCTCGACTATGAGTATGTGCACCAACATTATTAGAAGTTGCAGTATGAGCATGAGTTGGTAATTCTGATTCGCTTAAAATATGCTCAACTTCACCACCGGTAGCCCCATTATTGTATGTATCACCTGACGCAAGCAGGAATGTATCTTTAATCTTTTCCCAAGTTCCAACTCCAAATAAAATATCTGGAGATGTATCATTTACTGACATATATAATGAACCTATGGGATAAATAACATTAATAATATTTGTCTGTTCACCAATGATTGAAGCCCAGCCCTTTGCTGAATGTTGTCCACCTATTGCTTGAACTTGTTGGTCTGAACCCTCTGCCCATATTAAAGCATTTGATTCTGAGAGTTTTGCATTTTGTTCACTCAATAATGCGCTAGCAGCCTTTGTCGTTGAAATATTTGCCTGCTCTGTAGCTATAGAAACTTGTTCATCTAATAAATTTTTCTGTTCAGTTCCTTTTGTAGTTATTTCATTTATTGCATTAGTTTTAGCACTATCTACAGCTTCAACTGATGAGGCTTTAGTTGAAATTATAGTTTCTATTATTTTAGCACTTTCATTTCCTGCTTCTGCTTTAAATTCGTTAAGCTCCTTCTGGTGAGTATCTTCAATATTACTAATTGCAGATTGCCAATCAGCTTGAATATCAGCCATTGCATTATTATAAGTTTCTGTAACTTCAGCAGTTTTTGCAGTTGCTATATCGGCTTTATCTTTTGCTACATTTGCACTATTATGAGCATATTCAGCCTGAGATTTCGCAGAGTTTGCCGCATCCACAGCAATACGTTTAGACTCATTTAAACTTTCAATTAACTGATCCGGTGTAACTTTATCACCCTCACTAACTTTAACAGCTCTTGAAACTGTTCTATTCAAAATCTGTATTAAACGTATAGCATAGTCAAAACTTAATTCAAGATTATGTTTTGACAAATCACCACTATCTTTATACTCTGCTATTTGTTGAATTGGCAAAGTTAAAGATAATGTTAGTAATTCTTTTTTGTCGGTACTGGTATCCCAAGCAAGAGTTTTATATTTTGAACCAGTCAGAGGGAATGTAATGTAACTACCTTCAGTATTACCAACTTGATGAATAGAATAATCTACACCGTTTTCTAAAGTCGATTTAATGCCATTTAAATCAGTATGTTCAACAATTAACTCTGATTCTTTGGCAATATAAAAATTGAATGAAAATTCCGTAGTGGAATTATTACCCCAGCAATTAGAAACGGGGGTTTGTTGTGGTACTGTCATAATATACTCCTTTATTTTTCATAGGGTTGACAAACAAAGAAGAATCGTAAATAATATATATGAGGGGGCAACCCTAAAAAATGTCACTTTTTAGAGTTGCACTTTGTACCCTTAGACTATTTTAGAAGAAGTTCCAGAAATTCCAGTTCTGGAACTTTATCTTTGTAGCATTCTATAAAAATAGATAAAATGTACAAAAGATACTCTAAAAATATAGCCATTTCAACCACCCCCTTTCCGACCGATTTCTTTGTATAATCGAGTGTGCCGGAGGAAAGTGTGGTACTTACCCAAAATTTATATTATTACAACTCTTTTTTTTTGTCTATATTTTACTTTTTCTTACGTTCAGGTGGCTCACCTGTTGCCGCCATATTCGCACGATATCTGCCGTAACCTACGAACCTTAATAAGCCAGTGCCGAGTTCTCCTTGCATCATATCTCCAATTCCGCCAGCTGCATTATATAATCTTGATGCTGCAATACCTGTTGAGTAATCTGCTGCACCGGCAAGTATTTCGATATAGTCTGCTAGTTCAAGATTTTTACCCTTTAATAATTTATTTATTGAAGTTTCAAAATCTGATATTAAAGGTAATTTATCTTCAAAATACATTCCTCCTGTGGCTTTTGCAGAAATTAAAGAAACGATTGAATTTGCAAGAGTTCCTAAAACGCCATAAGCTTTCCAATTGGATAAGAATATTGCATTTATAATATCTGAACCAAACGCAAATAACGGGTCATCATCTCCACCACCGAACATATTTTGAAATAAAATCAATAACGACAAATCAGATAAGAAAGATGTAAATAATATCGGATTGAAAACTTTATAAATCAAAAACGATTTCATAAACTCTTCTTTTGAAATATCACCTTTTGTTAAATTTGCCATAGCATCAACAAACTTTCTTTCATACTGAAAGTTTGTATTATTGAAAGCAAAGAACATTCTTGTTATCGCGTGTTGTGCAACTTGCTTTTGCCAGGCAGAAGTTGCAGAGCTATGCCCTGATTGTTGCGAGCGCAAAGTATCCTCTGTGAATTTTATAAAGGCTTCTTCTTGTGACATACCCTGTGACATTAAATAATCAACATACGGTTTACCACCAAACATAATAGCAATAATATCACCATACTTTGTATTGGATGTACAGAAATTTCTCAATGCTCTGAATTTATCTGATTCATTTGTCAACATTGAAATAATTTCATTTTGCGAATTTCCTGCAAGCCTAGCTTGCAAGTATTCGCAATTTTTGAACATAAAATCAACGGTCTTTTTCGGATGAGCTAAAGCTTCTGAAAAACCTTTGCTCCACATTCCAAACGGCATATTTTCACAATAATTGACCATTGAAGTCAACTGTGAAAACATAACTTTCAAGTTCCCGCCGATTTTTGAAGTAATATAATTACTTGCAATATTATCAATCAAGTTCTTTCCAACTGTAATACTTTTGGCATAGTTATCATAAGTAGATGTCGCTAGTTGATTCAACAATATTCTATGAATTTTTTCTCCTGATTTCTTACCATAAATTTCAACCATCTTTGCTTTAATGTCCGGAGATTGGAAAATTCTGTTATAGAAATTAACCTTTTCTGACATTACAACATATCTTGCAGTTTTATTGATATGTGGCAAAATAATTTCTAAAGGTGAAATCGGGTCCATTTTTATACGACTACAATTCTTACGCTGTTTAATAAATGATGGATTTGTAGAACGTAACATAGTTTCGTGCATCATATCAAGGTCTGATCCAATTCGCTCAGTTTTTGACGGAATATAATTATCCACCTTTGGCAATGATAAACCAGTAGTTCTAATAAAGACTTCATTCGTATCTTCATACATTGTGTCGCAAGTATCAACCATAGCCCAAGCAAATAATTTATCTTCTTCAGATAATTTTGAAAACATTAATTCATCTAGCTTTTCAGCTCCGTTTGGAACATCTTCCCCGACAAATTGAGTAACAAGACGTTTCTTTAATTCTGGGTTTAAGGACCATGCGTAAAGTGTAATCAATTGAGAATGATTTAATTCTACAGTTGTTTCAACAAATTCTCCAGTATCTTTGTTCCATGTTACTTGTTTGAACGGATAATTTGTTTCATCATATTTTTTGAATAAATCAACTAAAGGTTGAATGTTATCAAAGTCTAATGCTCTATCCCAAACATTTCTAATTTTGTTGGCTAAAGTATCAGTACCCCTATTTAGGTTGTAAATATCCATTGCTTTTTTATAAAATTCTAACGATTTTCTATGAGCATAAACTTCAACATCTGCTTCGGATTTCAGTAGTGAATACTTTTCAGCAGTCGCCTTATCAAATATTCCTGTCAAAAGTGATTCCCAGTTGGCAAGTGTACCTTCAGATGTCCAGATTGTATCACCTGCCGTCCAACGTGCAAGATATTTAGCAACTTTGTTATTACGGTGCTTATCCATAATTTCAATAAGATTATTTTTGTAATCATATCTGGTAAGTGCTTTTTTCAAATCTTGTTCATTTTTTGCACGTCTGCCCTCAAACTTCAACTGCAAAATATCTTCTAACAATGAACGAGTTGCAGACAAGTTCAAATTCTTAGGGTCATGGCTTTTGTATTCCAAAAACTTAACTTTTAATATCCCTTGAAAATCTGTCGGAGCTTTAATATCGCTTGTGGCATTTTGATTAATGTTATCACGTTCTTCTCCAATAACAGCAGAATCAGCATCAATTAATCGCAAGTATTGAGTTCTTGCTTCATCTTTTTTGAGCCTATTCATCTGTTGAAGTTCAGCAAAAACAGTATTTGTTTTCCAGTCAAATTTTCCTTGTTTCAATGCTCCGACTTTGATAAGTTTAGAATTGATTTTTACTTGCTTTTGAATTTCTTTATGCAAGATATATTTTTGTCTGTTTTCTAACTGTTTAATCGCATGAGCATTGATTGTTCTAACGACTTCTTTTGCAGTAAAAGAATTGTTAACAATCGGGAGTAGAGAGAACAATTTATTAACAGAAGATAATCTGATATATTTCTTCTCAATAGGGTCATAAGATTTTGTTTCGTGCAACTTGTGAGAAACATAAGTTCTTAGTTGTGTGCTTAATGAAACATTTGGAATTGCATATTTGTTTCTCTCATTTGTTTTTTGCTCAATATAAGTCTTTGAAATTTCATCCATTCTGACAGAAATTTCATTCATTACATCTTGCGGTAATCTATTTAATTCAATCAAGTTACCAAATTTTCTACCGCTAAACAATTCAGATAATGCTTCAAATGCTGCATCTTTGTTTGCTCCACGCAAAGATAAAACTTTTTCGGAAAGAAAATCAAATGCACCCATAAATTTACCAATGATATCTTCCCCTGGATAAGATTCAGGCGGCGTGAAATTGTTGCTGTCAATTCTATCAAGAGCCTGCTCAACAAGTTTAGCATCCCCATCGGTTTCATCAGTATCGTAATTAATTCCAGTATCACCAAAGAACTCATACCAGTTTGCCTGCATACCGCCTAATGCAGTAATATCATCATCAACCTCAGACAATTCCTGTCTTAGATTTTCTGCTTTCACATTGTTTTGAGCAAGTGTCATTTGCAAATACTTGATTGAGTATTTGTGATTTAATGCTGCAGATAGAATTTCATAGCACGCTTGTCTGCATCTTTTCGAATATTCTTTTACAGATTTTGGAACACGGCTTGAGGCTTTATCTGCCAGATTCAGATATTCTTCAACTTGTTGTTTTTTGCGTGTATCTTGCAAACTACGTTCAAGGTTATTCTTTTCAATCTCATCAATTTCAGATAATTCTTTTTCCTGATTAGTTCTTATTTCTTCAATTTGAGATTGAATTGTATTACAACGGTCAAATACTGCCGCTTGTATTCTTTGATTTTCAGTTGTTAATAACCTGTCAAAAAGATTGTTAATTTCAGGAATTTCTGATTCTTCAAAACCAAGGCTTTTGATACTGTCATATAAAGATAACAAAGCATTTTTAAAATCTTCAAACAGTTTTTTAAGTCTGTTTGTTTTCGCAGAACCTGTACGCATATAGGCTTCAAATCCACGAGCAAATCTTTCGTGTTGTTCGTCCGTAAATTCTTCACCGTTATTTTTTACAAACTTTCTGATTTCTTTCAAATCTTCCTGTAGTTCTTCGTTGCCTTCTGAATGCTTAACAAGTTTTTCTAACCACCAGTGAGCGAACTCATGAACAATAGTTGATTCATCAGCATCTTTGAATAATTTTACTAAGTTTTCAGCAGGAATGAATGACCCTTTAACCTGAACCAGTCTGTTTGCAATCTCCTCTACCTTATCGTTATCAATAAACATCTTGCGTTGTTTTTGATATAGTAGAGGATTTTTAATTTCCTTGATGTTATAAAGATGTACAGTTTTAGGGTTGATATTTTCTGCGTTATCGTTTATACTGTTAGTATCCTCATTGAGATTTTTAACGGACCTTAAAACGTTCGCACTCAATGAGGATTTATCATTTTCACTATCATCCTTGAAATTTTTAACGTTATCGTTTATAATATTATTGTCCTCAGATTGTGGATTTAAGACACGGTTATCGTGTTGGGCAATCTGAGGACTATTTTTATATTCCTCTGTATCAAAAATTAACTGATATATTTTGTTTCCTATTTTTACATCCGTTTTAAAATAATGATATTTTTCAACATTAGGCTTTTTGTCTTTTTTGGTATTTTCTTTTTCTCCTGCATATTCTGCATTTGCAAGCAACTTTTCTAAAGACATAACATACTTATCATGTCTTTTTCTCTCTGCTTTATTCATATTTTTAAAATTACTTGACTTTATTATATGGTCTTTTTTCTTTGCCCCACCTTTAATATCCACAAACCAATTCGGAGATAATGTCGCAAATTTTGTTCCGTTTTCAACAATTTCATTGATGTATGCTTTTACTTCATCAATAGACGGAGCCTTTTCAAAATCATTTGTCAAATCAACAACATTGTTATTATTATTTGTTGCACGTTGAAAATATGTTTTTTTTGCGGGTTCTAAATTATCGTAATAATCTAAATGCTCATCAATTGTTCCAGATAATGAAGAATTTATAGGATTTAAGTCAACTTTTACATCATTACCATTTTTATCAGTAATAGACAAATTATTATCAGCAAACATATTGAAAGCAACATCTTCTTTCATTGTTCCAGAATATTGAACAAGAAAATCAAGGTCAGAACCTTTTTTATTTGTACTTGTAGAATATGAACCATAAATTTTAATATCCTCAAGTTTAAATTCAGATTCATCAATATTATTTTCCTCAAGAATATTTTGAATATCACCTTTGATATAGGAAGTAATATTTTCTGTGCTATCATTAAAATTCTCTTCAATATTAGAATTTAGATTATCTCTGTTCGCATGTTGGAAATGTTGTTTTATTTCATGTTTATTTACATTGGGATTGAGTTTTGTCTTAACATAGTTTATAATATTATCAGAATCACTACTTGGGAGCATTCCCATTGTGGTAACGGTGGATGTATTCCACGCCCAAGAGGTTTCTTGAATGGGGCTAATGTCTGAGAAAGAGGTTATAGTACCGCTCTGAACAGCCCCATTTTTTAACCAGTTATCGATATTTTTCTCTGTATCTTTAAAGGCAGTAGTTATTATTGGTTGTTTATTTTCAAAAAATTCAACAACTACTCCATACGTATTTTTATTGCTGACGAGTTTTAACAATACAGGTAGTCCATCAAATCTTGGCTTGTTACTTAATACCGCATCTGTAGGTTTATCAAGGTTATTTAAAACATTTTTCCATTCAGTAGAAGTTAAATTATGTTTATTATTATCATGAACTACAGTATCATGAGGAACTCGTACAGAAATATTATCAGTAGAATAATCATAAAAACTTTTAGAAATTTTAGATTTATTCTTTTTAGAGTGATTTTCTTTTTCAAAAACTTGCTCGTAAAAGTCTGAAAAATCTTTTATAGGAGAACGATACATCGCAGATTGATGATAAATATTATCTGCGTTATTTCTTCCTCTTTGAGTTACAACAGTATTCCCAAAATCAAGATTAGTATTATCTAACTTTTGTCGTAATTGATTTGCAAAATTCGCATTCCCATTTGCTTCATATTCTTCAATCAAATCATTTACAGCTTCTGTATCATCAATAGATAACTTTTCTCCTGATTGAATTTTTTCTAACAAATCAGTTTCTGTTATCATTTTATTTAGATGTTCTTCATCTGAATAATCATCAGGAAGATTATTCAATTCATTCATCAAATCATTGTATCTGTCCTTTAAAGTTTGTTCTTGCTCGTTATAGCTTACTCCTGAATGAATAATACCGTTTTCATCAACATACGTATCTCTGTTATCTTGTTCAATATTTGGCATATCTTCATTGATTAAATCTTCAATATCAATGCCGGTTTTATCTGCAATCGAACTAAGCATATTAACACCTAGCCTTGCAACCTTTTCAGCTTGCTCACGACTAGAGTATTTACCTGTATCAAATAAACTTTCAGTTAAATTATTGATATTGTTTTCAATTCGTTCTTCTGTAGTTGAATCGATATTGATTTCACCATTTTGGATTAAATTTTCAACGGCTTTTTCTTTATCGTTTTCAGATAAATTGTTTAACGTTTCAACAATTTCATCATCTGTTGCACCGTTTCTTTCCATGTGATTACCAAGAATATGTGATGCCGCAGATAAAGTTCCACCTTGCAATGCTATTGCTCCGGCAAGAACAGCCCACTCATCAGGTGATTTAAAAATTGCTTTTGCATAATTTTCAAGACTTCTTTCTTGATTATCAGTTCCGATTGCCAAATTCAATACATCTTCAACAACCTCTTCTCCGAGTTCTTCAATAAACCCGTCATATTTGACCTTTGATTTTAACCAGTCAACATTTTCACCCTTAATAGGTAACTTATTGATTTTTTCATAAAGTTTAGAAAATACCGGAACGGATTTTTTATAAAAATTAACCAGTTGTTTATTAGATGCCAAATATTTAGCGATTGGTGAACCGATATATTTGCTTGCTGCTGCACCAGCACCTTGAATCGGAAGTTTCAACAATCCGCCTGATGCTTCTGAAGCAAACATAATAAATGTTTGCCCAATGGACTTATAAAGGGCTGTTGCAGGTTTTTCTTCAGATTCTTGAAAAATACTTTCTCCTTTATCAGTCAATTTGAAAGTATTATCTAACATTCTGCTCTGGTAAATTTCGTTAATATTATTCCACCCTGTAGGTAGTGCGGTATTAACAACACCTGTTTGAACCATATCGCCTAAACCTGCCAAAGCTTTTTGACCAAGACTTGCACCTTCTGTGGCTTTTACTCCTAAGCCTAAACCTTTCAAAGCCCATCCGCCTACACCCATTTCAGTACCAAATCTGATAAGTGAAGGAAGAAAATCTTTTGCAATATTACCACCAAGAGAATATCCTCTAACATTTTCCTCTTGTTTTTGTTGGATTTTATGATTAATGTAACCTAATTCATCAGGTCTTATTGCTTCACCATTTCTGATTCTTTCTATAATATCTCTTTGCTTTTTATCTTCTGAACCAGTAATCCAGCCACCCGCAAACGGAATCCACGCACCAGAGGCGTAACTATTTGCAAGAGCTTCTTGAAAACCAATCTTTTGAGATTTGTCAATCTTGCTAGGATTATTTATACCGGACATTTTAACTGTCAAATCATCAGGAGCATTAATTGCCGCTTTTGCTTGACTTTCACCTATTCTGTCAATCAAAGCTCCGGCTCTATCTAAAAATGAACCAGTCCCATTATTAACTCTTTCATTACGTTCAAGTTTATTTTGTTCAATATCTAAAATATTTTTCTTTACTTCTTGATTACGTTTACTGTTTTTTAAAGCTTTATCAAAACTTGACAGATTTGCATTTTCATTAATGTTAGAATATATGCTGTCAAATTTTACAGATTTTCTTTTCCCTTCTTCAAAAGGTGTAATTGGACCTTTGGCTTTCCAAACTTGAATATTTCCGGTGTCATTTACACTTTGTTTCGTCAATGGGCGTAATTCTTCTATAGTATTAGAAAACTGATTACGAATTTCAACGTCACTTAAACCTGTCGCACGCAAATAATCAACATTTGCTTTTGCATCTTCAACTGAAATACCGTTTAAGTTCAATATATTCATTTCATCTTGTGAGATATCAACTGTCATTATTTGTTCCTTTTATAATCGATATATGTTGTTTGACAATTTTGTTCCGTTATTTGGTTTAGTCGGATTTGCATTGATTAGAGTAACGTGAGCGTGGTTAATATGGTTTGTTCCATGTTGCCTATCGTATTTTCTTTCATCAACAATTTTTCTATTTCCTGCAAAGTGAGATAAAATATTAGGGTCAGATGTTCCGATAGCCTGTACATTAGGTAATGCCAATAATTTTTGATAAATACGTATACGATTTGGCACGGAGTGTTCAGACATAGAAACATCGGCAGCTCTTCCATCTGCATGATACGAACCTGCTTGATTTCTATACCTTGAAGTAACTGTTAATCTCACCCCTAATTGTTTAGAGATTGTCGGAATTTGTGTATCCGCAAAATAAGTTAAAACTTTTTGCTCATGTGGCTTTGCTTTAGTGTATGCAATATTTCTCATTGTTGTTGCATTATAAGAATAATTACTTACAGTTTGTTGAGCTTGAGTTTTTTTCTCTTGCACTTTTTGTTGTAACCTATTTTGAATAATTTTATATTTTTCTGCATCCGGTGGCATTTCTCCATTATGTTTTGATTGATAATAAGAAAAATCATTCATTACATCACGAACAAATCCGGTCTTTTCTCTCATTCCTTGTTCCATTTGTTTATATAATTTCGAGCCATCTGAACCTTTATACCCAAGAGAATTGATAATATTTTGTAATTCATTATCTGTAATTTTTCTCCCCTTTCGTGCTTCAAATTCTCGTGTTTATTTAATGTTGCCAAGTAATTCTTTGGCAACTTTTTCTTGCTTTAATTACAAGTTTTAAAAGTCAAAATTTCTTCCTTATAATTTAAAAGTCATACACTTGACAAACAGGAGAATATAGTAAATAATGTATGTGCAGGGTGGCACCTTGAGAAAGTGCCAATAGCTCTGTAGAGTTCTAAATGGTTCTTATCCTTTTGGGTGAGAGCCATTTATTATTATGAATAAAATTAAAAATAGCATTATTAATGTTAAGTTTAAGTTTTCCATAATGACCTCTTTCTACTCGGGAAACCAACCCGAGTTCTAAAATAATGTGTAGGTGGTTTCCTTTTCAAAAAGAGCTATTCTTTACCCTGCAAGGGTTATTTTACTATAATACTTGCTATTTGTCTATTTTATGAAATTTTTATTTATCCAATTTCTGCTCAGACAGATAATTATAATCAATTATATTTGGTTGCCCGCCTTTAACTTTTATACTAGAATGATTCCATGCATAAATTGTTTGATTTTGATAAGAGTTTTGGTAATGTAATTGGTACTGATGAAGCTGGACGCGGCCCTGCTGCAGGCGGTGTTTTTGCGGCAGCTGTTTATTTCCCACAGGTTACAGATTCATTAATTTTAGATTTAGAAAGGTTGAATGATTCTAAAAAACTTTCTAAAGTCGCAAGAGAAAAATTGTATGATGTTATTTTAGCTAATTCTGTAAATTCGGTTGTGTGTGTGGATGTCGAGGAAATTGAAAGAATAAATATTTTAAATGCTTCGCTAAAGGCTATGAGGTTATCTTGTGAAAATGTTATAAAAGAAGCCGGTTTAGATGATTTTATAACTCTTGTTGATGGGAATAAGCTTATCAAAGATTATACTTATCCGCAGAAGTTTATAATTAAAGGGGATGGACAGTCAGCCTCAATTGCTGCCGCAAGTATTTTAGCAAAAGTTACAAGAGACAGATATATGGATGATTTAGCTTCTAAGTTGCCTCAATACGGCTGGAATCGTAATGCCGGTTATTTGACACCTGAACATATTAAGGCTATTGATGAATATGGTTTGTCAAAGTATCATAGACCGTCGTTTTTAAGAAAACATTTCGAAAAACAATTATCCTTATTTTAATTGATTTTAACATTTTTTAATATTTTATGAAACTTTCTAAAGATTATATTATTTCAGTCGATATATTATTTGTAATCAGAAGTTTCTAAGGAGTATTTTAAATGTTAAAGAAGATAACAACACCATCAAAAAATAGATGCGAATGTGTTGAATTAATATTAAGAGGAGCAAAAAAGCGCCGTAGTTTGGCGTACTCAAATGCTGCAATGATAAATTCAGATGCAGGTATCAAGGCAAATCTATCCGCCGTGAAGTAGAGAAATTTTAGCTTATAAATAAGAAGAGAGTATTAATAAAGCCGGTCAGCAAGTGTGCATCCGGCATTTTATTTTTTTAGATAATTCATATTTTCAAATTTTAAAACATAATATGCGCAGCCAACACCATTATGAAGCTTATTTGAACAAGTATTTTTGTAAGAATAAGTCTTTTCGTATGGGTGACCCATTTGAGTAAGCCCAATTCCTTCATCCAAATACATAAAAAGAAAAAAATCTTTTCCCCACTGATTAGGTTTCTTTGTGCCGTTAGTATCTACATATATTCCAAATACGTTACGTTTACCGTTGAAATTACTTACTACATCTGGTCCAGCTAAATATATATGCACACCATTTAACAGGACTAATTTATAATATATAGGGGTGTTGTAATAGCCTATTCTTTTTCTACCATTGAGCTCCAGATATGTATCTTTCGGTGCGCAATTTCCATTAGGGTCGAGTGTTCCGCAATCAATAGCAACTTTCAGATATGGCAGCAGGTGTTTTGCTATTGTTTTTGCTCCAGCTTCATCGGTCTTAATATTAAATCCTGAAAACTCTCCTTCTTCATTTTCGGCAGTTTTTATAGCGTTTGATAATATAGAATAGGTTGCTTTTAGTTTTGTAATAGTTTGTTTTTCATTATAAGCATGAAGTAAATTGGGTATAGTTAGAGCAGCTAATATACCAATTATGCCCAGTGTTATTAATGTTTCTGCCAAGGTAAAGCCTATTTTGTTTGTAATTTGCATTACTTGTTCCTATATATTGTCAAACTTTATAGTAATATATCTTGCAATATAGTTTGATAATATCAGGATTGGTTTGTTTTGTCAATAATTCGTATAATAAAAAAATGGAAGTCCGAAATGAATTAAAAGCATTAATTGCTCAGAATGGAGCAACTCTAAAAAAAGTTTGCGAAATATTGTCTCAAAAATATGGTAAGAATTATATTGGGAATAATATTACTAATAAATTACGCAGAAAAACAATTAAGTTTGAAGAAGTACAGGAAATTCTGGATGTATTGGGATATCATATCGAATTTGTAAGAAATAGTGATTAAGTTGTTGGTAGTTTGTCTAAAATAAATTTTCCGATTTTACCCTCTCGAAAATCTCGCAAAATATAAACCGAAGTTCGCTCTCTATCTGTGGAACCGCCGGTTAATAACCAGTTTCTCTCTAGTGATATATTATCAATGTTTAACTCTTTGTCCTCAGGTAATTTGTAATAGTCGCGAAAAGCTTTTGTTTGAGTTTCGTCTAAGACATCTAAAAGTTCTTGGGCTACAATTTCATTTGAATATGCGTTTTCTGATACAGAATTTACAAACGCGAGTTTTTTAGCTCTTTCTTGATTTTCTTGTTTCATTGGGATTATACCCGGAGTGTCCAAAAGTTCCAGCTGCGGATTTATTCTAACCCATTGCTGCTGGCGTGTAACTCCTGCTTTTGCTCCGGTTTTAGTTTTGGATGAGCGTGTAAGTTTATTTATAATACTTGATTTTCCGACATTTGGCAGACCCACGACCATTATTCGTGCCGGTCGTCTCAATAATCCTTTTGCCATTAATGCTTGAATTTTGGGTTCTGATAATTCAATCGCCTTTTTGACAATGGTATTTATATCTTTATTATTTTTAGAATCTGTTGGTATTACATCTGTGTTGTTTGCTTCTTTTAGATATTCTAAAAAAGGTTTTAGTGTATTTTTTTCTACTAAATCTGATTTGTTGACAAGCAAAAATCGGGGCTTTCCGTTTAGAAGCCCCGAAATATTGTCATAACTGCTAGATATAGGCAGTCTCGCATCAATAACTTCAATCACGGCATCCACTAAAGAAAGTTGTTCTTTCAACTTCTTTTCTGCTTTTGCAATATGTCCCGGATACCAGTGAATATGAGTCTTATCTTTTTTCAATTTTTTCCTTAATACGAGTTGCTTTACCTGAACGTTCTCTTAGGTAGTATAGTTTTGCACGTTTAACATCACCACGTCTTAAAACTGTGATTTTGTCGATTCTTGGAGAGTTAACCAGGAATACACGTTCAACACCAACACCTTGGAATACTTTTCTTACAGTGATAGTTTTGTTAAGTCCAGAACCATGCATTTTGATAATAGTACCTTCGAATGCCTGGATTCTTTCTTTGTTACCTTCGATAATTTTAACGAAAACTTTTACTGTATCTCCGGCGTTAAGTTCCGGAAGCTCTTTGCCTAAATAACTTTTTTCTAATTCATCAATGATAGGGTTATTCATTTTTGCTTTCCTTTATATTTCTAATCTATTACTAAATGTGTATAATTCCTTTATCGATGTTTAAATGACTTTTTCCACACAAAAATCCATCGACGCACGTTGATAGTTTAAATCGTATAATAAATATACTATTTTTGCAAGCAACAACTGATAATATTGTTATTAATTGTAACGAACTGCATATAACCTTTTGCAAGTTATACATTTGTGATATATTAACCCCTATGGGACAGGATTATAAAAAACTTTTAAATAAAAAGAAGAAAAAATATTGTGATGTAAAGACAATGGGTGTTAATATTGATAAAAATGAGTATTATGAAATCATTATGTCAAATTCGGCTCATCCTGAAAATATAACTAATAAAAAATAGCGGCACTTTTTACGCCGCTATTTTTATGTAAAGTAAATATTATTAAATAATTGTATGTATTTTAATAAAGTTTGTAGACTCTCCGGACATTAAATGCGGTATAGAGCCGGTGATAATGGCGCTGTCATCCTGTTTCATTTTTAAATCTTTTTTTAGGAATACATTCAAGTCTAAAAGCGTTTCGGTATCAATTTTGATTTCCTTATCAGATATTTTTATGGCAAATACACTGTTGTATAGTTGTAAGAATCTGCAAATTTGAAAATCTGAGCATAATGCATAGATTGGCACTGATGGTCTGGATTCTGAAATTAATGCCGGAGTGTAGCCGGTTGCAGTTAAGGCTATTATTCCTTTTGCTTTCGGAAGATTTTTTACGATATCTGCAATAGATAAAGCTATGGACATTGGAATAGCATTGCTTTTTGTTAAAATTGGTTTTGGAAATTCATTCTTTTTAATGAATTGGCATTTATTAATATCATCTGCAATTTTTTTCATTGTGCTTACTGCTTCAATAGGGTATTTACCCATTGCAGTTTCCCCGGATAGCATAACTGCATCTGCACCGTCTAAAATTGCATTAGCAACATCTGACGTTTCTGCTCTTGTCGGAATCGGATTTTCAATCATGCTTTCAAGCATCTGAGTTGCAACAATAACAGGTTTTCTGGCGATGTTTGCTTTCTTGATAATTGTTTTTTGAGCGATTGGTAATTGTTCGGTTTTGATTTCAATACCTAAATCTCCTCTGGCAACCATTATACCATCTGAGTGTTCTATGATTTCATCAATATTTTCAAGAGCCTGAGGTTTTTCTATTTTTGAAATTATTCTGAGTCTTGAATTGTGTTTGTCTAAAATACTGCGTAAATTTAAAATATCTTCTTTGTTTCTAACAAAAGATAGGCCAAGATAGTCAATATCATTATTTAGAGCAAAATCAACAAACATTCTGTCACGTTCTGTTAAAATATCAATACTTCCTGTTCCGCCAGGGATATTTAAACCTTTACGAGCTTTGATTTCTCCAGTTGTTAAGACTTCGGCAAAAACAATGTCTTGTTCAACTTTTTGAACTACTAATTGAATTTTTCCGTCATCAATTAGAATTTTTTCTCCTGGACGAACATCACTGGCAATACCTTTATAATCAACAGGAATAGTTTCGTTTTCATATTTAGCTTGATGTCTAAATTTTAATACTTCGCCGGCTTGAACTTGTATAGGTTGTTCTAGTTGACCGATTCTGATTTTTGGACCCTGTAAGTCTAATAAAACAGGTATAATTGCTTTTTCTTCTTTTTCTATTTTTCTTATGATATCCAGTGTTCTCTGGTGAATTTCAACTGTTTCATGCGAAGAATTGATTCTGAACATGGTAACACCGGCCTTGTATAGTTTTCTTATTGTTTCCTCGTTGGCACTTGCAGGGCCTAGCGTTGACACTATCTTTGTTGCAGTCAAATTTCTCATATCTTTTTCCTCCAAAATTAAATTTATAGGGTAAACTATTTACTTTTTATAATAATTATACTACAATCAAATAAAATCATAATGGTTTTGTGGAAGTAGAAAATATGAGGAAAGAAGAAATGAAAAAACTATTAGCGGGGTTATTGATTAGCAGTATGATAGCAATCAATACAATGCCGGTATTTGCTTACAACGGTATTGAAGACGTTAACAAAGATTATTGGGCTCAACCGGAAATTGCAAGTGTTGTAACTGATTCTGTTATGACTTTAAATAATGGTAATTTTTATCCGGAAAGAAGAATTGCCAGAGTAGATTTTGTAAAAGCTTTATTAAAAGTTTTAGATAACTATGATATGGAAATTAAAACAAAAGTTAAATTTTCAGATGTAGCTAAATCAGGTCCTGATCATGATGCAGTTGCTAGATCTCAACAATTAGGCTTAGTTTACGGTTATCCAAACGGTGTGTTTAAACCTCAAGGACCTATCTTAAGAGATGAAGCTCAATCTGTTATCAGCCATATTACTATTGAGGGTGATGTAGATGAAGATAACGTTTTATCTAAATATTCAGATGCTTCAAAAGTTCCTGTGTGGGCAAAACATGTTTATGCTAAAACACTATCATACGGAATTTATGTAAACCATCCGAATGAAAATCAATTGAGACCTACTGATGAATTAACAAGAGCTGAAGCGGCTGTATTATTATACAGATTGAGACAAAGATTAGATTTGGTTGAAGATAAATATAAAAAATCTACAGAAACAATTTTGGGTACTGAACATTTAACTATGGTTAAAAAGGCGCCTAGCCATGATGTTACAATCACAAACCAAAGAAATATCATTCTCGAAGGTAACGTATTAGAAGTTGCATTTAATGAACAATTTAAATCAAAATTACATGCAGCAGGTGATTCTGTAACATTTACTAACCCTGAAAATATAACAACAGATGAAGGAACATTGTTAATTCCTGCAGGTTCTGTATTCTCAGGTTCTGTTCTTGAAATTAAAGATCCACAGTGGTTTAATAAAAATGCAAGAGTTTATGTTCAATTAAATAAAATTACAACACCTGATGGTAAAGTTGTTAATTTGAATGCAAAACCATTCTACAAAGATTATGCATTAAAAGAAGGTCCTTGGATGACTACAGGTAAACTTGCATTATATACAGTTGGCGGTGCAGCTGTTGGTACCGGTGCAGGTGTAGGTTTCTCATTTATTCCTAGCCCTGATAAAATAGGTACTGGTATTGCTATTGGTACTCCTGTTGGTGCTGGTATTGGTTTAGTTACAGGTTTAGTTACTCCTGGTTTGAACTATAGTGCTAAGAAGGGTGAAGAAATTAGAGTTATTTTACTTGAAGATACAAGTGTTTCTAAACAAAATGTAAAACTATAATTTCTAATATAGAAGATAATAGAACAGGGAGTCTTGAAATATAGGCTTCCTGTTTTTTTGAGTTATAATATAAAATTTTATTAATTAAACCTAGCCTGATTGGATTATTTGCTACCTCCAAATGGATATGGAAATACATTTTAAAACTTCTAAAATAAGAATGTACCCAATTTAACGATAGGAGATAGTATGAAGAAATTATTTTCAATGTTAACAGTTTTTGCCTTTTTGACAATTCCAGTACAAGGAGCTTTTGCTTGGACCTATGAAGGTTTGAATAGTTTGAATCCATTTACCGGATTTAGGCAGTGCAACAAGTGTGAGAAAGTAAAAAAATGTAAAAAACCAAAATTGACAAAGTGTGAGAAATTACATGGTGTGAAAATTAGAAAAGTTCAAGGGCAACCTTGCGGATGTGCTGCACCTATTCAGGAATATGTAAAAGTAGTTCCTATGAGAAATAATTGTACGGATTGTCAGAAAGCATTTTAATTGTTATCAAGAAAAAAGGCGGTTGGATTTATTTATAAATCCAACCGCCTTTTTATATTGTTTGTTTAATATTCAATATTTTTAAGAGCAATGAATATTTTATCTGTAATTTCCTGAATATATTCTTGACTTACCATGCCGTTAATTACAGCATCTGATATTTGATAAGCGGGACGAATATATTTTTGGGCAGTTTTGTTTACATCTGCAAATTGTAAATCTGCAGCAGCTCCGGTTTTTCCTCTTTCTGCTGCTCGTCTGTACCAGCGGTCTTTTATAACTTCTAAAGGGGTAAATACATATACTTTGACGTCCATGATCTCTCTAACACCCTCATTTAAGACATAAAGCCCCTCGGTTAGAATCACTTTTGCCGGTTTTTTTTCATCTCCATTTGGATTAGATTCGCAGGTTACAAAATTATATCTTGGTGATTTAATTGTTAGACCCTCTTTCAAAGATACAAGATGACTTTTCATAAGATCAAGGTCTATTACATCCGGCGTGTCAAAACTAAATCCGGTTTTAAATAATTCTTCATAACTGCCAGCTTCTTTGAGCTCTTTGGATGTATCTTTATAATAATCATCACATCTTATAACAGTATAAATACCCTCAGTTTTATCTTTAATGCATGCTTTTATTGTGTTATCAACAAAAACAGTCTTGCCGGAAGCACTTTCACCTGTTATTCCGATTAGAAAAGTTTTTTTCTTTTCCTGTACGACTTTTCTCGCAATATTTAGGATTAAATTATCTGAAATTTTTAAGAACAAGGGTTGTTCTTGTTTTTTGTCTTCTTCTAATATTTTTTTTAAAGCATCTACGATATTTGAGATGATTTCCATATCACGTCGATTTGAATAGAAATCGTAATTAGTTAGTTCAAAATCCTTTAGCATTAGTACTTCCTTTTTACAAACATATAAAATATTTTACTTGAAAATATTTTAAACATCCATTGTTAATGAAATTTTGTAACAAAAGTTTTATTAATATTAAAGTTTTCATTCAATATGGCCGAATATTATTAGGTAAGTTAAAAGCATAGGAGTATAATTTATGTACCAGGATCAAGTTTATGAAGAGGCTTTAAAAGAAGCAAAACAAGAGAGTCTTGAAGCTTTAAAAAGTGAAGTAAAAACAGTTGAAAGAGTAATTGAACGGCTTCTTACTCAATTGTTAGAATGTACATCATCAGTTTCAGAACGCGATTTTAATGTTTGTGGAGTTTAGATTTTTCTAGACTGAAAAGTTGTGTTTAGCGCGAAATTTTGTCATACAAAATTTCGCGCTATTTGATTTTAAAATTTATTTATATTTTTAATAATGATACGTCATTCCCGAGTTTAATTTCAAATGCTGTATTTTCTGGTATTTGAATTTCTTTTCCAGGGAGAAAGAAGCAGACAATCGGTGCTAATAGCAAATCTGCAACTTGAAGTAGAGCTCCGCCTGCGTAATAGAATGGTCTTAGCGGGGATTTTATGGTTTCACAACTGTACTGACACGGGTCTTTGTACACTTTATCTATAGTTACAGTGCCTTTGTCAGCTACATCTGCAAGATTGTCAAGATAAATAGGTGCACCTGCTAAGACTCCTAGAAAAATCTGTTTTTTACCCATTTTTGATATATATGCAGTTGCAGGATAGGTTACATTATCAACTTTGATTTTATTGATTTCAAGTTTTAGTGTGCTGCTTCTTCCACCTGCTCTAGGCGGTTTGTTTTCTATAATCTCACCTGTGAATTTTACTTCTGATGGTTCTTTATTTTTGAAAATATTAACATTGCCTACTGATTCAAAGTCAATGAGTGTACCAACCGGTGTATCAGAAGACATAGGCTGTTGTGATCTGACTATAAATGTTCTCCCCTTGTCTAGTCTTATAGCTTCTAATTCTTTTCCCTCAAGACAGCCAAATGGATGATTAATTATATCTTTGAATTGTTCGTCTATTCCTTGTGTAGTATTTACAAGAGGGCAAGATGAGAGAATTTTTTCCTCATTCAAATCCGGTGTATTTTCTGGAATTAAATTTGTTGTCTCCGTGCAAATTGCAAAATTTCGGCACAGCAAAATAGTGAATAGCAATATTACTATTTTTTTCATAAATTAAATACTCCTTTTAATAAATGTGGTTTTATTTTGTTAGGGGTGGGGGTAAATTCCCATCGTGTATATTAAGAATACCAGATAATAAAGATAAAGAATCGTATAAAAAATGTATTGCCACCTCTATTTGAAAAATTTTTTTAATATAAAAAGCCATCAATTTCAATTGATGGCTTAGTTTCGGGTTGCATTTATATAATCTTAAGATACCTGTTGATAATTCATTTTTGATGGATCTACATATGTAAATGTGTTTTTGAAATAAATATCATTAGCATATGGATTTGTGTAAATATTGTTCATTGCATAAAGATTGTTCATCATATATGGATTGAACCCATAGATAGGATTGTACATCGGAGTTTGAATATTTGTTTCTTGTTCTTTTCTTCCTTCAGTTTTAGATGTCCCTTGAGGTTCTGTATCTTTTGTTGTTTCATCTTTTTCAGTTTTATTTTGTGCTAATTGTTCTTGAGGTTTAACTTCTGTTTGTTGAGGTGTTTCTTCGGCTTGTGCAGTTTGAGCATTTTGCTGAGCTCGAACTTCTTCTTCAAGATTGATTTCGCAGCCAATGAGTTCTTCAAGGGCTTTTTTTGCGGCCAAGTCGTCTTCTGTAAGTTCTCCGTTAGCAGCTCTGGCTACAAGTTGTTCATAAGAAGCTAGTGCCAGTTCATCTAACGCTTGAGAGTCAGAATTAGCTTGTTGTGCAATTTGATTGGCTGTTTCTTTTTCTGCAAGTTCAACTTCGCTCGGTCCGACTACTTTATCTGCCGCTTTACTTGCTAAGAAACTGCCTACAAATCCGCCGATAAGTCCAATAGCTCCGCCGACAACTGTTCCGATTGGTCCACATAAACTTCCTATTGCTGCTCCTGCTTTAGCTCCAAGTGCTGAACCTGCTGCCCATCCCGCAACTTCGCATCCTGTTTTTACTGCTGTTTTTCCAAGTTGTTTAAACCCTTTTTCTGTGCTAAGTCCAAATGCAGGAACTACATCTGTTAAAAGACCTAGACCTAAAGAAATTGCAGCAAAGCCTGCATTACCTTTTATTCCTTTTAGTAGACCTCTGAATTTTCCTGATTTTGCGGCTAATTCTTTTGTAGCTTTTGAAAGTTTTGTTATACCTGTTGCATTTTTAACTTTTCTTAATGTATTTCCATTTGCCATTTGGGATGCAACTTTAGTATTATAATTCTTTAATGTTTCAAGTGCTTGTTTTGCTTCAATTTGCTTTAAGCTTTTTGTAAAATCTTTTCCTTTAGCTAACGCTTTTTGAACTTCTGTTTGAAGTGCTGCATTTTTAGGTAATTTTGTTTTTTTATCTGTTTTCCCTGCTTGTTGAGCAATTTTTTCAAGTTCAGCTTTGCTTGTTACTTCGGTTGCACCTGTCCATTTGTTTTTTGCAGAGTTAACTAGATTTTTTTGATTCTGTGCATCATTTGCTAATTTTTTGAATCCGCCTTTTAAGTCTTTTCTGTTTTGATATGCCCAAACACTGCCGGAAATCCCGCCCATTAACGCAGTTCCTGCAACAATGCCTGAAGATTCTTCCTGTTTATTGATGCTTGCACCAATTATATATTTTGATAAATCTTGAACATTTCTATTTTGATTTACAGACAAATTACTAAAACTCATTTTTCTTCCCCATTTTATCCCCTGTATATTATTTAAGTTTTTTTCTAGTTATAAATTGCTTAAATTTTTGCTGTAAGGTTAATATTTCTTAATAAAAATCAGGAGCTTGAATTTTTAAACTCCTGATTTTGAATTTATATTTATATTAGGCTAATGTATTAAAGTTTAGTTGCTGCATCATTATATCATCGGAATATGGATTTGCTGAATAATCGTTATAACCGTACATAGGGTTTGTCATTCCTTGAGCTCCATATGGATTTGTTCCTTGAAATGCTGTTTGTTGAGCAGCTTGTTGCTGCATAGCTTCTTGAGCTTGCATTTCAGCATCCATTTTCTTTTCAGAATAAGATTTTCCTACAATTTTACTTGTTAACCATTCACCTGCTACCCAACCAACAAGGCTACCGATACCAGGACAAATTGCAGACCCTACTGCTGCCCCCAGGGCGCCTCCTGCAAGTCTTGAACCTGCTTTTAATGTTTCTTTAACGCCTTGTCCAATACCTTGTTCTTTTGTTGCCGTCCAGATGTTTGGAAGTTCGAATAGCACTGTTAATGCCGCACCTATGAAAGGCATTTTTTTGCCTATTCCGCTAAAGAACCCTTTAGTTCCGCCCCAGATTCCGGACTTACCTGCTGCTTTTGCTGTATTGTATCCTGCTTTTGCACTTGCTCCAATATCATTTGGAGTTGATTTTATATTGTGTAATAATCTTTTGAAAAATCCGCCTTGAGTTGCTTGTTTTGTTACAACATCCTGTTCTAAAGCTCTGAATCCGGCTTTAGCTTTTGTTAGTACGGAACCTTTTGTATTTCTGGCTGCAGCACCGATAATATCGCTTCCTGTTCCCAACATCATTTCAGGAGCAACATTAATAAATCTTTTTCCATAATTTACTAATTTTGGAGCTAATGAAACTATACCCATAACTTACCACCTTTTTAATACACAATTAATTTCTAACCTACATATTTATAAACAAAAATATTCTTTAGAAATTGATTAATTTTTTAATTAGCTTAAAGAAACTTAATATTACTCTATTTTGAGCAAAAAAATACCACTTTGTATAATCAAGTGGCAGGGAAAAGTTACGAAAATTAAATGTGTAGGGGAAATATAAATAAATAATTTTATGCGTTAAATGTATTAAATGTTTTTTCAACGTTTTTGCTGATGACTTTTTTAACTGAATCATATTCTGTTTGTAATGCAGAATGTTCAGCTTCAAGTTTGTTTAATTGCATATCAAATTGTTTTTCCTGATGTTCAATTTTATCAAGACTTGTTTGATATTCTTGTTCAGCCACAGCAATTGCTGATTTGTCTTCTTTTTCTGTAATTGATTCGTCATCATCAAGTGTTGTGCCCACAAAACTTTTTTCAGTTGTTGAATAGTAAGATAAGAATAATTCGCCGGATTTTAATCTGTTTAATAGCCAGTTTGAATCTTTGAAATTCTTTTCATCGTCAGTAGTTGTATAACCACAGGTTCTCATTTCATTAAAAATGTTTTTATAATAGTTTATTTGAACTGCGTCATATTTTAATTGTCCATTTGTTGTGGTTCCTGAATTCTGGTTATTATAATATGCTTCAGTTAGCGCTACAGCGTAGTCATATAACTCTCTTTGTGCTGTAGTTGTGCCTTCGTAATTGAGAGCTTTAGGTTCATCTGTTACAGTGTATATAATACCGCTTTCTGATTCATATTGATTAGTATTTTTATCTACTAATGTTAAATAGTTTTTTTGATCTTCGCTAACGATTGCTTGTCCGTTAGGACCTTCACTTGCATATAGAACTTCTGTTTCTACTTTTTCACCATCGGCATTTGTGTAGGTGAATTTTTTGTCAGCAGTATTATAAGTTACATCAAAAAGTTGAGTGTAATCATCTGTTCCTTGTTGTTCTTTTGTTTGGTAGAATACTCCTATTTTTTTATCACCGTTTTCGTCAGTATATTCTCGGGCTTCTACTGTGTTTCTGTTTGTGTAGTAACCTTTGCTGTCTTTGTATAGATTTAATGTTTCTTGTCCATCAGCAGTTGCGGCATATGCTGTATTGTAAGTCGGATAGCCATCAAAAGATTCATCACTGAATGATTTGTAACCAAAGCCTAAAATATGTTGACTATCAGCATCATCAATACTTTTTCCTACAGATTCTAAATATCTGTCCCAAGCATTATGGATAGCTTCTTCTGATTCTTCGTGTTTTGAAACATCAATATTAGCCTGTGTTAATTTTAAGTCTCTTAAAAATTTATTAAAATCACCGTTATTTTCTTCAAATGCTTTTGCAACTTCGTTTGTAACCAGAACTTTTCCATTTTTATCTTTTACAAGATATTGCTTTCCTGAAGCAACGGTGTTGCAGCCTGTGATTTGATTATATGTAATATCAGCATAAGTTGCTTCTGTGCCGTTGTAACCGGTTAGAACCTGATACTTAGTTTGGTTTAAGGCATCTAAATATGCACTATTAATTTGATCTGTGCGGTCGGCAAGACGCTGTTTAGAATATGCAATTGACTGTTGTGCAAATTCATTATTTGACAGTCTGGCTGTCATAGATAATAATTTACATTGTGATGATGCCAAGCCCATTTCAGTGTTCTTTCCTTTCAATAATTTCCGTAGCTTTAATTATATTTACGGCGGATTTGTTATTGAACTTTAGAAATTAAACTAAAATGTTAAATATTTGTAACATTTATAAGGCTTTAATATTATTTTCTGCAAAATATAGTCTCAAGAAAAAGCAGGCTACGTGCTGGATTGAATCTACTCTTACCCATTGTCTTGTTGCTTTAAACCTTATGGAATATTTTGATTTTTCCGGATTTAAGTGAGCATAGTTATTTTTTTCAGAGTTAAATAAAAACATTTGTGACAATGCTGCTTTTCTGCAGGCCTGAAGATATTTTTCTGCAAGTTCATTGTTTTGTAATTTTTCAGCAAGGTAGTATGCTGCAATTAAACCTTCTGAGCGCGCTCCATCCTGATAGAAATGGTCACCGTAATTATAATAAAATGCTCCTTCATAATCAATATAAGGCGAATCATCTCTTTTATAAGATTTTTCAATCATTGTATCTGCGTCTTTGAAAACAAAATTTATATAATTATCTTTGATAAAATCAGGATTATTCGTCCATTCTTCTATTGCTTGCATAAGCCAGCTGTCTGACGGTAAAGGTGTAAATAAATCCGCATAAATTTTAGGTCTTTCATCTACAATCCAGTCAAGAGCAAGTTTACTTTTTTCTATAACTATATTTGTCAGTCCTTCATCTTCTTTAAAATAATTTGCGAATAAGGCAAGTCCAAGCAGGGCTTCTCCCGGATAATAGAATGAAAATGTTGCTCTTCTTTCTTCGTCAGACATATTTATAAGTTCATTTCCGTTCTGTACATTTGGATTTATAAAGTAACCGAGCATTTCTCCGGTTTTGTGGATTCTTGAAAGTATATGTCTAACGTATTTTTTTATTAATTCATCATAGGATTTGTCATTTGTTTCGCATCGATATTTCATCATTGCGATAAGAATCATTCCTGTACCGCCGAGCTTTGCTTTTTTATTATAAAAAACATAAGCTCCTGTTCCGTTGTCGGTATTATGCTCTTTTGTTATTGTTGTTATAAAATCCAGTCCTCTTTTTGCCGCATTAAGATATTTAAAGTCTTTTGTAAGCTGGAATGCTCTGATAAGGGTTATTATACCGCCGCAGTGTCTCAAGTCATTATAGTACAAGTTATCTTCCGGAGCATTCGGGTGTTCATGGTCTTTGTAGTTATCATCTTTGCAATCGTAGTAATATAAATATCTGCCGTCTTCTTTGATGTTTTTTATTATCCAATTTGCTCCGTTAATTGCCTGTTCTTTTATTTCGTCGGGGGTATATTCGTATAAAATATTGCCTCTATACAGCGGGAGTATTTCATCTTTATAAGTTATAAAGGTTTTACTTTTTATAATAAAACATTTATGAGGTGTGTTTTTTAAAATAGAAATTCTTTCTGAAATTTTATTTGTCAGGTTTTTTATATGTGTTTTTCTTAGGATTGTGTTCAATACGGATTTCAAATCCATCTGGCTTTGCACCCAGGCATCTGTCGGCATATAAATATATGGAGTTTTATCTATTATAAATTTTAGCCCTGTAATACCGGGTTCAAAACGAGTTTCGCTAAATTCAAAATGAGTCAACTGACTTAGTTGTACCGGAGTTTGATCTGTTATATATTCAAGCATTATTCTGCATTTATCTGAATTTTGAATATCGAATTCGTGGTATAGTTTATGTTTTTTTAATTGCTCAATGTCTCTGTTCAGGGTTTCTTCAAGTGTTTTTCTGCAAGAACCCCAGCGAACAGGTTTTATACCCTCTTGAAATAATGTGATATATGCAAATGTTATATTAGGATTGAATTTTATTATTTTATCAAGATTTAAGTCTTGTATTATTATTGGCGCAGAAGAAATAAGAGCATTTCTGATTCGTTGCAGAAGTTCTTTTATTTCTGAAAAATCTTGTTTTAAATATTCTCTTTCGTTGTTATTTTGTATTTCAAAATTCATAAAAATATATATTCCTTGTTCTAATAATAATATATTTTAGCATTTTAGTGTTTAAATTCCCCATCTTTTTGATTGATTTCTTAGTTGTGAGTAAATAAAATATTAAAAAACGTAACAATTTTGCTAGCTTGAAAACAATGTGTTAATTTATTAATGAAAGGATATTATATGAAAAATATAGTTATATATACAGATAAAAATTCATCGACACTGGCAGAGGTTCTTTCTACAATTGAAGATTCTAATGTTAGATTGGAAAATGCTGCAAACTTAAAGGATTATGAGGCATTAAATCCTGGAGTAGTTATTGTTGAAAGTGTTCCTGATATTAAAGACGTTTTGATGGTATTGAAATTTAAATCACCTGTAATATTTATTGGAGAAACTTTCAAAGGCTCAACTGTTAGGGCTGTTGCTTTTGATTATATTAAAACTCCTGTAGATAATCAGGAATTGATTATTCGTGTGAAAAATATGTTAAAAATCAGAGAATTGAGAGATAAATTGAGAACTCTTTCTACAACTGATGAATTAACAGGTTTACATAACAGGAAATATTTGCTTGAACGTATGGAGCAGGAAATTTCTCGTTCAAAACGTTATGGCAATGCTCTTTCTGTATTGTTATTTGATTTAGACTTTTTCAAGGTTGTAAATGATATTTACGGTTACGAATGGGGCGATGTTTTACTTAAATCTATTGCAGATAAATTAAAAGGCTTAATTAGAAAAGAAGATATTTTAACACGCTACGGCGATGAAGAATTTATTGTGGTTCTTCCGAACACTTCTGAAGATAATGCATTTTTGTTTGCAGAAAGATTCAGAAAAGATATTGAGAAAATGGAATTTATTCCAGCAGGTGAAGAAGAACGTCATCCTATTACTATATCCGGTGGAATTTCAACATTCCCTTGTTTACCTGATACAGAGGAAGATGCAAACACTATTATTCGTTATGCAGAACACGCGTTATACAATGCTAAAAAACGCGGAAAAAATAAAATTGTACAATTCTCTCATTTGAATTTGGGAGAATAATAGATATTCTGAATTTCAGGATATGTAAAAGATCCTTTCTGAACACTTACATAGTGTAAATCTGGTTAATAGGCGGTAACATCACTACCGCCTTTTGTTTTGCATAATGTTTATTATGGGTAATACTTTTTATGTCCTAATTATAAATCCCTTTGAGTCCTCAACGAGAGCGAGCAATCAATGTTAATGAAACAACAACAAAGGCAAGCTTTGTTTGAGCGAAGCGAGTTTGCTTGCCTCAGGTTGAATTTTACAATTGATTAGTGAGCGAAGTTCAGGACTCTGGTTTTGAGGCACTTTTGCCATCAAAAATGCAAGTGAGCAGAGGGCGTACGGTCAAGGCGTTGAGCCTTGCCGGTAGTCCCGTTTAACGCGAACGAAGCAAGTCAGTCCCGTCTGGAAGACCCGTCGGAGACGAACAGATAATTTTTTAGTTTTAAATATTTATATATTGGGTATTGTGCATACCCAAACCCGCACTTACGATTCTTTTTCTTTGTTGCGAAGCAAAGAAAAAGAATGTAAGCCAAGAAAAAGAAACTCGCGACCTAATAATACGAGTCATCAGAAACTACGTTTCCGAACCTTCCTTAAAAGAATGCAGAAGTTATAAAATATACCCATAATAAACATTATGTAATGGAATTTTAATAATAAGGGTTACTCCTTGTTATTAACCCCGTAGCCAAACATTGCAAAATCATATTTTGTCGGATCTTCCGGACAAAATTTCTTTAAATTGTCGGTTAATTCTATTACCGCTTTAAAATCATTTGCGTTTCGCGTTAACAAGCCCATCTCTCTTGAGATTCTTGCTACATGAACATCTAATGGAATGAGTAAATCTGATGCCGGCATAAAATCCCAGATTCCAAAATCAACAGGACCTTTTCTTACCATCCAGCGAAGAAACATACACATACGCTTCATAGCTCCGCCTTTTTGAGGGTTAGGTATCATAAAGTAAAAACCTTGACCTGATGTTTTGCTTGCTCTGGAATAAAAATAATCTGTTACCGGAATAAACATGTTATCTTTGATTTTGTTGTTATAACCGTATTTGAACAGTTCTTCCAGTCCGCCGTCTTTAGTGTAAAGTTCTTTTAGTATAGAAAATATTTGTGAAAAATCTTCACTCTTGCCGAACCTGTAGTTGAAGTCGCCAATTATTTCTGGTTCAAAGTTTTGGATGAAATTCAACGGTTCGTTTTGTGCAATGCGGAATAATTCATCAAGCTTTTTGGTGAAAATATCTCTTCTTCCGTATGCAACCAGTGATGCGATAAAACCTGCAATTTCAATGTCTTTTTTTTCTGTAAACCTGTTCGGGAAACGTACAGGATCATCTTTGATAAAATCTGTGGTTTCGTATATTTCAACAAGGTTATCAAGTTCGAGTTTTGTAATCATATATAAATTATTGCACAATATGAGTAAAAGTAAATACAATATTTGCAATGATTTACTCTTTCTAGTAAACTGTTTTTGTTATGGAAGGTCAAATATATAAAATTCATTCTGATTTATACCATGTGCAGTGTGAGAATTCTTCGTTTGAATGTAAAATTCGAGAAGTTCTAAAAAAGCAGCGTGAAAAAATTGTAGTGGGGGATTTTGTTGAATTTTGTGATGGTGTAATTTCAAAAATTCTTCCTAAAAAAACTTATATCCCTCGTCCTTCTGTTGCGAATGTTGACCAAATTGTGGTTGTTTCGGCTTTGAAACATCCTGACTTAGACTTTCATCAGCTTAACCGCTATATTTCTCTTGCAAAATATTATAAAATACCTGCAGTTCTTTGTTTTAATAAAGAAGATTTAGGTTTGGAATCCACAGAACAGGATAGGATTTTGTCAATTTATGAGCCATTAGGGTATAAAATAGTATTTACTTCAGCATTAGAAAAAAAAGGTATTGAAACATTTCAAGCTCTTTTAAAAGGGAAAGTCAGTGCTTTATGCGGAAATTCTGGTGTTGGAAAATCAAGTCTTATAAATGCACTTAATCCGGAATTGAATTTAAAAACCAAAGCAGTTAGTGAAAAGTTAAATAGGGGAACCCATACAACAAGACATTGCGAAATTATCAGGCTGGATGAGACTTCAAGTATTGTGGATACTCCGGGGTTCAGTAATGTGAGGTTTGATTTTTTGCTTCCTCAAGATGTGGATTTGTTGTTTGAAGAAATGCTACAATATAGAGAATTTTGCAAATACGGAAACTGTCTTCATATAAATGAGGATGGGTGTGAAGTTTTGAAAAATATTGAACATATAGATGAATCCAGATACGAAAGTTATATTGAATTTGTTAATGAGGCAATCGAATATAAGGAAAAAATTAAATATAACGGCGTGAAGCAAGAAACTGCAAGAAAGTTTAAAAATAATAAAGTATATGTTAAAATTAGTGATAAAAAACGTCAGGCTTCGCGTAATACAAGAAAGCAAATGATATATAAGGAAATAGACGAACATGCAGATGAATGATTATATAGAATTGGTTAACAGTAAACTCAATGAATTTATTGCTGTTGAGTATCCTGAAAGTATATTTAAATCAATGAAATATACTGTTACACTTCCTGGTAAAAGATTGAGACCTGTAATGTGTTTAGAGACTTGCAGAATGCTTGGCGGTGATATTGAGGATGCTATACCGACAGCTTGTGCAATTGAAATGCTGCATGCTCAAACATTGATTCATGATGACTTACCTTGCATGGATAATGATGATTATCGTAGAGGTAAACTGACGAATCATAAAGTTTTTGGGGAAGCTGTTGCGGTTCTTGCAGGTGATGCTTTATTAACTTTTGCTCCACAGGTAATTACAAAGTTTTCTAAAACTCTGACTCCATCAGTTTTAATCAGAATATTGAATGAATATTTCCATTTTGCAGGAGCAAGAGGAGTTATAGCAGGACAGGTTGTTGATATTGAATCAGAAAATAACTTGCATATTTCAGATAAAGAAAAAACGTTGGAATACCTGCATATTCATAAAACTTCGGATTTGTTCCAGCTGGCTATGAGAACAGGTGCTATTATTGCCGGAGCTGATGATGAAAAATTAGCTGCGGTAACTGAGTTTGCAAAGACTTTTGGGCTGGCGTTTCAGATAGCAGATGATATTCTGGATGAGATTTCAACTTTTGAAGAAATGGGTAAGACGCTTGGTAAGGATAAAGCTGAGGGAAAATTAACTTATGTTTCTTTATATGGTTTGGATGAAGCAAAATGTAAACTTTCTTGCCTATTTAAAAAATGCCATGATATAATGAAAGAACAAAATTTTGAATCAGAAATTTTTGAAGATATGATTGAGAAAATAAATAAGAGAGTAGGTATATAATGTTTTTAGATGTTGTCAGAAGTACTATAGCAAATAATGGCTATGAAGTAATTATTTGCGGTATAGCATCTGCTTTTTGTGCTCAAGTTATTAAATTTATTTTATTTACTATAAAAAGTAAAAAAGTTAATTTTAAAATATTTTCAACTACAGGTGGAATGCCTAGTTCTCACTCTGCGGGGGTAATGGGATTATCTACTGTTGTCGGAATTTTAGAAGGCTTTGATTCTATTATATTTGCAGTTTCCTTAGGTGTTTCTTTGATTATTATGTATGATGCGGCAGGATTAAGGCGTGCTGCTGGGAAAACAGCTGCATGTTTAAATCGAATGATGGAAGATTTTTATCATCATGACTTGCAGTCTGTTGGCGGGAAATTAAAAGAACTTTTAGGACATACTCCTTTAGAAGTTTTTGTCGGTGCAATTTTTGGTATTTGTTTTGCATACGGTTTCCATCATTTAGTTACAGGTTAGGATATATTTGAATAAAAAAGAGCGTAGTTTAGTGACTGCGCTCTTTTTGTATTTTTAATATTATATAACTTTATAAAATCTTGAAAAAGATATTTGAATTTTGTACAATAAACCTAAACAAAAGGAGTATTGTATGGACGAAATGCAAAAGCGGATATTAATTGTTGATGATGACGATGAAATTAGAGAACTATTGGAATTTGATGTACGCAGCAGCGGTTATTTTGTCGATACAGCAACAGATGGTTTAGAGGGATTAAATAAGGCGTTAAACAATACTTATGATTTGATTTTATTAGATGTTATGATGCCTAAGATGAATGGGTTTGATGTTTGTAGGAATATAAGACAGGCAAAACTTTCAATTCCTGTATTAATGTTAACCGCAAAAGGTACAATTGATGATAAAACAACAGGTTTTGACTGCGGAGCTGATGATTACCTTGTTAAGCCGTTTGATATTCAGGAAGTATTATTGAGAATCAGAGTATTGCTTCGTAGAAATTCTGTGAATATCGAAGAGTCACCATTGTCTAATGAAATATTGCATTGCGGTGATATTGAGATTTTTCCTGAGTCGCTTGAGGCTGTTATTGTTAATAAAAAAGTTAAGCTGACTCCTACAGAATTTGAAATTTTGTATTGTTTGCTTCAGCATTTTAATCATCCTGTGACTCTGGCAACATTATTAGACGAAGTTTGGGGGTATGACAGTAACGAAGATGTTCGAATGCTTAGAGTTCATGTTGGGGGATTGAGAAATAAAATTGAACCAAACGCAAAAGAGCCTAAGTATCTTCATACAGTAACAAATGTTGGTTATAAGTTAACACCGTTTGCGCAAGATTAAATATGAAAAAATATGAATTAAAAAAATTGAAAATTATTGAACAAATTGCAATCGTATTTTTTATTGCAGTTGTAATTCCTATGTCAATAAGCGGTTTTATTATCAATAATATTAACCAGCAGTCAGTACGTCATCAGCTTAGAGAATCTGCAATTCTTGTTGCCAGTATGGTATCTGATGAAATCGATTTTTTCTTAAAAACAAATGAGACAACTTTAGCTCAAATTGCAGATACTTTAGAATATCTTCCATCAAATAAATTAAAGGAAAAATTTATAAAAGATGTGGCCAAAAAATATCCAAATTGTGAAGATATTATAATTGTACGAAATCCGGATGAGCTTGAAAAAGTCACTGACGACGCGCATATTAATGAAAAACCTATTTTGTCCACTCAGATGAAGGACGGGGCTTTTCTTGTGATTATTTTTAGTGCTAAAAATTGGGATAATCAATTATTTAAGTCGCTGGAAAATGATAACAGACAAGTTTATATAATGGATAAAAATAATCATTTAATATCGTCTCATAATTTTACTCCGGAGGTATTTAAAGAAACACTTGATTTATTGCCAAAAGATTTGGAAGTTGAAGCGCCTGTAATTTTCGGAGATGAAAAAAACCAGCCTATTGTATATTTGCACCGTACAAATCCTGATTTGACAATTGTGGTAAATACTACTGAAAATATTGCAAAGCACGCAATTCTTGATAACAGAGTAAAAATTATTCTGTCAGTTTTGACTGCAATTTTATCAATGATGGTTTTGATTGGTTTTTATATTTATTATTTATACATAAATATGAGACAGTTATTTAAAGCTGTAATTGCGCTGTCTAAAGGTAATTATCAACGCCAGATTCGACTGCTGACAACATCATTTACTCCATATGAAATTGTATTTCTTGCAAATGAATTTAATAACATGGCCTCAGAAATTCATAAATCGTATAAAGAGTTAAAACGTAAAAATAAAGAATTAAAAGAGTTAAATGAGTTTCGCTCAAATCTGTTGGATACCGTCAGCCATGAATTAAGAACACCATTGACAAGTATTCAGGGGTATACTTCCCGTCTTATGAGACAGGATATTGTCATTGATGATGAAACAAAACAAAAATCGCTGCGTATTATAAAAGAGCAATCAGAACGTTTGAAAAGATTAATTGAAGATTTGCTTACGATTCCTGATATTGAGGGTATGCGGCTGCGCACAGAATGTACAAATGTCTGGTTGAGTGAAGTTCTAGAGCAGGCAGAATTGCTCCTGCGTAAACGTGAGGGGCGTGATATTGTCGTTAATTTGGATAAGAATTTTCCTGAAGTGTTTGCTGATAAAGGCCGCTTAGAACAGGTTTTTGTTAACTTATATGAAAATGCTATAAAATATTCTTATCCAGATACTCCAATTATTGTGGATACAAATATTGATAATGGAAAAGCCTGTATAACTGTAAAGAATTTCTGTGATAAGATTCCGGAGAAAACATTGGCTACATTATTCCAGAAGTTTGTCAGATTAGATGATAATATGACAAGAACAACACGCGGTACAGGATTAGGGTTGTTTATAGTAAAAGGACTTGTCGAAGCAATGGAAGGTACTATTGAATTGTCGTCAACAGAAGAATACGGGTTCTGTGCAACTATAAGATTAAATCTTGCGAAAGAAGAATTAGAATGATAAATGATTTTATGGAAGCCGCAATTCAAGAGGCTTTAAAAGCGGATGTGGATATTCCTGTCGGTGCTGTAGTTGTCAGGCATGGAAAAATTATAGCCGAAGCGTATAACACCAGAGAAAAAGATAATGATGTAACTTCGCATGCAGAAATCCTTGCAATCAGGCAGGCTGCAAAAGTTTTGGATAATTGGAGATTAGAGGATTGTGACTTGTATGTCACTCTGGAACCCTGTCCGATGTGCGGCTGGGCTATATTGCAATCTAGAATAAGAAATTTATATTTTGGAAGTTATGATGTAAATTACGGAGCTTTTTCTTCAAAAATAGATTTGCGAAAACTGGCTGCCGGTTCAAAACTCAAAGTTTATGGCGGTATAAAAGAAAAAGAATGTGATAGTTTGTTAAGAAGCTTTTTTAAAAAAATACGCGATTAATTACTTTTTTCTTCATCAATCCATTTTTTAGCATCAAATCTTAAATCTGTTAACTTCATTTGCAGGGATTCAACATATGGTTTAAATTTAACCAGAAGCTGAGTCTTTCTAAGCATCAATTCTTGTGCTACAGTAGGTGTTTTGCAGGCAATAACCATTATTGAACCTTTAATCATTGAATATGGTTTTGAATTCTGTGCAAATTTTTCGCCTGCAACTTTTCTCCAGAATTTACACAAATTCGCTCGTGTAATTGCTTTTCTTATTTCGGCTCGCTCCATAAGTTTTGCAATTATTTCATCCATATTTTGAAATTTCGTGTATAAAATTTTTTTCATATTTTGTATCCGGGCTTTTTTGTGTTAAAATCTGGAAATGACCATTGAGCAATTAGATATTAGCATAAAAAATTCTAAAAATATATTACTGGTATCGCATATGAATCCTGATGGGGACACTCTTGGGTCTATGTGCGGTTTGTTTTCAATAATTAAAGATAACTATAAGAAAAAATGTGATATGGCTGTGGTTTCAAAAGTCCCGGCTATTTACAATTTTATTCCATATATTGAAGAGGTCAAATATATAGAAAATTTTGATTTATCAAGAGAGTATGATTTAGTTATAAATCTTGATGTTGCGGCTCTTAATAGATGCGGAGATGCTCAAATTCTGTTTAATAAAGCAAAGAAAACTATAAATATTGACCACCACGAAACAAATATAAATTATGGGAATTTGAATTTTGTTGAACCAGAAGCATCTGCAACAGCAGAAGTTATAGTGGAGCTTTCTCAAAGTTTAAATTGGAAAATTTCTAGTAAAACTGCTGTTTGTTTGTATACCGGCATAATGACGGATACAGGTTGTTTTAAGTTTTCTAATACAACACAAAAAACAATGGAATATGCGGGTAAATTATTGTCATACGGAGTTCAGCCATCTGTAATTTATCAGAATTGTTATGAATCTAATTCAAAAGATATGGTATTATTCCAGAGTTATTGTGTAAGTAAGGCAAAATTTTTGAATAATGATAAAATTGCTTATACGGTCGTGTATAAAAAAGATTTAGAAAAATATAATTATAATGGTGAAGATTTCACAGACGGTTTGACAGAAAAATTAAGAGCAATACAATCAACAGAAATAGCGTTTGTTGTAAAAGAATTGAACGCTGCAACTTCAAAATTATCAATGAGAAGTAAAAATTTGAATATAGCAAATGTTTGTTCTGTGTTTGGCGGCGGTGGGCATAAGCTGGCTGCGGGTGCTGTTATTAAAGCAAATGTTGCGGATTCTGTAAAAATGATATTAGAAGAGATTTCAAAACAAAAACTATGTTAAAAAAACTTCTTAAAAATAAATATATAAGAGTTCTTGTAAGGCTGGTCAATTCAATAATAAAAAATGATTTTTATGGAATGGCTGCCGAAATGGGCTTTATGCTCGTTGTTGGAATTTTTCCATTTATGTTGTTTTTAATGGCTATTTTTGGTTGGCTAGGAAACCGTTCATATTTTGATTCTATTTTGCATGTTTTGTCAAATATAATGCCTCAGCAAGCTATGAATTTGTTAAAGTCTGTGTTGGAAGAAACTATGATTTTTAATCACGGGCAGCTCCTTGCAATTATTGGTATTATAACAACAATAGTTCTTTCAACAAATGGTGTGGCAGTTGTCTTAAAAGGTTTGAACAGAGCTTATAAAGTTGAAGAAACAAGAAGCTTTATCTATACAAGAATACTATCATTTTTGATGGTTTTTGTTAATATTCTGGTTTTGTTTTTAACAATTAACATAATTATTTTTGGTAAAGTTATTATAATGTTTTTAGTTGCGCATTTTGGAATGTCAAAAGCTGTAGCTATAACAATATTAACCCTGCGTTGGCCGGTTGCCTTTTTGGCATTGTATGTGATGGCGTTTTTAAGTTATTATATTTTACCTGATTTGAAAGGGAATGAAACCTTTAAGAGGAAAAGTGCACTTCCGGGAACTATATTTTTTACCACATTCTGGTTAGTTGGTTCATGGGGATTTTCGGTTTATGTAAATAATTTAAGTACATATAACATGGTTTATGGTACAATCGGGGCGTTTTTTATCCTGATGATATGGATTTATTATACATCAATTTTGCTTTTAATTGGCGGAGAAATTAATTCTCAAGTTTATAATCGGCTGGCAAATAAATCTAACGAAATAAGAGAAGAAATTGCCGCATTGCGTTTGAAAAATAGAAAAAGGATTTAGTGGCAGAAGAAAGGAGTCAAATATGCTAAAACACAGTCATAATAAGAAAATCGGGGGGGGGGTAACCTTTTAAAGCTTTACTCCGACAGTATTCTAAGGTCTTTAAAATTATTTGGTTTAAATTGTTTTCCATATCCAACCTCGCACAGTCATTCTGAACTTGTTTCAGAATCTAAAATAAAGAGTCAAACCAAAAGATTCTTCGCATCTGCTCAGAATGACGGAGATAATCAAACATATCGTCATACTGAGGCTTTAGCCGAAGTATCTAATAAACAGAACAGTAATAAAAGATTCTTCGGTCACCCCACTGCATTCGCATTAAACTGGACTCCACTACGTTCTTGTCCTCTGCTCGTGCAACGTTCGCAAAAAGCCGCCTTCACCCTCGCCGAAGTCCTTATAACCCTCGGCGTAATCGGTATTGTCGCAGCAATGACAATTCCAACAATTCATCACAAAATTCAACGAAAAGTCTTGAAAGTTTCTTTTACCAAAATGGATGCAGTCTTGCAGCAAGCTATGAAACGGACTTCTGATGAATTTTCTGTGGATAGTTTTAAAGATTTTAACGCTCGTAATGTTATTCCACAACCAGAAAATAAAGAATATTTTAGTGATGTGGATTTGGTTTGGGGTAGTCAGTTTGCAGGAGCCACAAGACTTACTAATCAATACTTATGGAAAACTAAAAAGAAAGTGACAAATTTTAAAGGTACGAAAAATGTACGTGCTTATGGTAGTGTATATGGAATGGAATTTGTAACTGTTAAGAATCCTTATATGTATTTGTTGCAAAGTGGTGCTTCTGTTACTTCATTAACTTATTTTTATCATGAGGCTAGTGATGGTATAACTTTTACTTTTGATACAAATGGTCCATATAACGGTCCAAACAGGTATGGATATGATTTGTTTATTTATACAACAGGGGGTTGGCACAAAGTTTGTAATCGAATAGATACAACTC
>CATXCB010000018.1 GCA_958366705.1 uncultured bacterium
TCCCTATATCTTTCTCGTTATTCTCAACACGTTCATACAGACTTTTTATGTCTTCACCTTGCGAGTGCTGTATCTCATAGTAATTCTTTGAGCGTTCGTTTAATGCACTTAGCATTTCCTTATTCTCATAAGTCATTTCTAAAATTTTAGATATAGAGTGTTCGCTGTTCATGGTTTCTCCATTTCCCTTTAAATATCGTGTTGTAAATCTGTCCGATTTCTACACCCAGATACAACACATAGGCAAGGTATTTATTAACTTTTTCTTTCAGTAAAACGTTGTAAAATATTTGGCTTGATAACTTTCGGTTATAATCGACTACTTGCGGATTTTCCACAATATAATCGTGTATAATACTTGCTACAACGTATTTTGGGTTATGTTTACAACCCAAAATCAGACGGAATACCCAAGGAATTGAGCACCCGTCTGACTTAAAACCTAAAGGAACTACAACCCATAGATTAAAGGATAGCTCAACAATGTTTACGATTAGTCGGTTTGTTAAAAAGAAAGGTTTAACAATTTCATGAGGGTTAAAGCGGATTAGGTTTTCAGGGTTTGTATATTTAACTTGCATCGTAGAATTTATCTTTAAGTTTAACATATTTAATCCATTCATCGGAAGTAAAGCGGGTTTGAAATTTATCTATGTACAACAAAATATCTTCTGCAATATTCAAAGCTTTTAACCTGCGTTTGTTTTCTTTTATGATTTCGGTTTCAGCCTGCTGTACTTTTGATTGCTTTAAATAGTTTGTCAAACTTTTGAACGCTTCACCTACTGATTGAATTGCATCTGCAAAATCAAACATTACTCAAGATTCCCATCGACCTTATCAATTTTGTCAACCAGTTTGTCTACAACACCGTTTACAATAGGTTTTGTAGCGTTAATAACCGTTAAAAATGCGTCATCTATTTTTGTGTCAGAGGTCTTAATTGCAGTATTTGCAAGGTCATAAGCAAACTCTACAACTTCATCAGATAATACATCTGTGTGTCTTTCACAGCATTCCAGTAATGCTTTTTCCATTTTTTCGTTCATAATAAAATCTCCTTATACTTTCTCATCCACAACCAAAGGGACAGCCAAAAAGTCAGTAGAAACCTGCATAAAACATTCTTGAATGAATGCAGGGGTTACGTTTTTGACTTCTTGCAAGCTCTCCATATATTCAAGCGTAAGTTCCTGTGAAAAATCAGGCTCTTTGTACGTGATGACAGGTACTGTCTGCCCTGATTGTACAGCCATTGAAATTGTAGGTAACAAGTCGGATAGAAAATCTTTTTTATCTCCTGTAGCCATATTAACCTGTCGTCTGATATAACCTAACGAGGTTTTAAAAAATTCTTGATTAAAAATTTCTTGTTTTGCTTTGTTTTGTTTTGTATCAAAATCAGGGTCAAGGATTACGTCAGAACCATCCCAGATATATTTTTGGGGCTCAGTAACAAAAGCATTATATAACTCTTCTGTCACTTCAAAGTTCAATGTATCTTCATTTAACACACGAGCTTGACCTGCTCCGTTGATTTTGTTGTCTTCTATAAAAAGGTAATAATTCATTTATCTTATTCTCCTGTACCCATTTAAACTAATCGTAGTACTATCTGCAAAAGTACCGGCATTTGATTCATCTCCGGCCAGTAATGAAATGGTATGGTCTGACCCTACAGGTATGAATGAAGTGCATCCGTCTATTGCATTTACTTTGTCTGTTCTTGTTACAGCTCTGGATAAACACCCTGCATTTGACATCAAATTTGATTTTGCATACAAGCCAAAAGAATTATTTACAGCCGAACCTGTCCGCAGGATAACGTCAACCAAAACCATATAAGGGTGATTATCGTTTGGGAGATAATTGCTTAAATCGAAAGTTTTATTATAGTCTTTTGCCAAAGTCCCGTTTTGCACAAGGTACAATGTTTTGTTTGTGTATTGACCATCAATATCTTGTTCTTTTGCTAAAGCTACAGCTGTATTGAGACGTATTTTAGTTACGCCCTTGTCAGTGTTATTCCCAACCCCGACAGGACACACATAAAAATTTACAAATTCTTGAGTGGTATTATCATGAAATTTCCAGTGGTTGTTTGCTGAGTCATACCAAAAAGCCCAATCTGTGGTAATAGGTTGAGCAGATTGTATATAAGTTTGATAGGAGTGGTAAAAAAGAGGTTGAAATTCCTTATTATCGATTCTTATAGCAAACCATACAGAAGAACTGTTATAAGATTCTGCACTGTTGTGTACAGTAATTTTTGTTGTCTCAGCTTCTATGTTACGCAATGTCCCATCTGGATTTAAGCCGTTCGGCATTAAACATTTTACCCCTGGGAGCAAAAAGAATGTTTTGTCTATCACAGTGAAAAAATCCAAAGTAGTATTAACTGAAAGTACAATTTTGTTTTGCAAAGTCACGCAAGCACAAGGCAAAGCTATTTTTTCACCAGTCTTCCAAGTTTTACCACCATCTAAAGAATGTTTAATAATATTGTTTTTTGAATCATACCAAAGAATATTCGTATATGGTGCGTCAGTAGTAGGAGCTGTTTCCCCACTAAAAATAGAATGCCCTGCGGTGTAATGCCAAAAATTACTGGAATTATAAATATCTCCTGTGTTTTTAGAAACAGGGAATATAAATTGTTCTAACGCTGTTGTGGATGTAAAGTGTGATGAATCAAATACTTCATCACTTTCAATAGGACTGAAATCAAATTTAGGCGTTAGCCCATCATCTTCAAATCCATTAGGGAATATTCTCACAGTCCCTTGTTTAAATGTTAAAACACCATTATTCAATTTGTATTTAATATTATCAGGTACTTCTAATATACAGTTGGTTAGTTGAGTTTTGTTTAAAAAGTGTTTTTCACCTGCAGGTGTGAGGTTTGATAAATCAGTTTCAGCTTTTAAAAGCAGGTCATGAGCGATATTATCTATATCAACCTGAATATCGGTTTTTGCAGATGTAGCAATCACCATGTAAATATAGCCATTAATCGTCTGTGGTTGTACTTTTTCGTTTTTACCGAAAATAGGGCTACTGGTATTGTTAACAGTAATATTATGAGTGTGAGCACCATTTGAAGATGTTGCACCTGTCCAATTTCTGGAAGCTGTGAATTTTAATATTTTATTGGTGACACTGCTGCCGCCTGTATTTTCAACATTGCCTTTCGCAGCCGATGAGTTTGCTGCATGGAAAGCTCCTGCGGCACTACTCCAACTACATACGCCATCATTTCCTCCGACAACTTGCCCACTAATTTCCATAGTACCTCGACTATGAGTATGAGCTCCTGCACTGTTAGTTGTAGCCGAAATATTTAGAGCCGGCAAACCTGCTTCTATAAGGCTTCCAAGTGCAGCCTCATCAAGCGTACCCTCTACCAGACCGGTAACTTTAGGCAGACGCACAGTGTTTGCTTCTTTGTCATATACAAATTTACCGCATACACCGTATTGTATAACTGATTGCTGCCATTCTTCTTCTGTTGTAAAGTATGCCGGAATGTTTGAACCGTCACCATAAAGAGTGGCAATATGGGATACAAAAGCAAGATAACTACCTGCACCGCTGATTAGTGTCCCGTCTAACAAATGTAACCCGGCATCAGTTTGTGGTAGTAATGAGTAAACTAATTCGCCGATGTTTCTTAGACTAAGTGCTGTATCAATATTAACACTTATGAAGTTATTATTTTCGTCAACACTTAAGGTTTCTCTAGGTTTAATCAAATTTATAGCATCAGTTCCGGCCATTGAATAATTTAAACCTTTGTAAGTGTCATCGATAAATTTATTCAAGTTATCGCCCGCTAATACATCAGTATCTACAGGGTCAAAACCGTTTTGAATTTTCTCATCTATAAAATCTGCCTTTTGTCCGTTTATTGCAAATTCTGCCGGAATTTTAACAGCCGGTTTAATTGGTTTTTCCATTGATTGTTATCTCCTCTAAATATATTCCATCCCCGATAACACGCTGGATATAGTTAATCGTATTGCGTGTTAGAACTAATTTGCTGCCAATCAAATTGATTTTTAAAGTACATCTGCCTGTTTTGGTCACAATAACCTTTTGGGCATTAGTTATTGTTGAGACTATGTCTATAATCTCGTTTCTTGTTCCACAGGATGAATTTGAGCCAATATAAGCAAATATCTTCTGGATAAACTCTGCATCGGTTAAGCTTAATGGACTTTCAGGGTTTTCTCCGGAGCTCAAAAAGTAAAATCGTTTTTTTGCGTTTATGTGCAGAGCGTTAACACAAAAGTAATTACCAAAGTCAACTTCATCCCTTTGTGCCCCGACTTCTGCACCAGCATAATCAAGCCATACACCCCTAGCAGCTCTTATATCAAGGGTATTGAGTAAATAAATGATTGCACCTTGTAAGTTGTCGAATCGGCTCCCTATAGCCTTTAAAATAGTGACAACATCTTCATTCCCTCTAAAATAAGGTATTATATATTTTAGAGCTTCTATTTGATAATCTAATTTTTTCATCTTCTACCTGCCGGTTCGATAAGAGAAATTCTATCTATACTAAAATTAGGAGCTTGCTCTCGAGTTAAACTTATACTGTCCGTAAATTCTGTACTGACCCCATTTTTAACTTTTATTTCCGTTACAGCTTCGACCCCGTCAGTTTCTAATATTGGAATAATAAATTCAGTTGCGTAAATTATCGACTCTAAGCCAAAAACCCTGCGTTCGATATATTTCAAAATATTTTGTTTTGCATTAGTTAAAACCGTATTATGGTAATAGCCCTCACGTACTTTTACTGTAGCTTGTATATAGATTTCCGGTTCTTCGGCTTTTTTGAATGTAATTTTTACATCTTCACCGGCTTTATCTTTTACTATAACGTTTGTATCTCCGAGTAGGTCAATCCCATCAGCAACAGTGTTAAATATTGCATCTGCAAAAATTTCATCTGTAGTATTATGTTTAGCGATAATTAAAAGCGTACCCGGTGCGAAAGTATTATCATTTTTTTTATCTATCAATTTTAAAAATGCTATATTATCAATATGTTTTGTTAAATTTGCCTCATTTGCGTTTCTCGTCGCCTTTGCATTAATAGCCTTTGAGTTTCTAAATCTGATACGAAAATCGCCGTCTTCTTCTCTTTCCTGACCTATCGCGATATTTGTTGCTTCACTTATTCCTATTCCGATTATTTGGTCAGGTGCTTCTACTATTTGAAAAGTATCATCTTTATTCACCTGAACAATGCCTGTAACAACACATTCAAAGTTTATATCAGAGTTTCCGTTTTCCCCTATTGTGTAGGCTTCTTTATTTGTAAATTCGTCTTGTGTTGTATTAGAACGAATAGTAATACTGCCTGCACTACCTGTAAAACCGGCCGCACCTATAATATTTTTAGTGAATATAGTAGGTCTTGCCTTGAATCTGTAAACGTTAATACGTTCATATAGTTTATCTTGCCATACCCCCTCTGCGGTTTCAGGGTCAAATTGCTTACCTAAAAAAGCAATCTGGTCTTGTAAGCTCATCTCCATAAAGCCGGATGAGTTCACAATATTATCAATTATACCCTCAGGTTTTATATAAAAGTCTGACCCGTATTTGCTTTGTAGCATTAACTCATACGCGTTTAAAATGTCGTTTAAATCTGATAGTTCCAGACCTTTTCCATCTATTTTCATTGCTTAATACCCTCGTTTACCTCTATATTGCCGTATATTGTTCTGATACCGGCTTTGATATTCCAAATTAAAGTTTTTTTATCAAAAGCCATACTAAAACTTACAATTGACACTACACCCTCTACCCCTAAAATCTGCTTTTTAACGTCATTTTCTAAAAATTCCTCATGACGCAGCCCAAAAGTATAATCAATCCCTTTTCGGTAATCCAGCAGCCAATCGGTATAAAATGTGCTTAAGGCAACAATAATATGCTGTTTAATTTCTTCTACTCCGTTAACCAGCATAAAATCGCCGTTATACATTGGTAAACGGTTCTTGTTCATCAAAATATCTGTCATTGTTTAAATCACTCCGCCTGTCGGGTTCCCCTGGTTGCCGTTTGAGTGGGTATGCTCCAAGAAAACTTTACCGTCAATGGTTGTATTTGAGCCGATAGTTATATTTCCGCCTGTGATAGTAATTGCTTGACCGGTAAGGTTAATTAATGCCCCGTCTTTAGTTCCTATAACAACATCGCCGGATGGAAATATGTAATGTTCTTTTTTGGGGTAAAAACCTAAACTAAACAAATTATCGTTTATATCGTGATTTCTACCGCCAATTGCCGTATATTCTCCGCCATGATAGTATTCGGTAACATCTGTATCAAAAAAGCGAACTGTACCTTTATCACCTTTGTTCAAGCCTAAAAATACAAATGCTTTTTGAGATTGCAAATGTTTAACCGGAACGTTATATAAAAAATCTTTTTGGTTATTATTAGTTAGATACTCAATATCTACAGAGTATTGCGAATTAACTTTTGTAATTGTGCATGGTTTTTCAACCAGTACATTACCGCTTAAACCATTTAATAAATCGTTTAAGCTTTCACCTACTGTTCGGCTCATCTTTTTTAAATACCTTTTACCATAATTTCTGTACTTCCTGCAGTACCATAATTATTTCCGATTGAATGCACCTGGCTAACTCGGTGTACTCCTAATATTTCCGTAAAATCGCAATTAACCCAATCATTTGGGTTAACAAAAGGGATTAAACGTGTTGATATAACAAATTCATTATCACCTTGTCTGCCCGGGCGTTGTGAATTATTCGGGTTTAAAAGTATTGCAAATTCATCCTTAAAGTTTGTATCAGGTGCTATTACCTGAATTAAGTCATTTTGTATACTAAATTTTATCCCTAAAGGTTTGCAAATCTGCTGCAAGATAACATGGGGAGAACCAACAGCTTTATAAGTACTGAATTCTTTTGATGGTAAGTTTTCGCTAAAACGACTTACTCCAAGCCCCATAGCTTCAATACAATCTTTTATTATTTGTGTAGATGTAACTTTTTCGCGGTAATTTTTATTTATTTTCGCGTTTCTATAAGTTGCTCCTCCATCAATAAGGGTTATAACCGTTGGAATATCAAAACCGCCCCTGATATCTTGTTTTATTGCAGGTTCCAGAAATCCTTTTGATTTGCTTTTTCTTCCTTTTTTAGATTTCTTTTGTGTCTGATTTTTGTCTACATATCCGCGAAAGATTAAAGCCGGTTCGTCATTCCCAAACCATGTATACAAGTCAACGGCGTATGTTTTCTCTAAAATCCGCTGGTATGTGGTTTCATTAAGGTTCCATAATGTGATGGTAGATTTATTTGCTTCTGCTTTATTAGTTTTAGTTATATCAAAATCAATATTTAAATCAGTAATTTGAATATCTGCCCCTGCAATCTGCACCATAATATTAAATTGCAGTGAGTTTTGTTTCCAAATATTTTTGCTGATATCTGCTTGAATAATTTTGTTAGCCATAATTGTTACTCTAATATTTCATCCAGCGGTAAGTAGATAAGATAATAATCTGTATGAAAATTATCTTGTGTAGGTTCAATACTTATATTGTATTTGTTCATAAACAAAAGACTGCCTGTAATAAGGTCATCGTCTTTTACCCGTGCGATTAAATCACTATTAATGGTAATAGGTTGCCCTTTTATAAGGTAGATATTATTATTACCTCTGATAATGTAAATCGACAACAGGCAAAAATCCCCGCACCATTTGAATTGAAAGGTATAGGATTTATTGCCTATAGGGTATACAATATTTGTATTTGGTGTATTTGTTAAATTTGGTAATGTTAATAGTTGCATTTTTTAGCCATGTGGGTTATTGTATTTTGTGATTTTTAGTGTATTTTAAGATTTGTAGAATTAAAAAAATATAGTGAAAAAGGGTTTTTTATGTTTTGTAATCAATGTGGGAAAGAAATTGATAATAACGCAAAATTTTGTCAATTTTGTGGTGCAAATCTCCACCTAGATAAAACAGATTTAACTGGTACTACACAAGTTGATTTAAATAAGTATAAAAAAAATATGGTGGTCTCCTACCTATGTTGGTTATTTTTAGGTTTTTGGGGCGTACATAGATTTTATATAGCAAATTTCCAAGGATGTATTTTATACATTATTTTAAATATTTTATCTTTATTCTTTACTCCGTTTTACTTTATTACTGGGATAGTTTGGTTTATTGATGGTACTTTGTTCTGGGTTGATATAAAAAATTATAATGAAAAAATCCAAATATGTATTGATGAAAATAAACCAGAAAATCTCGAAGTTTTCAATATAGGATGTCTAGGAACAATAGTCTATTTGTTTGGAATAGTTATTTTATTGACATTTTGTAATTTATTAAAAACCTTAATGTAATACTTACTTATATGAATCTTGAAAATCTTTGATTTTTTCTATCAGCGGTATTTCTGAAACTCCTTCACCACCTGTGAGCCAATTAAATAATCCTACAGCACCGCCGTAATTTTGTTTAGACGTTTTATTTTGTATATTTTGTCCTTTTTTTGTGTTAGTTGTCTGTGTTCTACCCTTTTTTCCGCTGCTTTGTCGCGGGATATTTACCTTAACAAATTCTACTTCTCCTGTCTGGATATATTTAATTTCTGCATCAAACTCAATACCTTGCGTAGTTTCTCTGCGAGGGATGTAAGATGTGAAAACATAGTTTTCAAATATCTTTTTACCTGCTCTGAAAGTGAATGGTACTTTATCATTCATAATCTGTTCTAAACGGTCAGAAAATTCATGTGCAGTATAATGTTTACCATCTTTTATCACTCCGCTGAATTGTAGTACTAACGGTAAATTATGGATATATTCATTATAAGTTTGCCCCGCTTGTACTACTCTATCGGGTGTTTCAGATTGATAGCTGCGTGAAAAAGTAGTTGTTAAATCAATAACAATTTCTTCACCGTATTTGCTATAATCATCAGCCCTTGTTATTGTATTGGTCACAACAGATAAGCCGTTTGAAAATCCTTGCATAAAATTAGCAACGTTTATATTTCCTGCCTGCACTGCACTTTTCATATCCATGATACTATTAAACCCTGTTTGGGCAGCAGTTATCCCGATAGCCGGTGCAAATCCGTTAAACAAGCTGTCAAGCATCATTTGATTTGTGACCGGACGTTGATTTATAACCATAGTAAGTGCGGATACAGCATATTTTTGAGTAAGTTTTGTAGCACTTTGGATATTAATATTTTTTGCCATCTCTCCTAAATCGAAATTTTGCAGAGTGGTTTTTGCATTGCTGTATGCCTCACTTAATTGGCTTTTTATCCCTCCAATTTGTTCAGCATTAGTAATGCTATTTAATATATTATCTTTTTGTAAGTAAATAGCTGCGTATGACATATAATATCCTAAATAAGTCGTATCTTATAAGATACGTTGTAATTATGAAAGTTATTATTAAAAATATAATCTAAATTATTTTTTAATATTAAAAAAGTAATTTATTACCACTTTGTATAAACCAAATACTGATAATGTTGTTGTGCCTAATAAAGTATTAATAACCGAAACTGGTAAATCAAAATATATATGATTCTTAGTCAAATATATGTTTACATGAAAACCTTGAAGTAAAATAATGATGCCAACAAAAACAAGCCAACCAAAAATTATATAAAGAATGACCCATCTTAAAGTTTTTCTCGCGTTGTTACTATCTTCATCTGCATCGTTTTTATTTTTTGCTTCCCGTTCAGCTTCACGGTCTTGCCAGTCTTGATTATCAGCTTCAATATTTTTGTGGTCTAAAATATTTATGAGCTCGAGATATTTTTTTCTATAAAAATCCCCCTCAGAGATATCTCTTTTTATTTTATTTTTTTCTGCATTAGCTTTTTCAGTAGAAATTTCGATAAATTGTTTTAAATTACTAGAGGTCATTTAACCTCCAACGCTTCGGGTAAAAGGGTTTTGAAGTAGTCTTTAATAAGTTTCTTATCAATAATTTCAAATCTAGGTGTTGAAATCCAAGGGTCTTCTTGATGTGATTTTAAAGATAATTCAATAGCACTCATACTACCATACATATTCCAAATAGTATTAATAAAATCGAATTCAAGACCTTTATTTAGCACTTTTCCACTAGGTGATAATTGAGCTATTACATTTGCACCATAACATTTAAATTCTTGATAGATGTCAGGACAAACTGGCCCCCATGTCCACTTTTCAAAGTCTTCATTAAATAATTCATTATTAGTTATAGCTAAATACCAACCTTGAGCATAGTATAACAATTTTTGCAGTTTCATGTTTGTTATAGGTTCAGGTGCATTCTTACCTAAACTAATAAAAGTATTTGCTACATCAAATACACTCACCATAACAATTACCTCTTTATCATTAGATAATGTAACATAAAAACAAAATATATGCTATGCACTCTCTGTCTGCGGATATCCTTTGAGTAAACTATAATCGTCTAGTATTTCTACAAATGCTGTTTTTACTGCCTGTCCTATTTCTTGCGGGTTATCAGAACTAGTATTGATATTGATTGTTATATCACCAAACCCGATACTATTTTGTTTATTTGCTTTTTGTTCTAAGTTAGGCAAAGTTCCAACATATCCGCTGTTATCGTTTAAAATACTGTCGCTTATTCCTGCGGCTCCGCCGATTGGGTTGCCATTTGTACCCATAAAATTACCATCTTTATCATATAGACTTGCATCGTATAACACCGGCACTGGTTTATAATATGGATTTAATATTTTGTCAATAATTTTTTCGTTTTTTAGTTTTTGTTTTTGAAACTTTTCACTATGTCCAACTTCTGAAAGTGTTGGAGCATTTTCAAAAAGTTCACCTAAAACAGTTCTTTTCCCGCGTAATGTGTCAACTACCTCAGCCACTAAGAAAAGAATCAACAATATTCTTAACCAAGGCGCGATTAAAGCCCAAGATGCTTTAGTTAGAGCTTTTACAGATGCAATACCTGCATCCATTCGTAAAGCACCTGCTAAACGTCTAGCTGTAAAGGATGTTAATGTAAAATTGTCTTTTAATATTTTTATTTCAGAAATAAGTCTTTTAATTCCTAATATAGTTGCAACGCCAAAAAGCAGCCTAAAGTTTTTCAAGACGAAGAGAGCTAATTGCCCTATAGATTTTAATGACTTATGTAATGCAGGGTCTTTTAAAAGTTTGGCTATTTCATTTATAATTTTAGCAAGCTCCTCGGAATCTTCACCAAGAAAAGCTGTTTTTAAATCAAAAATAGCGTTATTAAGACGATTTAAAGCACCATTCAACGAATCAACAGCAACAGCATCCGCCTGTCCTCCAAATTCATTATGTAATTCACGGGAGAATGCTTTAACAAATTTTTGAGCATCAATGCCTTTTTTCATCATTTCTTCAAGCCCCTCGGTGGTTGTCCCCATAGCTTTAGCGGCTCTTTGCATTGTACCCGGCAAGGCATTCCCTAGTTGTCGTCTTAGCTCTTCTGCAGATACTTTACCTTTAGATATCATTTGTTCAAGAGCCATTAAAGCACTTTGCACCTGCTGGTCAGATGAACCCAGAACGGTTCCTGCTTCCAAAACTGATGAGTATACAGCCTGAATATCTTCATTTGCCATATTGGCGCCTTTACCTGCGGCAAACAGGTTTTTATAAGCATCAGCAGTTGTAACAAAACTTTGTCCCAGCCTATCAGCCTCTTTTCTTACATATTCTAATTGTTCTTTCCCGCCAATATCTGAACCTGCAAGAGCGGCAAAAGATTTGTTTAGACTATCAAGTTTTACACTGGTGTCTACAATCTCTTTAACTCCAATAGTACCAACTACGCCTATAAACATGCTGCGTAAAGAGTTAGATAATATTTTTGTGGTTTTACTTGCCCTTGTTTCCATTCTGTCGAGAGCTTTAAACCCGCTATCATCTAAGTTTGATACTATACTTACTAAAAGGTTTTCAAATGCCATTTTGCCTTAATCCTGCTTCCATTTGTTTTGCAGCTAATGATACTTGTTTTGAGAATAAATAAGCTTCTTGAGGGGTCATTTGTTTGAGTTCTGATAAACTAACCCCAAACCCGAGCTGTTTATTGGCTGTAAATAGTGTCATTAGGCTGTTTAGTGTTGCTGTTTTTATTTTTGCAGTTGAGCGCTTAGGCTTGTTACAAGTACAGATAATTTCTTTTCTACTTGTTTCTTCACCTGCTCTGCCCACTCTGTTGGTAACAGTGTGGACAAACTCGAAAAATTTCCGAGGTTTTGCCTTATAAATTGAAAACAAACTACCCTATAATCCATAAATCCAACTGATTGCCAGTGCTTTTCCCATTCAAGATTATCAAGCCGTCTGCCGTCTACGGTTAGATGCTCTTTGTTTAGTGCCATATTTGATAAATATTTCAAATCTTCACGATTGAAGATATCTTTGCAGCTTGTATACAGAGCTTTTAACAATTCAGAATCTGATAAATCATTTGCTATACATGCAACCATACAGGTCAAAAACGGGTATACTTTTTCCTCCGTTATAAATCCCAATGTTGTAAAATCTTCAAAATATAAAGGTTCTGTCGCATATTTGTGATTATTCACTATGCATTCTAAGGTCATTATTATACTCCTCACTTGATTTTTGTCATCAAACAAGTTATAATAAATTTATAGGGAAACGAGCTAAAAGTCGTTACCTTTTAACTCGTTCTTCACTCCCTATAGATACAGAATAATAATTTTTAAAGTCGCTATAAGTAATGTTATAGCGACTTTTATTATCCGCTTGTCCATAGTTTCACCTCCTTTTCAGCCGATTTCTTCACTAATGCGTGTGCTGTGGAGGTTTAGAGTTTACCCTGAATCTATTATAACATAAAATTATTTACCGTTTCTGTATAAAGCATTCCATGTAACTGTTCTTGTATTGCTATCTTGTTCACCTGAAATGTTTAAAATTACACAATCAGTAAAAGTATCGTCTATACCTGTGTTCAAATCACGTACAATCAAGGTATCTTCAATATTATTTAAGTTATCTTGAATAAGTATAGGTAAAGAAACACTATCAACCTTAAATGAACGGGTAATTTGCCATTGTCTTTGATTGTTAACAATATTCAAACCCTCTGCCTGTACCCCTTTATAAGGGTTAAAGCTGTCATTTTGTTGTGTAATATTATATGCGTGGTCATCTCCTGCCCCAGTTAGTGTCATTCCACGCCATACAAACTGGATATTCTTAGCATTATAAGTCATTTTTCGTTATTCTCCTAAAATTTGTTCAATTTGTTCATCTGTCGGGTCTACATAGAATAAGAAATCTACTTTTTCACCAACAATCGCATCATAATAGTAACCTTTTAACTTATATTTTTTAGCCTTATAAGCTTCAACGTCAGTATTCATGATACTATTTGCACCGGTTCTTATTGGTGTAACTTTTAGCTCAAATCCGATTTGTTCATTTGTTGTTGGAATGATTAAGTTGTAGGTTTGGAAACTTCTAAAAAGTTTTTGAGCCATTGACAATAATAAATTATTTCCGGTTTCATCATAAATTGGTTTTTGGTTGAAAAATTCTAATGCCATCAGTCCTATATTTTTTTCGATATAGTCCATAATCATTTGACGTTGACGTAATTCCCCGCCGAGCATACGTGAGCCAATGACCCAGTTATAACCAAAACCGTCGGTTTGTCCGCCCTCAATTGGTGATACATTGGTGTAAAAAGTAACATTATTAGTTTTCATGTCGGAAATTTCTTGACCTGTGTATGTTTCAGGTAAAATTCCCGTTAACTGTGTAAACTGGGCTGCCCCGTCTTTTCCGCCAAAATATCCGCTTGTTGATGTCGAGGCAACTGCAGAGGCTATCGGTTCTTTTGCAGATTTTCTAAAAATACCGTAAGAGTAGTTATTAAGCCCTTTTACAAGAGTTTCAACATCTTTTATATCTTTAACTACAAAATCTGTAAATCGTTTATTAGTCAAGCACCATTGAGCTACAGCCTGAATGTCTTTAGCCTCTCTTGAAATTGGTACAACCTTTGCAAATCTGCCATCAATAGACTTTGCATTGTCTAATGTTTCTAAAATTGCAGACCCCTCATCGAGTACAGCTTTTCCAACAACAGCCTCACCCACCTGTGCGCCTGTTGAGGGCTCGCGGGCAATCATTACATATTGAACCTGCGATGTAGTTTGTGTGTTGTTTTTTTGGTTAAATATTGCGTTTGCTTCAATCGCAAATTGAGAAGTGGGCTTAAACACCTTGATAACTTCATCATAAGAGGAGTACTTGCCTAGTCCGTTTACCGGAAAGGTTCCATCATCTTGTAAATCATCGTCGGTAATCTTACCTACAAGTAAAATGTTCTTATAATACTCTTCTAAGCTGCGACCGTCAGGCAGCTTAAAAAGTATACTGATTATATCATCATATACACTCATGTTTAAAAATCTCCTGTTATTGTTGAGTCTGTATCCGCAACTTTAATGTTTATTTCCAATGCTCTACCTTTTTCAGCGACATGCTCGCTTATTTCGTCAAATTCAAATACTATGTCAATTTCTTTTCTGAATTCCTGATTCGTTTCTTGAAATTGGCTTAAATCCCTGATATTTGAACTTTCAAGCTCATTAATTGTAATCCCTTTATCCTGGAAAAAATCAAAAGTTGCCTGTGTATTAAGAAATAAATTTTCTATATGTTCTATAAGTTCAGTCGCCAGATTGTCCGCTTCAACTAGGTTACAGCGGTTTACTAAAGTGTAAACTCCGATTGTTATAGGATATCTGAACTCCTGTCTTGTGTAGGTTATACCGTTAATAGTATAACTTTCAAATCTTTTATAAATCTTTTGTATTTCACCATCCGACAGCATAATATAAGGTCTTGAGGGTCTAGTTTGTTTTACTCTGTCAAAAAATATTTTTGAACATGATTTATTTTCATCGAGTTTAAAGTATCGTGGATAAGCCGTTGTTATTTCTTCTTTAAAGAAATTATAAATCGCTGTCCGTGCTGTCTGTATCTTCATTTTGACTATCAACCTTAACTAAATAACTTTTATAAAAATGCAAAAAAGATGTTTCCCAGTCCTCAATTGTTCGTATTTCGTACCATTTGCCTTTATATTGTATTCTGTCATGCGGCTTTAAAATCGTTTCATGGTACATGAAAATGTCAGCAGTTACGCTATCGCCTGCTTCGCTGTCATTAAGAATAATTCCTTTTGTTGACCCGCTTGCTCCTGTTGGTTGTATCCATGCTAAAACTTTTGTATATTCAGAATATTTGGAGATATCAGCCCCGCTATCGGGGTCTGTAGTTGTTTGAACTTCAAATATGGGGTATTGTTTCCCCCCCATTCTAAGTATCAATAATTTAGCTCTGCTCATTTTCCTAATCCACTGCTGCTTGACTTCCATTTTAAAGCGTTATATAGGCGTCCTTTATGAAATAATCGTTTATCAAATCCTTTAGCCTTTATTGTTGCTGGTGCGTTAGGTAAAAACTTCTTTGTCTCAATATATCTTCTTATCGAGTTAACCATGTACAGCCCGATATCTTTAACACCTGTGTTACTTTTTATATATCCTTTTAGTACCATGTGGATTGTTGCTTTTACTTGTGCAAGCAGATACTCTCTTTCGGTTTGATTCTCTATAATCCTTGTTATAAACCTTGTTGCGGGGATTTTAAAAATATTTCCTCGCTTAGTAGTCCATTCATTCCCGTAATTGTTTTGTACCGCAATATCAATAAGCTTTGCACCACTTTTACTGATGACTTCTGAACCCTCTTGCTGAAATATCCCTGCTGAAATCTTTGTTTTGCCGATTTTTTCCAATTCCGGTAATATGGCCATTCTATTACGCTTATCAACTTTTAGCTGTGCATAACTAGAACCAAATTTCATTTAATACCTTTCATAAAATACGGGTGTGTTGATGTCATACCCTACACGAATTAAACCTGAAAGCAGACGATAAGCTCTAGGAGATAATAAACCGCCGTTGGTGTTACTACCTGTTTTGTTTCCTGCCTCGTAACTTCCTGTAGTGAGGGAGGCATCACCTAATTTTAATGTTTGATAATCTCCGGAAATTGCACCGTTGAAAACTTCCTCGCTGTTATTTTCAATGTATTGGAGGGTTGTTAATGCTTCTTCGCATACTGCATCTTTTAACTGCTGTGGAACATCTGCCAGCTGCAGACCGTTGTATTCTAAACCTGAATAATAAAAACGCGGAAACTGCAGCGGTTGTTTTGGTTTCTGTTTACTGCCAATAAAAGATAAAGTATCGATACGTTTTGTAGCAGTAATTAAAGCTTTTTCTTTTTGGGTATCATCTAAAGTATCCCAATAGTCAGCCCCTAATCTGCCGGCAAAATATTCGTTAGCTTCTTCAAGTGATATATAGCTATTTTTATTTACTTCAATCATTATAAAAACCTTTAAAATTAAAGGCGGGAAATCCCGCCCCTAAATTATGCTGTAATACCTCTTGCTTTCAACTGTGTGATTATTTCATTCACTTTCGCTGTTACTGCAGCAAGCTCGGCCTCTGTTGCAATTGCGGCAACGGCTACCGCAGTACCTTTTAGCCCTGCTCCGGTATCGCCTTTGTCACCCTTTGCCCCTTTTAAATTTTTAAAATCCAAAGTTAGAGTATTTCCGTTAACATTGCCTGTCGCAGTTGGTGTACCGGTGTTGTTATCAGCTGTTACCGTAACCTTAGTAATATATGCGTTAGCAATACCGGCTTCCATGTTATCTAAGAGTGTTTCTGTAATTGTTTCACCGGTCTGCCAATCGTGTTTTGTATATGCCATTATTCACCAACCTTTCCGTTGCCTACAGTGCTATCACCTACTTTTGCAAATAGGGTGTTTGCTGGTTGCAATACAGCAAATGGGTAACCGTCAGTACCTCCACGTCTTGTTACAGGGTTTGCAACCTGTACACCTAAACGCATAACTACACGCAACGCAACCATATCCTGCTGAGCAAGGTTGTAAGCAATTGAACCGTCAGTATCTTGGATTACTGCTTCTGTTAACAATTTATATGTAACATCCTGTCTGATTGCATAAACAGCTTTTGAGAAGTCGCCTGCTACCATTAAAGCTTTATCAAGGTCAAACATACCTGAATTATCGTACTGAATACGTCTGCCTATAAGCATATCTGGATTATTAGCAGTTAGAGCCGGGATATAAATAGGATTATTGTTTTTATCCCTTAAATCTCTTAAATGAGCTTCCATAGTTGAATCAGCCAAGAAACCGTTAACACGAAAACCGTCATCCTCAACTTTGTACATTACACCATTTACACCGATAATATCAGATGCGATATCAGCATTTGTTCCAAGAGCAACGTTATTACCTTTAGTTATAGCTGTTGGCACAATAGCATCAGCCCAAGTAGAGGGTTTATTTGTACCAAATAAGATTGCACGATCAATCGCAATACCTAGGGCCTCTACAATTTGAGGTTTTATTTCTTCCCAGATATTGTACGACGCATCATCTAATACAGCTTCCGGAATAGGTACAATTACCGCTAATTCTTCCGCGGTTAATGTAACCTTATCCCATTCAGCTTTTGTTGTTTGTTTTCGTGCTGTATCCCCGTTTAAGAAGTACGCTTGCGGTAATGCCTTTTGTACCGGTAAAGTACGCTGTTTTGATGTCATATCCGGCAATCTTTTCATTAAAGGTAAAAGTTTTGAAGATTGCGGTGTTTCTTTGATAATATCCCTTGAAATCTCCAAAGGAATAAGAGCGTCAGCACCTGTTCTATCAATAATATTTACTGCCATAATTTTTTATTCTCCTTGTTATCTATCGACCTGCAGCCTGTCTGATATATGAATTCATTAAATCAGAGGCACTAAGGTTGTTTCCGGAGGATGGTTTATATCCGCCTCCGTGGTTTGTGTTCTCTTTCTTAAATAAAACTGCATTTTCTTTCTTGTAATTATCAATCCATGCTTGTACATCCTCGCAGTCGTCAGGGATTACATTAACAACTAAATCTGATTTAATACATCCGGCTTTGTCTAAAAGCGATTGACGTTTTACAAGTAAGTTTTCTTTTTTTGTTTTTGCAAACTCATCTTGAAGAATTTTCAATTGGTCTTCAACTGTTTGCTTTTCATTAGCTGTAGTTTTTGCAGTTGTTCTGTATTTTGCCGCTTCTTTTCTAAGTTCTGAAATCTGGTCTTTTAATGATTGGATTTCTGCGGCGGTAACAATTCCTGATTGGTTACCTTGTTGTGATTGTTCACCCCCAGTACCTGACTGGGCAGCACCTTGTTGACCCTCTGTACCTGACATATGGTCTCCTTTCCTTAATATTTATGTGTGTAAGACTTGAAAAAGCTTTTAAAATTGGTTATACTATTACTGGATAATCTGATACGGTAAATCTTGCGACCGAGCCAATTGGTGACAGCGGGGAAGCCTAAGTCCGCATAATCAGATTATCTTTTATTTTTCCGTTCTTCTGTAAGAAGTAATATAATTTTCTTTTCTATCTCTTGTGGTTTTAACAACCATTCGATAATATTTTTGTTCTTTTTTGTATAAAATTATGTTGTATTCTGGTGAATTTTTATCAGGCTCAATATTTAAAGGGTTTGCTAGTATGTCATTCATTTTTATATAATCTTCAATTCCTAAATCGGAATGTTTAATTATATTTTTAGCTAAACTTTCTAATGACAGATATATCTTTGAAGTCTCTGCTTTTAATAATGTTTTCGCACTATTATTTAATTCTCCAACGACAAATATATTCTCTTTTCTATTTTTAGGAATATTTTTATATAAGTATTCAACTGCTTTCTTCTGAAATTCCCCTTTTTTCATTCCCTTTTTATATACTGCGTTTTGGGCTTCTCTTGCTAGCACATTAGCTTTACTGAAATGCTCTATTATAGGGTACTCTTTGTTATAAATACTTATAATATTGTCAGTAACAGCAAACCAATGTATACAGTTCGGGTGAAACAAGCCGGTTGACTCTGCTTGTTTTATTGTTGTATAACCTTTTGTTTGTCCCTCAAGACTCAGCACCTGCCCCTCATACGGAATACACGGGCTATCTGGGTATACCGATTTACCTTGTATCTCGACCAAGTCTCCGTACTCGCCAAACTGTTTTAAAATATTATCTTTAGCAGCTTTTCTGTACATGTTAGCTGTCATTGTGCGGGCTAACATCTCGGCATAAGTACTTGCTTTAACGTTTCTTATAACCTTGCCGTCTTTATTTTTATAAGGGATTGTGAAAATATCTTTACCTTTGAGGTTCTTTTCAAGAGTTGACATTGTATGTTGCCAAAGTTTTTGGTCAACCTGACTTGATAATAAACCTTTATCAGTTAAGTTATTAAGTTTCCTTGTTCCTTTATTTAGACCCTTTTCTGTGCCTCCAGAAGGCTTGTTTTTGTCTTTCAGAGTATTTTTATTTATACCCCCCGAATTATTAAGGGGCTTAATGCCGCTTTGGGGCGGTAATAGATTATTTAAAGCATTGGCTGTTGCTTGTTTGTCTGAAAAGTCTGTACGTACATAATTTTTTAGTTTGTTATCCATCCTGTTTGTTATATTCAGTAGATGAGTGTAAAAAATATTTTGTACTGTTGCTGTACCTCCGTTAATAGTAAATAATCCTACTGCGACAATATCTAACGCTTTAAAACGTTTCTTTTGCTCCTGCTGGCTAGTCTTGTATGTTTGTTCTATAGCCTCATCTGAAAAGCTTTTAAACTCTTCTTTCAAATTTTTTATTATTTGTTCAAGACGTTTCTTTTCTAATGCTAATTTTGTTGTATCTCCTCCAGACTTTGCCAGTTCGATAATGGACTTTTTCACCTGTTCAAGCCGTCTGGTATAGATTTTTAAAAGCTTATCGCTGTTTTGTATTTGTAAGTCTTTAATCTCATTAGTCATTAATCATTACATCTTCAAGCGGTGCGGCACTTTCGGCAGACTGTTCTTCTATAATTTGCTTTAACTCTTCTTCTGCTTGTTCTTTATTAACTTTATCCATCTGCATAATCGCTGAAATTTTGCTTTGAGTTCCGCCCAGTACTCTATCATTGCAGGTTTTAACAAGTTCAGTATAATCAAGTTTGACAGCTTCACCCCAATCCAAAGATACTTTTACATTTTTATATCCTGAAAAAGCAAGGGCACATTCAATAACACATTCTATAGCGTTATTTAAAGATACTGCCCTTATATCTTCAACCTTTGAAATAGCGGACATGAAGATTTTTTGTAAACTTTCACCTGACATATTACCTGACAAGTCAACCCCGTAAGCTTGAGGCGGTGTTTTTGTCAGAATATAGAAAAATTGCATTAAAGTATCTATATGCGATTTTATGGCTTCGGCTTGCAAATCAGCGGTTATATATTCAGGTTTAATACCATCTTGACCAGTAACAATAAAATCACTATTTGGCACAGTACGCTGCCCTGTTTGCGGGTTTATTTCGGTATTTTGAATACTACCTGATAATTTTGGATTGGCGTGTCTGTTTATGATTTTTGAATTCTGGGAAACTGTAAGCATTATTTCTTCAATAATACTTTCGCAAGCTTTGTAATCACTTTCACCGTAGTAACAATCACTTTCGGTGGTGTTTTTTACATGAAATAATACAAAACCGTCCCACTTGTCGCTAAAGTCATCGACTGATTTTAAGCCAAACAACCCAACATCTTCAACTTGTCTTGACAGTTTATTGTTTGCAACTTCCCAAACTTCGTTTTCTATCCAACCGCGATGGATTTTTTCAATATGTTTATACTCTTTACCATCCTGTACTATATCATAGATTAGTATGTGACCCGCCAAGTCGTTTAAATTCCCGTTATTAAACACAGGAAACCAACAATCGGGACAAATTGAAAATATCCTTACAATACCATCAACAAAAGCAACTTTGAAAAGTGCATCTCCAAAGCGTGAATTATCAATACATACTTCTTTTAATACAGCTATGAAATTATTATATTTTGCTATATTTCGCCATGTATCCTGATACTGTTCATCTAAATTTATTCTAAAATCATTATTTGTAATCAAAATTTTGAAAAAGTCTGTTAAAGCTTTGAAAAGGTTTATTTCAACGAGACTTTGCGCTGTAGTTGCTCCAAGCGGGTAACGCTGTCTGATTTTTCTTAAAACATTTGCAAACGGTTTAGCAAAGTTACTGCGGTACAAATTGCGGTATCGTTCATAGTTTCTTAAACGTTCAATGTCTTGTCTTTCCCATTTAAATTGTTTTAAAATATCGTTAGTATCGAATGTTGTAAGCATTATTTTTCCTATTGAATGTTGTTAAATGTTTAAATAATCCGTATCTTGAGGCATCCATACAGTCATCATTTATTTTGATAGGCATATCAGGGTCAATAGTTGATTTAAGCCGTTCATCTTCTGATGGATATCTATAGGTATCATATTCTTGCAGAGTGTGTACGCAGTTCTCTGACACAATCAATTTGTCATAGTTTATTACGCTTCTAACAAGAGCGATACTATCAGCCACTTTCGGCTTTTCTTCATAGATAACAAGATTTGTTCCTGTTCTTAATTTGTCGTTTTGCTCCGGTCTTGCATTATCACAGTTTGCAAAACTGAAAAACCGGTTATATTCTGTTTGTTTTTGTTCAATCCAGCTAATAACTCTATCTGCTTCAATTCGAGAGCCAAACAGCTCATCTATCTGATAGTAACAATCTTCTGCAGCACAATACCCGAATAGAATTACTGCTGTTGGGTGATTCCATCCCCAGTCAATTCCAAGAAAATATTCTGAAATCTGACCTTGAGCAATCTTATCTATAATTTTAAGATGCGGTATAGTATGTTTTTCTCGACTGAATGTATCATAAACTAAACCATCTGCAATAATCCAAAGTCCATCAATTTTACGGGCTCTGAATGCACCTTTATATAGTTTCTCCTGATTTTTTATAAAAGTTTCTGATAAATTGGCATTATCACGCATTGTAAAATGCCAGTAGTCAAAAACATCTCTAACCTCGTTATCTCCATCAAGGTAAGGTTTTATTTTATCCTTATAAAGCCAATGATTAGAACTTTCAGGGTTACTATCAGCAAAGGCTCTCGCGTTTGCCGGTGTTAAACGGCTTAAAGCCATATTATAAAAGCTATAATGGTGTTTTGGTAATTCGTTTGCATACCAGAAATCCCAAGTAGAGCCCTGAATAGCCGCGTCGCTGTCTGCTTTACCTCCGCCCACAACTAAGCAAGTATACAACTTACCCCACAGCCTAATATCCAATTCCCCGCTGGAGCTGTTATATTTGAATTTCCCACCGAGATAATTTTCAATAAATGGTTTAAGCTCGATTAAAACGTTATTACGAACGGTACTTTTTGTGTATCCTGAAAATACTTTTAAATTATCATTACCAATCCAGTCAAAAATTTGCGGTATTTTTTGAACGATATTTAAAGTTTTACCACTTCTTACTGCTCCATCAAGTAAAGTTAACAGGGGAAAATCTTCAGGCTGCTTTGCTAAAAATTCTCTAGCTTTCTGGCTGTACTTGCTTTTTTCCCACTTTATCGGCATTCAAATTCTTCATTGCCTCCAAATATGCTTCCCTAACTTCATCTGACGGGGTTGTAATAACCTCCTGCTTATCTCTCATATCTGTGATATTTTTAGCTACAAAGATTGTATAGGTAGGGTTATAAAATCCTCTCATCGCTAAATCGTTTAACATGTCTTTTTGAAAATCTTTGCACTGTTTATATGTGTCGGAAAAGTCTTTATATTTACGACACCATTCATTAAGTGTATCGCGGCAAACGCCAATATTCACAGCGAATTTCTCAAACGTAGGTAAAATATTAGCTTTTTCAATATACGTACGTTTTTCGTTACCATCTTTGTCATAAGAGATAATTTCTTTATCATAAGTATGCGGAATGCTAAAAAATTCTAACATCTTTTTACAATATTCTTTTTTATATTTCGGTGGTCTACCCATAATAATTTCCTAACAAAAAGGGAAACATTTACGTTTCCCGATAACTTAATATAATTAGGGTTTTATATATGTGTCTGTCAAAATATCACATTATAACTATACGCGATTTCGCATGTGGTGTAAAGTGTGAGAGGGTGGTAGTTTTTTTGACAAGCCGTACTATTTATATGAAATATAAATTAAGTAATTAAAATGTCTTAAGGTAATCAATAAATTCATTTAACTTCATTGGTTTTATTTGTGTCTTTATTAAATGTTTGTAAAAATCATTATCGTTTGTAATTATTATATTTACATTATGCGTAGAGGCAACAAGTGCAAGCTGCCTATCAGATTCTTTAATAAAATTTGTAGCATTAGGGTGAATTGATTTATAAACATCAACATCTTTATAACCAATCATCCGAAAAGAATTGTCAATAGAAAACCCGGAAGCATTTTCAATATTTAAATTATTATAATCGGCTAAACCAAATAAAGATACTTTTTTCACTTGTAATTGTTCTAAGACAGTTTTAATCTTTTGATATTTATCCGGATTAGATAAATTTATATTATTAAACTCTCTAACACTAGTGTCGCAATACAATATTTCACATTTTGTCTTAATTAGTTGTATTTTATCTTCACTTAAGTTTACTAACTCATCTAATACATTATTGTCTATTAAAATTTTCATTGCATTAGTCATACGAGACCTACTACCTAGCAACAGTACTCCACCACTTAACCTCGCCAATTATGGCAAAGTCAAACTCAAGTTCTTTTGAAAAATCCACATAAAATGGGTCATATTTATCTTTGTTATCTGAAATAACCTTAACTTTATTAGGCGGAATAAATTGTAAACGTTTTGCTATTAGTTTATTATTTAATCTTACACAATATATCTTTCCGTCAAACACTTCTGTTTTTGACCTATCAACTAAAAGCAAAGAACCGGCTTCAATAGTTGGAAACATACTATCACCCTCACAAGGTACCATGTCAACAAATTGTTGACACGCCCCAACATCATGTAATAATTTCAACCCAACAGAAAAATAACCGGTTGCAGTTTCATCAATAACCTCAACACCTGCTCCCATAGATGCTGTTAAATTTCCACGAACGGGGATATCTATACAATCTACTTGTTCAACATTTGCATTAGTCGGGTATAAAGAAACATTATAAAATTTTTCTATTTTCTGTAACTCTGAAACAGAAACCTCACTTTTTGGATTATTAAATTTTGACCCTATATTTTGTCTGGATGTCCCGATAATCTCACCAATTTTCGATTGTGATATTTTTAAACCTGTTAAATTTTGTAATTTATCTTGTAATTCTACGTATTTCATTTTAACCTATCTTTGTAAAAATTTTACTTACATTTTTAAATTTTACTGTAAAAAAAAACTTGACAATCTTTATTAAATTTTGTATAATAAACTTGTTAGATAAATTTGTTAAATATATAAGCTAATATATTTCAAATAATTTGACAATTCAATCGAATTTAACTGATTGTTAAGCGGCTTGAGGCAACCAAGCATAAAAAGCGGGAATGCAAAGCATAACAAAGGGTTTAGCGGATTGAAAAACATAACATAATCGGGTTAGTCGCAGAAAAGGTCTTGAATAGAGCCCTCGTTAGGGCTAGCTCGGCTATGGAAAAAAATTGCACATTGAAAACTAAATAGACCCTAATTACCGGTAAATACCTTTAATACAAAGGACTGAATACACAGCGGAGAGACACCGACTGCAACCGTATTAACGGCGGTAATAAAGATGGAGCTTTTAATCAGCTTTCCGGAATTCCCGGAGAGCTGCCATAAGAGCTTAGATTTATAAATTGCTTCTACCCCCGAAGCTGACACCCCGGAAAGACGGGGATTTAAAGAAAGGAAACATTATGAAAGAATTTTTAAACAGCCTTTTAGGCTCAATACTATTCGGACTCCCGCTATTATACGCATTTTATCAATATATTTTTATAGGAGAATAAAAAATGATTACAGGTGATGATTTTGCAAACAGTTTAAACTCTATTATTTTATACAAAAAAATTTCGGCGATAGAGGACAAAATGTATCAACTCAAAAAAGATTCTGATTCTATGACTGTTGATATCCCAGAGTTTTGCAAACCTGTAGAAGAAAGGTTTGAAACCATTGTAAACAGACAAATAAATCAAATGATTCAAGATAATACACTTGATTATTTTTACAAAAAAGCTTTAAGTAATATTTAAAAACTATCTATCTACAGAGGGGACTTGTTACTAAACATTAGTGAACATGCTTAATTCCATTATTATATCCCCTCTTTTTTTTAGATTTATCTTAACCCTGATAACATTTACAGCCGGCGTACATATCCTTATTATCTTTACTTAAGCCGGCTTTTTATTATGAAAGGATTGCAAATTATGTGTGGATATGACCCATTTTATTGGTATGACTGGGAACTTGACCGTCAATATGAAGCGTTCGAACACGGATTCGATAACTATGAAGATTATTACAATTCTATACATGATGGCATAGATAATGACATTTTTGACAGGCTACATGATGAACAAAAAAAAGAAAGGATTGAAAAATGAGTACAAATTATTTAATGCAACAAGAAACAGCAACAATGACAGCCATGCCGACAAATGTCGGTCAGGAAGTTGAAAAAACAAGAGCTTTGCAAGAAGTTCAAGCTGCTATTTTTATGGCAAGACAATTCCCCCGGGATGAATTCAGAGCACAAAAAAAGATTATGGAAGCGGCAAAAAGATTGAGTATGGCAGAAAAAGCCATTTACTGTTTCCCGCGTGGAGGGCAACAAGTAAAAGGGGCATCCATTAGAACTGCAGAAACAATCGCTAAATACTGGGGTAACTTATCTTACGGGATTAAAGAATTAAGTCAAAATCAAAGTGACCATACATCAGAGATGATGGCTTATTGCTGGGATTTAGAAAGCAACGTCAGAGTTGAACGAATTTTTAAAGTAAGACACATAAGAGATACTAAAGGTGGCAGCAAATTACTAACTGACCAGAGAGATATTTACGAAAAGACTGCAAACGATGGAGCCAGACGTCTTAGAGCTGCAATTCTTGAAGTACTGCCTGCAGATATTGTGGAAGACTTTTTACAAGCTTGCGAAAAGACTATGGAAGGTTCAAGCGATAAGCCATTAAAAGAAAGAATTTCAGCAATGTTAAAAGCATTTGAAGACTTCGGGGTTACACAAGAAATGATTGAGCAAAGAATCGGTACTCGTGCCGAGAATTTTGTAGTAAAAAATGTTGTTGATCTGGGTTCAATTTACAATTCAATTAAAAATAATTTTGCCCCGGTTGAACAATATTTTGATATGCCAAATGCAGCGGAAAAACAAGCAGCTGAAACAACAAAGAAATTAAAGGCTAGTAAACCGGATGTTAAAAAATCAGATTATGAACCAACAGACGAAGAAATAAACGCAGTTTATGAGGCTTATAATGAAGTTAACCAATAGTAATTATTATTCTCAAAAAGCAAATCAAGCTTTCTTTTCAGTTAGTCAGGTAAAAGACTTTATGAAATGCGAAGCTTATGCAATGGCTAAAATTAATGGGGAGTGGGAGGAAGAACCCACTCCCGCTATGATGATAGGGTCATATGTGGATAGCTTTTTTGAGGGAACGTTGGATGAATTCAAAGAACAAAACCCACAAATCTTTAAGAAAGATGGAACCTTAAAATCTGATTATATCAAAGCTGAAAAAATCATAGAAAGAGTGTCAAAAGATGAGCTTTTTATGAAATGTATGTCAGGTCAAAAACAAGTAATTATGACAGGAGAACTCTTTGGAGCTAACTGGAAAATCAAAATGGACAGTTACTTACCTGATGAGGCAATAGTTGATTTAAAATGTGTCAGAAAACTTCGTGATATAACTTTCAAAAACGGTTGGAAACAATCATTTATTGAGACATGGGGCTATGATTTACAGCTTGCAGTATATCAGGAAATTGTAAGGCAAAATACAGGGAAAAAATTACCTTGCATCATTGCTGGAGTTGATAAACAAGACATACCGGATTTAGATTGTATTTTAATTCCGGAAGACCAGTTAAAATTTCAGCTTGACCAATTGCGTTGCAAAATGCCGCATATTATAGATGTAAAAAATCATAATATTGAGCCTGTAAGATGTAGTCACTGTGATTATTGCAGAGCTACAAAGAAACTGGAACGACTTATATCACCGGATGAATTAATTGCATAAATCAAATCTTAATAATGAAAGGAAAATAAAAAAATGAAAATTGGTAGTGCGTGGAGCAAAAACAAGTTCGGGAGGTAACTCTTATTTAAGTATAGGTATAGATGAATTTATAAAAGACCTATGCCCGATATTAAAAGATTATAACATTTCGCTTAACTTTATAACTTATGGTGAGGGGGAACGAAAAGAAAACTCACCCGTTTACAGTGTAAATGTCTATAAAAAGAAAGAACACACAGAATCAGAAAATAATGAATTTGATTCATTTTAATAAAGGATGAAATGAGGAGGGCAAATTGAAAGAACAACAAGGCTATATTGCCCTTTTTAGGCAATTTTTATCGTGGGAATGGTTTACGGATATAAATACCTGCCATCTGTTTATTTATTGTCTTTTGCGAGCAAATCATAAAGCCAAGAAATGGCGTGGAATAACCGTTCCCGCAGGAAGCTTTATTACATCTTTAAATCATATATCACTCGAAACGGGTCTAACCCTGCAGCAGTGCCGAACTGCGTTAAATCACTTAAAATCAACATACGAGCTAACACACCAATCAACACGCCAATATTCAATAATAACGGTGAATAACTGGGATAAGTGGCAAGGCAATCAACACACGAATCAACAAACAATCAACAAACAACTAACAACAAACAATAATGATAATAATAGTACTATTAATACTAGTTATATTAATACACACACTATAGAAAAAAATGTGTGTGTGAAAAATTCAAATATAGAAATCTCAAAAGAAGATAAAAAAATTCTTAGAATGTATGCAAAAAATAACGGTGCTAAAAATATTAGCGCTTACGTACATCAACTGATTGTAAATGGGGGCTATTTAGAAATTTTAGAATCCGAACAGAAAAAAGCAGAAAAAAGACGAGCTGAACAGGCTCGTTTTTTAATTGAAAAAGAAAATCAAGAACAAGAACCGGAGCTAACAGAAGAGGAAAGGCAAAAAGCTCTGGAGAGAGCAAGAAAACTTGCAGGAATAGACAAGAAAAGGAGAGGTAAAAAACTATGACAAAAACAAACACTAAAGAAAAATCAGAATCAACAAACAAAGTAGAAGGAATGTTTATCGTAAAAGTTAAATTGAACAATGATAACACAGCTGCTATTTTTTACAGAACTTCAACTGATAAAGAAGCAAAAGAAGTATATTACACAGGCAAAGATCAAGTAACCGAAGAATTTAAAACAGCATTTCAGGCAACTGTGGCTGGCTTTTGCGGAGTAATTCCTAAATTACAAGGAGATTCAAATAAAATTACAATGAATAGCATCAAATTTGATTATAATGCTTCCGGATTTTTAGATAAAGCTCTTTATTCTATAAAGTACGCTTTCAACGAACAAAATAACGCGGTTGTTAATATTTCTACTCCCATGCTTCCTATTTATAAAGAGGGATTAGATAACTGTTTCACTATTGCAGGAATTCACGTAAAAGCCCTACATGATGTAATTGCAGAAGCAAAAGCCTACATTAACGGTAAAACCAGAACTAAACAAATGAAGCTTGTTATAGATAATTCTGCAGAGCAAGAATAGGAGAAAAATAAGATGATAGAGTTTACAATCCCTGTACGGCCAGCAACAAAGAAAAATTCAGGACAAATCGTAATGCGTGGAAAATATCCGGTATTACTTCCCTCAAAACAATATTTAGCATTTGAAAAAGAATGTCTCCCATATCTGAATCATGTTAAACAAGCTGCAGGGGTTATAAACTATCCCGTTAACATTGAATGTCTTTTCTTTACTGAAACAAAAAGGAAAATAGACCTAACAAATCTCTTAAATGCCATTGATGATGCAATGGTTAAATCAGGTTTAATCCTTGACGATAATCGAGATATCATAGCGGCTCATGATGGCAGTAGGGTTTTTCACGACAAATTCAATCCCAGAATTGAAATTAAAATAACAGAATTAAATGAATACACACAATGGAACGACACAACATCTAAACAGGGAGGATTATTTTAATGAGTTACGTAGCACACGATTGCAGAAATAGCAGGTTACCTGAAAATCACAAAGATTATTGCAATAATCGCTGGATTGATAAAGATTTAACCAATGCTAAAACTAACCCGCCAGACTGGAAATACTGTAGGGAATGTGCTGAAAAATTAGGAATTGACTATGATGCACAAACCCCGACAAGTAATTTAACGGAAAAAGAATTAAAAGAATATGAGAGAAAATCTTCGCTTGCAAAATTAAATGCAAGGAAAAGAAAATTATTAAATATACAACCACAATAAGGGGGTAATTTGAAGAGTTTTTGCAATTTAGGTATAAACCCTTACAAAAATAATTTAACCCGCCTTAAACACGATTTTAATAGACACAAAAAGGAAACAAAAATGGAAGCAAAAACAAAAGAGATAAAATTCACAGAAAGAGAGATTAAAATTTTAGAGATGTTGTCCTATGGTTGGACAAACTCGGAAATTGCTGAATATTACAAACTTTGCAACAGTTCAGTCAATGGAATAATCATGAAATTACTAATTAAAACAAGTTCAATTAATAGGACACACCTTGTCCGCTGGGGATTTGAAAATAATTACTTGAAATAGAGGATACAATGCGATGTATGAAGAGATAACAACAGAGCGACTGGACAATTTTGGAGAAATAGTGCTGGAATACGAAACACTTTTAAGGTACAAATCTAACCTTGTTCAAAAAATCGGACTTTTGAAAAGTGTAGACCTCACAAGAACAAAAGTTCAAACAGGCAACAATCACAAAACCAGTGAGCAGGAGCATTACGCTATAAAGCTTGAAAAAATCAACAAAAAAATCGCTGAATATGAAACATGGATACCTCCGGAAAAAGAAATTATTAAAAACCAGATTGCACGTGTGCCTAAACGAGATTACCGCAAGCTTTTAGTCCTCCGATACATAGAAAGGTGGAAATGGGCGGAAATTGTTCAAGAGTTTTTTGAGTTTGAAAGTGATTTTGAAGAACAAAAACACTACCGCTATTGGGATACTGTTATGTACTGGAACAGACGGGCTTTAGAAGAACTGGAAAAAATCAGCTCAAAACCGTATGTACCAATTGCAAGACAAATGCGTATAACTGAAATCAAGAAAGAAGGATAAAAAATGAAAAAAATAGAAAAACTAACACCCGAACAAGAAGCAAAAATGGCAGAATGGCGGGATAAGTGGATTAAAATAGGTTTAAATACTGATAGGTTTACAAAAGATGAAGCTCAAAATTTTTCAAATTATTTGTATGAAAAAATTTTAAAAAAACAAACAGTACCGGTAATTGTTGCCGATAGCCCACTATCAGCTTGGATTATAGTAAATTTATTTGCCTTTGCAGAAAAAGGCTATAAGCCGGATTCCGTGAGTGCTTCCGTGAGGGCTTCCGTGAGTGCTTCCGTGAGTGCTTCCGTGTGGGATTCCGTG
>CATXCB010000019.1 GCA_958366705.1 uncultured bacterium
GCGATGGCAATGGCTCTGGCTATGGCTATGGCAATGGTATTTCTAAATATAACAATCATTATGTATTTATAATTGATAACATTTCAACAATTATAACAAGCATTCATGGAAATGTAGCAAAAGGTTTTATTCTAAATAAAAATTTAACTTTAGAAAAAATTTTTGTTGCAAAAGGCAACAATAAATTTGCTCACGGAAAAACTTTAAAAGAAGCAGTGGCAGATTTACAAGAAAAGATTTTTGATGATTTAGGCATCGAAGAAAAAATAGAAATGTTTAATAAGCAATTTAATAGATTTGATAAATATATCGGTGAAGAATTTTATAAGTGGCATCACATATTAACAGGTAGTTGTACAGCTGGAAGAAATAACTTTGTTAGAGAAAATAATTTAGATTTGAAAAAATTTTATACTGTAGATGAATTTATAAAAATAACTAAGGATTCATATGGTGGAAATATAATAAAAAAATTACGTGAGGAGAAGAAAAATAATGATTGAAAAAAAAGTATATAACGGTTGGGCTTTTACCGAAAACGAAAAGGAAAAAGGTAAAATAAATAGGGAAATCTATAAAGAATTAAGGGAAAAATATAAAATATTAAAAACTTGTGATTGGGATTTTAGATATCCTACACAGGAAGAATTAGATGAAAATGATATTGTCTATTCAAGAAAAGCTTGTTATTTGCATGGTGAATATAGGCTTTATAAATCGCCTCAAAACATAACTGAAGATGAATTGTTATTAATTTTCGATCAAGGAAATTTATGTTTTGGTGGTATGCGTAATGGTTTTAATTATTATTATGTATCGGAGGATTAATTGAAATAATGAGTAAAAAAAATTATCAAGAAGCGTTAAATAAAATTAAAAATGAATATGATGCTTATTATTTAGGCAATAGGTATGGTAAAAATTTTGATTGCAATTTAAAAGAAGATTTTCAAAAGTTATTTGAACTTAAAGATATTTTTCAAGATGATTTAGTAGAAAACGCTTTAAATTGGATACACGATTGTTATGACTGCTATTACAAAGAAGATTTTGAAGATCCACAGGATGATAATCCTTTTAATCATTTACAAGGATTAATTGATAAATTGGAGGAATTATGAAACGAGCAATATTAATGAGTATTCAACCGCAATGGCTTGAAAAAATATTAAATAGAGAAAAAGTTATTGAAATACGAAAGACAATGCCTAAATGCGAATTACCTATAGATGTGTATTTGTATTGTTCAAATACTCCTAAATATCATCATTTATATGACCTAACTTACGTTAATAAAGGTGATACGTTATATGCGGTAACTCAACATAATAAATATAGTTTAGTTCCAAAAGGATTTTTAAACGGCAAAGTTGTTGCTAAATTCACTTTGAATACACTTAAAGAAGTATATTGTGAAAGACTAAATAATGGTGTTGGATATGATTATTATTATGAGCTTGAATGTGGAACAAGTATTGCAGAAGAAGCAAATATTTCAGAAGACGAACTATATAATTATCTAGGTTATAAAGATCGTCCTGAAAAGGTTGGTTACGCTTGGTACATAGACAATTTAGAAATATTTGATAAGCCAAAAGAGTTAAGTTATTTTCACAAGCCATGTATTTGTCCAAAAATGCAATATTGTCCTTCTTGTCCTAAGGGATATGTTTATATGAGTGAAGATGAAGAAGAATATTATAGAGCAACAAATGGACAAGAAGGCTGTGAAACTGAATGGGTATGCTTAAATGTTGTCGAAAAAGCTCCTCAAAGTTGGCGATATGTGGAGGTGAAAGAATGAAAATATATAAAGAAGCAGAACAAATTATGCGACACTATGATGAAATCGAATATTTAATTGACAGATTAAGTAAAAAAATAGATGTTGCGGTGGGTTTAGATTTATCGTTCGATTTCGAAAAAGCTGATTTAGTTGAATTAACAGACGATCAAATTAAGAGTTATAGAGACGACTTAAATAACAGTTTTTTAGTAGAGCAACATACGGATTATTCGGGCTGTAATTATTACGGCTATGTATATTTTGCTACTAAAGAAAAAAATAAATTTATAAAAGTATATTTTGAATGTTGAAAAACACTAAATATACTAAAAAGGAGACAAGAAATCGAGGTGGATGTTGTGAAAGTTTATAGATATATTAAACAAAAGAAGTGTGGTAAAGAATGAAAAAGAAAGTAGCTGATTTAACAGAAAAAGAAATAGAAAAAGTATGTGATAAATTTTTTGAATGTAGTAAGGAATGTCCTTTATATCGTAAAAAAGAAAACCAATATAGATTTTGTATGACAAAAGAAGTATTAGATGGAACGAAAACAACATTAAAATATCTTAAAGAAGAAAATATAAACGATGTTGACGGAACAAAAGCATTTTGTGAAGAGAAAATAAAAGAATTAGAAAACGATTTACAAGAAATAGTGGAGATTGAAGAATGAAAATTATTGAAAAATTAAAACCTAAATCATCTAGTTCGTATCCAAATTTTAAAATTAATGATAATAATCAATTACAAGATGGAACATGTCCAAATTGTGGTTACAAATCATACACAGATTATTGCCCTAGGTGTGGAAATAAAATTTATTATAATTTAAATGTTTGTGGAATTTTAAAATCAAAGGAAAAAAATTCGCAATGATTCTAAAGAGGTAAAAGAAAAATGAGCAAAAAATATATTATTAAAAAGTATAATTATGAAAATAATTCCTACTTAACAATAGGAAGTTATGATTCTTGGGAAGAAACAAAAGCATTTTTAGAAAAAGCAACAAAAGAACATCAGATAGTGTATTTAGAAATAAGAACTAATTTAGAGGGGTTAATATAATTTTGGGAAAATGTATAAAAATAAAAAAATTTTAAAACCTGTTCCTACCGAACCAATTCGTAAAATTTGTGGAAATTGCTACTATAATGGGTTTTGCAAAAGAAAAATAAAAGAATGTGTTTATTTAGAGGAGGAACAAAAAAAATGCAAGACAAAGGATTGCAAGAAATAAAAGAAGATTTTTACAAAAGATATTTAAAATTAAAATTAGAATTAGATACTCTTGAACAAGAAATTGAAGTTTTTAAACAAAAATATGACAAGGAATTGTATAGTGGAATGAAAGATGTATCAGGAGTAGACTATTCTAAAATAGTTTTACCTAAGCAATCCAAAGATATTAATGAATTTTATCAAAATTTCATTAATTTAGGAAAAGAAATACGAGAAAAAGAAAACTATCGTAATATTTTGAAAGATGTGATTGAAAAAATCGAAATAGATTTTAAAAAATATTCACAAAATTTTAATGATTTGGAAATGAAATTATTTATTGAATTATATATTTACAAAAAACCAATTAGCCAAATTATCTTGTTAAAATCAAATGATGAAAGATATTCTTATAGACAATTAACAAGAATTCATAAAAATTTGAGAAAAAAAATGAAAAATTATTAAAATTTTTTTAAAATGTCCTTGAAATGTCCTATATAAGTGTGTTATAATAGTATCGGTCAAATACTGACCACTGAATCCGTCGAAAGCATCCTATGGGTGCTTTTTTTATTGCATAGAGGAGGAATTATGAAAATTATAAATTTAAAAATTGATGTTTTGAAACCATATGATAAAAATCCGAGGAAAAATAAAGAGGCAGTAAAGTATGTAGCTGAAAGTATAAAAGAATTTGGCTTTAAGCAACCAATTGTAATTGACAAAAATAATGTTATTGTTTGTGGACATACAAGATTGCTTGCTGCAAAACAATTAGGTTTAAAAGAGGTGCCTTGTATTTTGGCAGATGATTTAACCGAAGAACAAATTAATGCTTACAGATTAGTAGATAATAAAACAAATGAATTTGCAGAATGGGATAACGAATTGCTAAAAGAAGAATTATTTAAATTACCAAGTCTAAATATGAAATTATTTGGCTTTGAAGAGGAACAAAAAGAAGAACAAATTGCAGAAGAAGATAATTATGAAGAACCAGAACAATTAGAACCAATTGTTAAAAAAGGGCAAGTTTGGCAATTAGGGGTGCATAGGCTTATGTGTGGAGATAGTACCAAAAAAGAAGATGTTGACAAATTGATGGATGGCAAAAAGGCTGATTTAGTATTTACTGACCCACCTTATGGTATGAAGAAAGAAAAAGACGGAGTATTAAACGATAATTTAAATTATGACGATTTATTAGAGTTTAATAAACAATGGATCCCGTTAACGTTTGACGCTTTAAAAGATAATGGCAGTTGGTATTGTTGGGGAACGGATGAGCCTTTAATGGACATTTACAGCCATATATTAAAGCCAATGATTAAACAAAAACTAATTGCATTTAGAAACCTTATTACTTGGGACAAAGGCAACGGGCAAGGGCAATTAAGTAGCGATTTTAGGATGTACCCCGTTGCAGACGAAAAATGCTTATTTGTAATGGTTGGTGGTGATAGCGTACAAGGCTTTTGCGTAAATCAAGAGGACTATAGTGAAAGTATGGATAAGGTAAGAGTTTATTTAGAAAATGAAATAAAAAAACTAGGGCAAAGCGACAAAGTAATAGCAAATGCTTTAGGGTATAAAGACGGGCGAACAGTTAACCACTGGTGGAGTAAATCACAATTTGCATTACCTACTAAAGAAAATTACGAGGCTTTAAGAAAATACGGTAAAAGTGTTTTAAATAATAATGACTTTCTTAAAAAGGACTATGACTTTCTTAAAAAGGACTTTTATGCTGGACGATCTTATTTTGACAATACACACGATAACCAAAACAACGTATGGCACTTTGAAAGAACCAGCAACCAAGAACGAGAATTAACGGGCAACCACGCAACGCCTAAACCTATTGCATTATGCAGCCGTGCGATTAAGTCAAGTAGTAGAGAGGGCGAAATAGTATTAGACGTTTTCGGTGGAAGTGGTAGCACCCTTATAGCTTGTGAGCAATTAAACCGCAAATGCTATATGATGGAATTAGATGAGCATTATTGTGATGTTATTATAAATCGTTGGGAAAGTTTTACTGGAAAGAAAGCAGAGTTGATAGAATAATGGCTAGGGAAGATTTAATCCCTTTCAATAAATTAAGTGAAGCAGAACACAAGGAAATAGCAAGCCGAGGTGGAAAGGCTAGTGTTAAAGCTAGAAGAGCTAAAAAAACAATGCAAGAAATGCTTACTGTTTTGATGTCTGCAAAAATAAAAGATCCTGAATTAATTCAAAAATTAGCATATAGAGGTGTTAAGCCCAAAGATATGAATAATCAATCTGCAGTATTAGTAGGTCAAATGTTAAAAGCCATTAATGGGGATACTAAAGCAGCAGAATTTATTAGAGATACGTTAGGAGAAAACCCTAATAAAGTCCAAGTTGAATTTAATACAAATGGAACAACAGAAGCAATTATTTTAAAACTTGAGGAACGAAAGAATGGATTTGATGAAGAAAGAGAAAACGCCACTAATAGTAACTGATAAAATGCTTGATTGTATTGAATATGGTTTGCGGTCTAAAAGTTGGTTAATGGCGTTTGAGGGTAGCATTCGATCAATTAAAACAACGACAGTTATCCAAATGCTACATTTTCTAGTTCAACAAAGTGATGAAATATTTCATCTTATCGGAGCTCAAGACAATAATTCAATTAAAGACGTTATCCTTCAAGCGAAGTTAGGGTTAACAACTCTTTACCCAGAATATTATTCTTTAGAAAAAGATGAGATAGGTGGCTATTATGTTTTAGCCAAATGTGACGTCAAAAACAAGCCAAAAATTAAAAAAATACTTTTGTGTGGTTTTGGTAATAAATCACGTTGGAAAACGATTAATGGGCATGAATTTGGCGTCATTTTGCTAGATGAAGTCAATAATGCAAACAAGCAATTTGTGGATGAATGCTTTGCTAGACAAACAAATGTGGATAATCCTAAAATGTTGTTCACTTTAAATGGTGATTCGCCTACTCATTGGATATATCAAGAATATATTAATCATTGCAAGATATTGGGTAATGCTCCAGCAAGTATTATTGCTGAAATGTCTCAAGTAGAAAAAATTGAAGGATACTATTATGTTCATTTTACAATGTACGATAATCCAACAATGACAAAAGAAAAAATCGACAGAGCAGAATCAATTTTTCCCAAAGATTCTTATTATTACAAAATTAAAATTTTAGGGGAAAGAGGAACAACAGGAAAATTAATATTTAACGATTATATGACAGCAGAAAAACATATAGATGATTTGAGTAAAATTATTTACAATGAATATGTAGTAGGAGTAGATATAGGTTCCACAAGAGCATTAAATTCAATAAGCTTAGTAGGTTTTAAAGACAATTATACAGAAGTTGGAATAGTTGACAAATATTCGTTTAAACAATGTGGATATGACAAAAAAAAGGAACTGTTAATAAATACAGTTCTTTTTTGGCGTGACAAAGGAAGAAATATTAGATGTGTTTCAGTTGATAGTGCAGAACAAAATTTTATTTATGATTTAAAAACAGCATTTAAACCATATGGAATTGATGTCATACCTTCATACAAAGCAACGATTAAGGAAAGATGCGATTTATTAATAATTTTGTTAGCATTAAGAAAAATTAAATTTAATAACACAAAAGAAGGGCGTGAAGTCTATCAAGCTTATCAAATGGCAAAATGGGTTGAAGGTAAAGAAAATGAAGAAAGAGAAGATAATAACGATCCTATTAATGACATAATGGATTCGGTTGAATATGCTTTGACTAGACATATGAAAAAATTACTTTCTTATGTTAAACAAGAAATAAAAGGAGAAGATTATGGGGCTAAAAAATTACATGACTAGAAAAAGGTTAGATAAATTAGAAAGGGATTTGAAAATGTTAAGAGATAGATATAATTTTGATGCATCTAAAGCAATCGATTTAAGTGATGTTTTGGGTTTGGATGCTTTTACGAGAAGAATACAAGAATATCAAGTTTGGAATAGCGGCAATGCTGTGCTAATTAATTATTTTTATAATAATAACGGAAGCAATAATTATTTAAACTATTTTTGGCTAAATGCCCCATCAAATTACATTAAACGACATTGTGGAGTTCCTAAATTAATTTCAAATAAAATGGGAACTATTTTATTTGGTGGAGGTTTTAAACCAATAGTAACTGTTTATAAAACCGATGAAAGTGGAAATGTTACAAAAGAAAAAGATAATAATGTTACAGAAAATGCTCAAGAAGTTGTAGATGCTTTGTTTGAAAAAACTAAAATATTAAAACAATTCCATGCCCAAGCAGTAAAAGAGTCATGGTGTGGTGAAAGTTTTTTAAAATTTAATTACGACTTGAAACTATCTCAATTTCCAATTATAAAAGCATATGATTTAACTAAAGCAGAAGCAATAGTAGAAAAAGATATTACTACAGCAATTATTTTTAAATCGTGGTTTAACAAAAAAGAAGATAAAAATAATATGAAAAAATATCGATATGAAGAAACTTATACTACTGATAATATGGGATATGCTGTAATTTACAATAAATTGTATGAATTAAAAACAGATGGCAAAGAAAATGAAGTACCATTAACAACTATTCCAGAAACTAGTAATATTTTGCCTGAATATCGTTTTGAAGGGCTAAAAGGAATGCTAGCCTTTCATAAACCAAATAAATTGCCAAATAATGAATTTCCAGATAGTGTTTATGGTGCAAGTGATTATCAAGGCGCAACAGATACTTTTGATGGCTTAGATGAGGTATATTCTGAATTTGTTGCGGAAACAAGAAATAATAAAACAATTAGATATATTCCTACTGATATGATTCCACAAGATGAAAGCGGTGTACCATTATTAAATCTTGCAAAATGGATTACAAATTATCAAAAAGTAACAGGAGATCAGGACCAAGGAACAAATAGTGAGATTCAAATTCAAGAAATACCTGATAAAACGGCATCACTTGCTGAAAAATATTTAAAATATTTAACAAACGCAATTAATCTTGCTGGACTTAGTCCACTTGCACTTGGTATAACAGGTCTTGAAGCGATTAATGCTGGTGAAACTAGTCAAAAAGAAAGAAATAGAGTCACTTTAGAAACAAGAAGTGACAAAATTAATAATTATTGGAAACCTTTTTTAAAAGAAGTAACTTTGCAACTTTTAAATTTTAACAATTGGTTGGTTAAGACAGCAGGAGCAAAACAAGAAGGATTAGAAGTTGATAAAGTATCGTTTGAAAATGCTGATATAACTTTTGATTTTGGAAATTATGTTGTTGAAAACGAAGACAATATAATTACTCGATGGGCTAATGCGAAAATGGGAGGTTTATCATCAATTGAAAATGGTGTAAGACAAATTCATCCAGACTGGACAGACGAACAAATTTTAGAAGAAGTTACCAAGATAAAATTTGAAAATAATATCGGTGTTGATGATCCAACTTTATTACAAATGGATTTGACAGAGGAAGATACATTTACAAATGGCGAAGATATTGAATAGTCCCAATCAAAATGTAGCTGGTGAACATTTAATATTACTACAAGATGCGATTACTAAAATTAAACAACTTGTTTTAAAAGGTGCAAGTAATGAAGAAATCAATCAAGTCATCAATAATTATGTAAATAAGTTTGTAGATCCTGCAACAAAAAGAGCCTTTCAAAAAAGTTTAATTCAATCCGCAAACAAAATGATGTATCAATATAATTATAATACAAATATTTTAAATCAGTCATTTATTCAAAAAGTTGTTAAGCATTATAATTTAGGAACAGGAATGACACAAACTAATCAAACCTATACTATTGATTTAAAGGCAATTTATGGGGAATATTTAAACAAACAGATAGACCAAAGAAAAACTATAGAAGAATTTAGAAATCGCATTACTGACACAAAATATGGCTCTATTTTAATTAAAAATTATGACAAGCAAGTTAAAGACCAAGTTAAACTTTTAGCAAGTGAACCTGCAAAATATGTTGCAAAAGATGGAAGAGCAATTAGTTTAAGAAATAAAGTAGAAATGGCTGTAAGATATGAAGCAAATCAATTGGATCTAGCACAATATAAACAAAATGGCATTAAATTAGTATGGACAAGTTCGCATGCCGACGCTAGTCCAAGATGTACACCCTTTCAAGGCAAATTGTGGAGTTTAGATGGAACAAGTGGCATAATTGATGGTCATAGATATCAACCAATTGAAATTGCTTTAGATGCAAATGGTGGTAATTCAATAATTAATGGCTATAATTGTAGACATTATTTAATTGAATATGAAAAGGGTAGTACTGCTCCTAGACAATTTACTTCAAAAGAAATTCAAAAAGAATATAAAATTGACCAAAGGCAAAGACAATATGAGAATAGAATTAGGCAATTAAAAACCGAAGAAACTCTATTAAGGCAACAAGGTTTTGCGAAAGATGCAACAAGAATTAGAAAAAGTTGGCAAAATTTAAATAAAAATTATGAAGAATATTCAATCAAGAATGGACGAGCTTTCTACAGCTGGCGAACAAAAATTAGTGAAGAAGAAAGACAAAAGATTATTGAGGTAAGAAATTTAAAGGTATTGCAAAAACAAGTAGATGCTATTTCAAAGGGATTCGAAAAAGAAAAAGTTGTAGAATTCAAAAACGAGTATAATCAGTTTAAAAAAGATAGTTGGCGACTTACTATTAAAGATGAATTGTTAAAACAAATGGAAATTTACTCAAAGTATCAAAAGGGAGTAGCCAACGAAAATAATTTTTATATAAATACTATGGCAAATTTTGCAGAAGTCGAAAAACCAGGCAGAGAACCAGATTATATTAGTTATAACAGAAACTTTGAAATATCTAGTATGTATTGGTACACAAAAGAGGGAGTAATTAGAGGAAGTGATCATTGGGGTAAAGGAGTAGCTAGTTGTGATTGGTTTTTAAACAATAATGTTGGCAAATTAGTAGTAGGTGAAAATAGACAATATGGTTTTTGCAAATGGGATGAATTTGTTGAAAAAACACAGATATTAGAATTAGAAAAAGATGGAAAGAAAACTGAATTTTTGATGACTTTAGAAAATGTTATTGGCAAAGATAAAGATACAGGAGATACACTTGTTAAAAATGGGGATTATATAGTATCTGTTGATAGAGATGGCTTTTGCTATACAGAATCAACTCTTGATTATGTTCCTGAAAAAGAGAGCATATCACCTGAAAAAATTGCCGATTTAAAAAGAAAAGCGATTGAGCGAGAAAAAGAAAATCAAGAAGAAATGCGAAAGATAGCTCTTAGAAAAGAAGAAGAAAGAATAGCTAAGGAAGAAAGAACAAAGAAATTAGTTCGATTTAGAGAAAATGCAGATTTTTATATATCAAAATTAGATGAAATGATAGGCGATGATTTTAAAAATTTCTTAGAAAAAAATAAAATAGGTTACGAAACCAGAATATCTAAAAAAGGAAATGAAATAATAATAATTCCTGAATTAAACAATATACAAGCAACTTTAAAAGAATTTGAAAGTAGAAACGATTTGAAAAGAGAAATTGCAAGATACCTAGTTTTGAAAAATAAACTTTAAAATTTGACCTAGACACGTCACAAAACTATCTCAGGCAGACTCCTCCTGCCTGTGCCTTCTAAATAATAACAAGACTCCAGAAATGGGGTCTTTTATTATACATCGTGAGTAAACACGTTAAAAACAATGAATGATTAAATCTAATAGTGGTCATCCCACTTAAAAAAATGAAAGGAGAAAATTATGTCATTAGAAAATTTAAAAAAATTAATTGGTGAGGATATTTTTAATCAATATATCGCACCAAAAATCGAAGGGAAAGATTATTTTTTTGCGGAAGGGAAAGATTTTATACCAAAATCGAGATTTGATGAAGTTAATGAAACAAATAAAGAGTTAAAGAATCAAATTGCTAGCAGAGATTCTCAACTTGTCGAACTTCAAAAGTCTGCAAAAGGAAATGAAGACCTTACAAAACAAATTACTGAATTACAATCGGCAAATGCAAAAGCAAAAGAAGAATACGATGCTAAGATTCTTCAATTGCAAAAAAACTACACCTTAGAATCAATACTTGCTAAAAGTGGTGCTAGAAACCAAAACGCTTTAAAAGGAATGTTAGATTTAACAAAATGTACTTTTAAAGATGGAGTATATAGTGGGTTAGATGAACAAATTGCTCAAATTAAAAAGGATAATGATTGGTTATTTACTAATCAAGTATCAACATCTGCAGGAAGCGAACATCATGGTTCTGATGGTGGAGGAGTAGACGAATTCGAAAAATTTAGAAAATTATAAAAAAGGAGATTAAAAAAATATGGCAAATTCAATAGCAACTGCAGTTCGTTATTTTAATAATGATGCAGAATTAGAAAAAATTTATCAAGCGTATTCATATACAGCAGATTTTATCAAACCAAATGTAGCAGTAGGTGCTAAAACTGTTAAATACAGACAAGTTAGTTTAGGTTCAACAGTTTTAGGAGATTATAATCGTGAAACTGGTTATACTAGAACAAACATTAATGTAAGTTGGGTAGAAAAATCGTTAACGCAAGATAAAGGAAACGTTTTAAGACTTGACAAAATGGATGGAGAGGAAGCACAAAGTTTAGAAATTGCAACAGTTGGTCGCAAATATATTCGCGAAGTGCAAATTCCATCTGTTGATAAATATCGTTTTACACAACTTGTAGGAGCAACTGGTTCTAAAGTTGCAACAGGAGCTTTAACAGCAGATACGATAGAAGCTGCAATAGATAGTGGTTTAGATTATTTATATGATTTAGGAGTTCGAGAGAATTTAACTTTGCATATTGCAACTTCAAAGGCTAGATTATTAAAACAAGCAGCAAAATCAACTGGTTCTATCTCTACTGGCTCTTGGGGTGGAGATTTATCGGTAAATGTTACGTTGTACGGAGATACAACTAAAGCTAAAGTAATTCAAGTTCCAGATGATATTTTGGGTGAGGGAATTGATTTTATTTTAACTGCAACACCAGCATTTGCTGCATTTGCTAAATATCGAGATAATGAATATTTTGACAAAATTCCAGGATTTGGTAGTAGAATGACTGAACTTGATTTAGGCATTTATCATGATGCTTGGGTAGAGCCAGGAGCAGAAAAAGCAGTTTATATTCATAAACCAAGTGCTAGTCGAGCAAGTTCTGAAACAGAATAATAAAAAATGAGCCACAATTAGTGGCTCTTTTCTAATGAGGTAAATATGAATTTTGAAAAAAAGTTTTTAGAAAAATATGGATTAGAATTAAATGATGTTGTTCCAAATGGCAATTTTGAACAAAACAAAGTAAAAAGATTTATTGATCAACAAATTGAACTTGTGGAAACTTATTGCAAATCAAAAAATGCAACATTTAATTATAAAAATTTAACAACCGCAAGAAAAGAAGTTTTTGACAACATTGTATTAGATCAAATGTATTGGACGTTAAATACAGACGATTATTCTGTTGTAAGTGGAATTGATTTAACAACAGGCATGTCAATTCCAATAATTGAACTTACAAGTAGATATATTTCTCCTACTGTTCAAATAAAATTGAAAGCAAATGGATTTTGCTTTAGAGGTTTAGGCTGTTGATTCCAAATGCAAGATTAAGAAAAAAAATTGTGAGTGAAGATGGACAAATTATTGGGCATTTAGAAGAATGGTATCCATTAAAAGTTGTATTAAATAGTAATGCAAGAAGTGAATCAATTGGAATTGCCGAAGGATTAAAAAGTGGTAAATTTACTGCAGTATTTACGACTAGAACAACTTTACTTGATAATAATGCATCTAGAATCGAAGTAGATGACAGAATTGACATTTTATTTAATAAACAAAGTAGAATTGTTAAATATGTTGAAGAATCACCTAAACAAATTGGCAACAGTAAAATTTATTTTATTGGTGTAGAATAATGGATTTATTAAAAAAAACTGAAATATGTGCATTAATATTAGAGACAGCTTGTAGAATTTATGCACCAAAAGATACAGGGAATTTGTCAATAAATGCAATTAAATCTGTATATGAAGATGGTGTTTGGCAAGTAGTAATTGGTGGAGAACTCGCACCATATGCTGTTTATACAAATGAGCCATGGGTTAGTCCACATTGGAAAGGTGCTACAAATCCAAATGAAAATTGGATACAAAAAGCAATTGAATCAGTAAGGACAGTAATTGTTGGTATTTTTCAAGGAATTTATACTGAACAAGAAATCAGTAAATATCAACAACAATTAGACTTGCTATTAATTGAAACAATAATTTATAGAGAAAAAGGAGTGATAGATTTTGACATTTGAACAACATTTTAAAATGATTTTTAAAACGAATTTAGAGGCGATTTTAGGCTCAAATTTCAAAGTTTTTGTTACAAATGACTTAACATTCAAGAACTATAGAAAAGGCGATATTTTAGCAGTAATTAAGACGGGGCAAGGAACTACATCTGGAGTAGAAAATGTTCTTGCCACCAACATAGTGACAACAATCACTTTAAAGTATGAAAGTATCTATCAACAAGAAATACTTGCCAAATTAAATGATTATGTAAATAATATAAATGGCAAAATTTTTACTACAGATGATAGTATTTCTTACAAACTTGGTCTTAACACACCTTATACTATAGGTTCTCCAAATATTGAAAATGTAGGAAATGAAAGCATATACACAAGTATATGCCAAATAGTTGGTAATGTGTTTTATTCCAATTTACCAATAATTGTTGATAAATTTATATATTTTGAAGAAGAAAAAGTTAAAATTGAGGGAATACAAAATTTTCAAGACAACACACTTTATAATTTTCAATTAAGTGATGGCACAAGCGATGAAGGAGTACAAAGTTATAATGGATTAACAAGAACTATTACAATTAGTTTTTATAATTCAAATAATACTTTTTGTAATTATTTAAAAACAATTAATTTAGCAGGAAAAATTTTTAAATTTCAAAAAGGAGAAGATGAAACAATTAATGTCGTTTTTAACAATAAAGTTTTAATTGAACAAAATGGTGTTGAAATTTATACAATTGTGTTGGGGGTGGTTGATTAATGCCAGCAAATAATACAGAAATTAGAATACCTGTTGTTATTGAACTTCAAGCAAATAAGGGAACTAATGTTAATCAACCAATACGAAATAATGCAACAGGAACATTAACAAGAACAGAAGTTACAGGTCAAGCAATTTCAGCAGGTTTTTTAATTCAAAGCGGTCAAAAATTGATTGCAGCAACAGGAAATACACAAGTTTCAAAAGCAATAGGTGATACCGTTAAATATGGGACATTAGGTATAAGAGTTTTGAGTGGAGATGTAACAGCCTTAGCAAGTATGGCAATTGATTTGGCTAGCGAAGCAATAAAAAAAGTTAACCAACTGCGACAAGAAGCAGAGGTTAACAATCAAATAAAATACAACCAAATATTAAATGGTCGTGTATTTTTAGGAAGTGGTCAAATTCAAGTTACTACCGATTGGATGGGTAGAGAAATTTATAATATTAGACAATAATTTTTATATATTTCTATTAATTAATAAAAATATTGTTCCTAAAAAAACATAAGGTACAAAATTTAAAAGTAAATTTTTAAAATAATTAATATCAATTGAGTTAAATGAATCGTAGTTGCTAGTAATTAATCCAAAAATTATTAAAGAATAAAAATAAAAAAATATGCTTGATATTATTAAAATGTTTTTAATTTTTTCTTTTTTCATAATAAATCCTCCAAATCAATAAAATTTTACCATAGAAAGGTTAAAAAGTCAAATGACAACAAAATATTATTTAAATAAAAATTTAGAGTGGGTTGAAATACCTGAATTAAATGAAGACAAAAGTATAGCACAGACATTTCCACAAAATTATACTTTTGGCATTGATGAAGCTTTAGATGTTGCAGAATTTAGTTTTTTTGCACCAGAAAAATATCATATACCAGTTGATTCTATTATTAAAATTAATAATGATGAAATTATAAAATATTGGATAGTTAAAGACAGTAAAAGTGCTAAAATGCAATATCCTAATATTTGGACACAACAAATGCAACGGTTAAATACTTTAACATTAGTTGAACCGATTGATTTATTAAGAGGTTTTAAAGTTGAGCCTTGTGCATTTGCAGAAAATAGTTATACATTGGAACAAATAATTAAAAGATTATTTGATATAGCAAATTTTGATGCAGAAGTTGAAATACCAAATATAAATTATAATAATCCTAAACTTACATATGTTTCAACTACCTTATATTTAGTAGCATTTGAAATTGCTAGAACCATTGATTGCATACCTTATTTAGATTTTAATGAAACAACTAAAAAATGGATTTTGAAATTTCAAAAATTAGATGGATTAAATGGTAAAGAGTATGATATATCTATTTTTTCAAATCCTAAAGACTTTGTAACAGAAATAGGAGAAGGGCTAGCTAAAAATGTATATTGTGAAGTTAAAAATGTAAATATTGGATTAACTAGGTTTCCTTCTTTAGGAAGCAGAAAAATAGGAAATATAGATGGAAGTTATAAAATAACTTTAGAAAATATTGGAATCAAAACAAATAATAATATTTCAAATTTATTAGATGTTAGATTATATGGTTACGAATATAATACCGATTCTATTGATTATAATAATTATTTCTTTTTATATAATAATGTTAATTTAATTTATTATACAGGAACACCAACAGCAACAAATATTATAAATGTAAAACAAAGAGAAATATTAGTTAAAATACTAAAATTTGATGATTATGAAATTTTAAGTCAAGAAGAAAAAACAAATAAAAATATAATGTATATTTATTATACTAATGATGGCATAATTTATCTAAATGATTTGTCAAAAATATGGATAGAAAATGATGTGATTTTTAAAAGTAGCAAATCAAATGATTTTTTGTGGTCAGATTTAGGTGGAGTAATAAACAACCCAACTAATTATCCTACAGGGCATATTAACGTTGTTAATATAAATTATAGCAATTTAAACTTTTATATTGAATATAAGTCTATTTTGTCTTTAATGCCATTAATTATTTCCAACAATTCTAAATATGATGATACAACCAATTATAATCAAACTTCGCAACAAGTAGATCCGAATAGAATTGGTAGAGTTTTGCAAACCTATATTGATAATATGTCATACGGTTCTATGATAAAAAGTGGAGTATTTTATTCTTGGAGTGAAATCCCAATGCCAGGATCAATTATTAAAGATGGAAATAAAAGATATTTGGTAGATAGTATTACAATAGAACAAAAAAATAAATTTGTAAATGTAGATGCTCAACTTTGTTTAGAAAGAGCAAAGAGAAGAGAATATATTTCTGCTAATACTGAATTACAAGTTAATTCTATACCTAATGAAGAAATTGTATCTAGACTAACATTAAAAATATATAAAATATTTTTTAGTATTCAAGATAATTTGTCAAAAACAAATAAAATTAATATAAAAAAATTGCTTTTAAATAATAAATTTAGAAATTATATGTTTTATAATCAATTTTATAGCAATAATACTGAATATAAACTTTTAGGAGACACAACATTTAGTTTAATTAGCAATAATATAATTTTTAACCAAAAAGCTATAAGTAACATAATATGGGATGAGGTAAATGACACAAATGGAATAATAATACCATATAATTATACTGATGAAAATGGTTATATAAAAGATAATGTTAATAATAAAGTAATATTATTCAATGCTAGTATACAAGATGTTAAAAATTATCCTATTATAGATTCTATTCCTAGTGAGGACAAAATAATATTAGAATTTTCTAAATTTAGCAAAGATCCTTACGAAATCTTTAATTTTACTTTTCAAATCAATTATCGAGGTGTAAACAATACTATAGTTCGAGAAGAATATGTAGAATATCTTTTAAATGGAGTTGAAAATCCTACTTATTCTATAAGATTATTCAATATTAATATTGGAAAGTATGATAATTTACCTAGCGAATATGTGGCAGAAATAGGCTCTGTTAGCGTTTCAGAATTTGATGAAGAGAATAATTATATTTCAGTTGATTTTACAAGTGTAGAAAACAGTTATAAATCTATTGTATTATTATTAAATGATAAACCAATTATGATTAAAAACTATTTTGAAAAACAAACTGGTTTATCATCTTTTAAAATTTATTTAGCAACAGAAGATGGGACACCAGTAAGAACTGGAGTAATGGGAATAGACCCGTACGAAGAAGAGTCAAATTAATTGGCTCTTTTATTTTTTAGAAAGGAGAAATTAAATGATAAATAATTTAGCAAAAGTAATAATTGCTGAAAATGGAAGTATTAAAGATTTTGAAGATACTGCTTTTCTAGTATCTAATGCTGATGAAGTAAATTCAATACAAATGTATGTTCCAGATAGTATTGGTTCTAGTTTAGTGCAATTGTCTTTTAAAAGAGCAGATGGCTTTGTTATTTCTAATAGACAAATGGAACTTATAACAGTTTTAGACCCTGCAAGTGGGGCAGATGTAGAAGTATTAACCAAACTTTATGAATATCAATTCAAAGAAGACGACAGAATTTTGGATATAGCAGGCCAATTGCAGATATCAGCATTAATAAAGGATGGAACAAAAACTTTAGCCACTCCTTATTTTTGCCTTTATATTAGGAAAAATATTAAGCCAAATTTAGAAACAAAAACAGAGGAAGAATTTTATCAAGAAGGATTAGAAATTGTCGAGAAAGCACAAATTGATATTAATAATCATAAAGCCGATTATGGAAATCCACATAAAGTAAGAGCAGATCAAGTTCCTATTTCAAATGAAAACCAAACATTAGTTTCAGAAAAATTAGAAGATATTTCCGAGAGCATAAATTTAAGTAACAATAATATTTCTAATTTACAACAAAAAGATATTGAATTAGAACAGACAATAGAACAAAATGCGAATGAGGCAAAAGATTATACAGATAAAAATACATTTCAACTTCAACAAAACATTAATGTTTTGTTTTCCGAAGTTCAAAATCTAAACGGAAATAAACTAAATAAAATATTCAACGACATAGCTATTGCTAATAATCTTGCAGAAAACGATTATTTTGTCTTAAATAGTGGAAATCAAGCATATAGAATTTCTGTTGAAAATATGAAAAGTATTTTTGGCGGAGGTGGAAGTGATCATTATAAAGGAGATTTTATAAGTTATGAAGAATTAGTTGAAACATATCCTACAGCAAAATCTGGAGATTATGCATTTGTAAATGTTGGAAGTCAAATGATCATGTATGTATGGGACAATTCTGGCGAAGATGAAACAATGCAAGGTTTTTGGCGGGAAACCACATCGGGTAAATATGTCTTAACAACAACTTTTGCAAGTTTTCAAGAAATGTTGTTAGATGGCTCTTTAATTGTTGATACAGCTAAAAATTTTGATAATGGAGATGGAACAAAAACAAATATTAAACAAACAGTTGATGCTTTTAAAACAAAAATATTAGATTTAGAACAAATTATTGAACCTATTTTTACACATATGGACAATAATAGTGCTATTGGTACTATTACTGATGAGCAATGGTTAATAATAAAAAATAATCAAAATGTAAAATTAAAAGCTACTATACCGATTTCCGAAACTTCTTATGTTGTTGCTATAGGTGAAAAGAAAAATGTTTTGTATAATAATGGAGAAATTAATGAAATTGATTTTAAAAGTTTTTTGTATGGTTATATACATTTAAATATTGTTGTTAAACCTAATTTACAAGTTTTAGTAGAATTAAAAGAATATGCACTTGCTGAAAGCTTAAATATAAGAACTAGCAATATGAATTTGATAATCGGTTTATCAAATGAAGATTCTTTAATTGAAAAAAGTATAGATTTATCACCACTCATTCAAACAGTTGTTGATGAAAACGATGTTTATATAGTTAATTATGACGATGTTACAACAGATTCAAAGGTTTTAAATTTTTTAAAAAATAATCAACCAGAAAAAATAGTAGTTATTGATTCAAATAGTACCAAAAAAAGATATATGTGCTTTGTTGGTATACAGCAATCAACAGATTTTACAGATTATAAATATCAATTAATATTAATTAAAGATGATACTTTGCTTATAAATGCCAATGATCCCATTCTTTATACAAAATATGGAGTTACTATTAGATTTTATGATAATGGCACAATATCAAAATTTAATGGTAATTATACTTTTCGTTATAGCCCAGATACATTTACAATAACATATCAAGGATTTACTATTAATCCCGCTACAGATGAAGAAATAACAACTGGAACAAACGATGTCAAAGCAATCACTCCAAAAGGGTTAAAAACTTATATGGATGGATTATCTTTTGGCTATGTTGTCCCAACTGTTTATATAACAAACGCATCTTTGGAAAGTGGAACATTTTCAGGAGATGATTTAACAAATTTACAAAACGATCCAAACACTATTATTTATCAAGCAAACGAAGATTCAACTAATGATGCTTATACAATTTTAGGTGAAACTGCAGGTACAAGAACGTTTGGTAATTTTAAAGGGAATATTGTTTACAAAATAGAAGTAAATTTAGCTGACGGAACTTGGTTAAAAACAAATGTGGATATTGTAACACAAAGCGAATTTAACTCAACAATTGGAGATATTAATAGTATTTTAGATACTATCAATGGTGAGGTAATTTAAAATGGGAACAACTGCGCAAAAATTACAAAAAATTTTAGATACTAAAGCAGCTTTAAAAAATGTAATTAATGAAGCGAAAGAGGGGACAATAACTGATGATACTCCTTTTGATGAATACCCTATTCAAGTTAGCAATATTATAAATTCATCAAGTTTTACAGATCCTAATGTAACTTTTTCATATTATAATTCAAGTTCAAAATTATATTTAGAATATGCGGGAACAATGGATAGTTTATATGATAATAAACTATTTATTTATAAACATAATGTTACAATAAAATATAAAGATAGTAGTAGCAGTAGTACAACAAATTCAACAACTAGAGACATATATGTTATGTTTTCAATGAATTCTACTAATAAAGTTATAAAAGTAACAGCTATACCAACACCGAATAAACAAATGGTAATATGCAGACCTAGTGGAACTGACCATAATTTATCAAGTAGTGGTGGCAATAGTTTTTCTTATTTAGGTTTTACCTTTACTAGTACTAGTGGAGTTGTTACTGGAGCAACACTAAATAGCAGTGAATTACTATATGTTATAGATTCAAATGAATAATATGAAAAATAAATATTTTAAATTAAAATTATTAATAAAAAAATTAATATTGTTGTTGTTAATACTTAATTTTGTAGATTATTTATTGACTTTAAATAATTTAAATAATTTTAAAGAAGCAAATTTGTTAATGGAACAATTGTTAGATAAACCTTTTTTGCTAGGAATTGTCAAAATAATTATTGTTCCTTGTCTTTTGCTTTTTATTTTTTTAAAAATTAAAAAACCAAAATTATTGTACTTTTTGTTATTAATTGTAACAAACTTAATCTACAGTTATGCAGTGATTTTGGGTTTTTTTATAGCAATTAATTAATTTTGGGGGTAAAATGAAAAATTTTAGGGGGGAAATACTAAAAATTTTAGATGGTCATATTGATGAAAATTATATTGAAAAATTGTGTATTAAGAAAGGAGTTTTTTATTTAAGTGAGACAATTTTTTTATATACTCGAAATACTTGTGAAGAAGTAGCCGATATTTTAAATATTTCAACAAGAACAGTAAACAGAAGAATAAAAAAATTTATTGATGTCATTAAATTGTCATAAAAGCGTCATTGTTTAAAAAAAGATTACATTTTATAATTTTGTTGTATAGATTTTTAAAAATGAAGGAGTAAAACTATGCAATCTAATTTTTATGGTAATCCTTATGGGAATAATTTTTATCCAAATTATCAAAATCAATATCAGCAAGCAAGACCTAACATAATTTTTTCTTTTGTAAATGGTATTGATGACGCAAAGGCTTATATTTTGCAACCAAATCAAACTGCTTATTTAAAAGATAATAATAGTACTTTTTTGTATGAAAAAAGAGCAGATCAACAAGGAAGGTATACTCTTGAAACATATGATTTGGTTAAACTAGATAAAAATGAGGATTATGCTAAAAAATCAGATTTTGAAGCATTAAAATTGGAAGTTAATAGAATTTCTGAATTGCTTGCAAAAAATCAACAAGTAGGAGGTTCTAAAGATGAACAATAATCCAATGACAATATTTAGTCAAATGATGCAAATGGGTAAAAATCCACAACAAATTATGCAACAAATTCGGCAAATGGCAATGAAGAATCCACAAATGCAACAAATGCTTAATCAAATTCAAGTTGCAAACAATCAAATGCAACAAAGTGGGATGTCACCTCAACAATATGTACAACAATTCGCTAAACAAAATAATCTTAACTTACAACCTATGCTTCAAATGTTAAATCAAATGGGTATTAAGTTGTAGGTCGACATGCAACCTTAATATAAATTTAATTTTAAGGAGAAAAAATATGGCTTATTTTGAAGGTGAAATTCCAACAGTTGTTTCAGGAAATAATAGCAATGGCTTTGGCAACGGATTCTCAGATGGATGGTGGGGAATTATATTAATTGCCTTATTGTTTGGTTGGGGTCGTGGTGGCTATGGCTTTGGTGGCGGAAATGGTGGAAATGGTGAAGTAGTAGGTTATGAACTTGGTAAAATGGCTACACAAGCAGATATAGCAGCTGGATTTAATAATAGTGCTGTTTTAGGATCATTGAATGACTTAAAACTTGGTCAAGCTGGCATTCAACAAACATTATGTCAAGGCTTTAGTGGTGTTAATACAGCAATTATGCAAAATGGTTATGAAACACGTTCCGCAATTACTGATTTAGGTTATAGATTGCAAGATTGTTGTTGCCAAACTCAGCGTGCAATTGATGGTGTAAATTACAATTTAGCTCAATCAACTTGTGCTTTACAAAACACAATGAATATGAATACGCGCGATTTAATTGAAAATCAAAATGCAAATTATCGTGCAATTCATGAAGAGTTAGTTGCTAACAAAATTGAAGCTAAGAATGAACGTATTGCAGCATTAACTCAACAAGTTAACGCATTACAATTCGCTGCATCACAACAAGCACAAAATGCTTATATTGCAGCTAATCAAGAAGCACAAACGGCTGAATTAATACGTAGACTTGGCAAAGATTGTCCAGTTCCTGCATATGTTGTGCCAAATCCTAATTGTTGCTATGGTAATCCATTAGGTGTATCATACAATCAAGGTAATTGCTGTGCATCCACAATTCAATAGTTGAGAGAAAAGGATTAATTATCCTCATTAAGAGCATAGTTGATTCTATGCTCTTTATTATTTGAAAGGAGTATATAAAAAATGTTATTATTGGGGGCAAAAAATACCGCTAGTCAAACAGTCTTGACAAATGGTATTGTAAATTTGGGGGCAGTTTACCGCAAATACTGCAAAAAGAATTGCGGAGTAACTACGTTTACTTTTGATGGCAATAGTATAGCTTTAAATCAAAAAGGGATTTATCATCTTACATTAACAGCTAATGTTGCAGGAACAGCAGCTGGAGATGTAACGTTACAATTAGTAGAAAATGGATTTTTAATACCTGGTGCTTTAGCAACTGAGTCCATCACTACAGCAACCACTGAATTAAGAAATTTAACACTTGATTATTACTTTTTAGTAGACAATACTTGCATTTTAGGATGCGAAACGACTTTAGCAAAAACTATCACTGTAGTAAATACAGGAGTAGGTGCAACAATTAGCAATTTAGTTGTTAATGTTGAAAAAGTGCTATAGGGGGTATTGACTATGGAAAGAAATAGATTCTTAAAGCAAGAAATGGATGGTCGTCGTGGTCGTAGAGGACGTGGACGAGATCGTGCAAGTGGTATGGATGGAAGAAATCCATATGGCTCAAGGGGTGGCTATGTAACGTCATCAAGGCGGGGGCGAGATAGAGCAATGGATAGTAGAGACTATCGTTCAGAATATGATTCTCGATACGATAGCAGATATGATGCCAACGATAGAGCAAGCGATGGTCATTATGGTTTTGAACGACCTAGAGAATATCGTCGACCTATGGAATATGAAATTTTTGGGGAAATGACATATAGAGATAGAGAAGATTACTATGGCAGTGATGGTCGCAATGATTATCGCTATGAAAATTATGGTCAAGGGTATAATGATTATGCTTCAGAAGATCCAAAGCAAGAATACAAGAAAGAGCTTGAAGAATGGATTAAAAAAATGAAAAATAAAGATAGATTTCAACTATCTAAACAAGAAGTATTAAACAAAGCCAAACAAATGGGAGTGAACTTTGAAGAATATTCTGAAGAAGAATTTTATGCAGTATATCTTGCTATGGTGACTCGCTATAAAACTATTGGTAATGATCCACACGTTTATCTAACTTTAGCAAAGCAATTTTTAGAAGATGATGATATAGAATTGAATCCAAGTGAAAAAGTATATGCATATTTGAACTATGTAGTCTTAGGAAAAGGACTAGATGAAGTATAAGTTCTTAAATTTGCAACCACTTGGTCGCAAAGAAGAAGATTGTGTCTGTAGAGCAATATCGCTTGGATTAGATGAAGATTATTATACGATTCAACACAAATTAGAATTGATTGGAGATTTATTTGATTGTGAAGAATTGTGTGTATGTTGCTATAAACATTTACTTGATAATGTTTATGAATTAGAAAGATACGAAAGTTATCAAGGCATGACGATAGAAGAATTTTTAAATCTTAATCCTAAAGGAACTTTTATAATACGAGTTCAAGGACATTTGACTTGTGGAATTGATGGAGTATTATATGACATATGGGATTGTAGAAATGAAATTGTAGATATCGTTTGGAAAGTAGAATAACTAACCTAGGAATTAACCTAGGTTTTTTTAAGGAGAAAAAAATGAATTATGAAAAAAGAATACTTGACACAATAAAAGATGATTTAATAAAATCAAAAAATAAATGTTCTGAAGGAAGTTTGTTAGTTCTCAAAGATAACAAGAAAATAGAATTTGAAAAACTTGAAAAAATAAAATATAAAAATCAAAAATTAGAAGAAGTAATAGAAGATTTATATAAAAAAAATAAAGAATTAGAAGAACAATTAAATACATTAAAACAAGCAGTAATTAAATTAGCAGTATTTATTGATGATTCTAAATTTATGTAGGAGGTCAAAATGTCACAAATTTTAGAAACAATAATCGAATTTATAACTAGCGAGAAAGTCGCATATGTCATTTCTTTAATAGGAGCATTATATATCCCTGTTCAAGGAATAGTTTCAAAAATTACTAATAAAAAATTAAATAAAAAAATTCAAAATAAACAAACATTATTGCAAATTGTAAAAGACGAATATCAAAAATATGCTACAAATGCAGAAGTAATAGTAAACAATTTATCCACAAAATATATTGAAGCAGAAAAAACAATTGAGAAAATTACTGACATTTTAAAAAAACAAAGTGAAGCAATGACAATTGCTTTTAACAATTCAAATTTAAATGCATCAGCAAAAAAACTTGTCGAAGAAACATTAAAAATTGTTGAAGATGCAGCAAATAATATTATTGATGGCTCTATCACAGAAGATGAAAATAAAAAAGATGGGCAAATACCAATTTCAAACGCTGTAAAAGAGGAAAAAGACAATGAAAAAAGAGAAATTAAGCGAATTAAATAATTTTAAATATTATTGCAAAAAAAGAATTTTGTATTTTATCGGATTTATTTTTTTATATATTTTTCCTACAATTTTAATTTTTGAAAATTTATTTGTTTTAAAAAAAATCGAAGTTGAAAGTAAACAAGTTTTATCACTTTCTTGGTGTATAGTTGGAATTATTTATTTAACTTTTTTGGCAAAACATTTTAAAAAGAAAATTTTAGATATAAAACCAGGTGCTTTTAAAACTTTTTTAGGAGGATTAGCATCTTTAATTCCTGTCACAATATTAGCTTCATTTGTTCAATTGATACAAGATTTAATAAATAAATTACCTACTATTAATATTGCAAAAAGTATTTGGTTAATTATTTTTAGTCTTGTAATAGGATTAATTTTACAAGTGATAGATTCTGCCATTAATAAGAAATATTTATATGATTTAGAAATAAATAAAATTGCTAAAAAAGAAGTAGATGTTGAAACAAGAAAACAAGAACTTGTAAAAGAAAGAAAAGAGATGGAATAATGAAAAAAGAGAAATTAACTTATCTTATTCATGGATTAATTATATTTGCAGATTTTCTTATTATTTTTATTTTTTCTATTTTGACAATAAATTTTACAGAAGAAAAAATTTCAAATCCTACATTTTGGATCAATATAATAATTACACAAACAACTGTTATGGTTGCTTATTTTTCTATGATAAAAATCGGCAAAATACAAGAAAACAAAAATAATGATGTAATTACTTTAGTAAATGAAGTAAATGAGCAATTTAGAACAATTGATAAAACTTTTTTAACAAATGATTTAAATGAAACTTTGAACATAGAAAATTTAAAATATCGTTGTGAAGCTTATGTCGAAAAAATAAATAAGCGACTTTATAAAGAAAAAGATGTTATAAAAAGAGAAAAACTTACAGAAAATAAAATTAAGTGCATTGAATGGCTAAATTTTTATGAAGCAGAAAATATAGGAAAAAAAATTGAACAGCCAAATAATGATTTTGATATTACATCAATTAAAATTAAAACTCAACAAATCGATCTTCATTCTTTTGTTGCGGAAACAGAATATTATTATGGAAAAAAAATTGGAGCAATTGAAGAAAGAAAAGTTATATCAAAAGATGCTTTGATAAAAATTATTGTATCTTTGATTTTAACATTATGCTTATCAGCAATTAGACCAGATATCGTAAGAAGTGGATGGATTGTCATCTACGAATTAGTTTGGAGAATTTTTGTAGTTACATTGAATGTTTACAATGGGTTTTCAGAAGGAAAAAAAATTATTTCTGTTCACAAAAAGCAAGCATTTTTGGAAAAGCAGAAAATATTAAATATTTTTTTTAATAAAATGTTTGTTTTGGGTAAAATAAAAAGCGAGTAGTTTTCTACTCGCCTTTTTTAAATGCCAAAGTCTGATAATTCAAAATTTAAATTATCTAACAAATTATTTTTTATTAAACAAGCTTTTTCTCTAACATTTTTAGACACTTTAGATTCACTGTTTTCCATTTTGCCATAGGCTTGTTTAGAAATACCCAATTGTTTAGCCATTTCTACTTGTGTAAACCCATTAGCAAGTCTTATTCCTAATAAAACAATAGAATCGTGTGCTAAATTAGGATTTAAAAATGAAAGAAAGTAAAAGAAAGCTTTTTTTAAAGTTGTTTCTTCTCCTTCTTCATATTCATTTAAGATATATGGAGTATGGCATTCTCCATCAATATCTTTCCCATCAAATTCTGGGTAGTCATAATCCTCAATTTCTTTTTTATTATTATAAATTATGACCACTTTTGAATCTAGTGGGATAAAAGAAGAAATGTCTTGTAACATTTCATTTACAAGATATAGAACTCGATTTTTTTCTCTCATTACATAGTCTCCTTTTAACAATAACTTTTTTTAAACCACAGGTTGTTTCCTGTTTGTTGTTTAGCGACATCAAGTAATGTATCAAAAGTTTCTTCTTTTTCAAAAAAGAATCGATCGCTTTTGAAACAATTATAACTTTTGAAATAATTTCTATTAAGCTTTACGATATAAGCATAACCAATTGTTTCAAAATTGTATACTGGCATTACTTGCCATTCTTTTAAATATACAATTTTTTCATTTCCTATCCAAAGAACATAACATCCTTTATTTTGGAAATATTGTATATTATTTGTAATTAATAAAATATTGTCATTATTAATTACATGATTTTTAATTTGGAAACGTTTGTTACTTGTTTCCAAATTATTTTCTCCGAAAAAATTTTTTTGTGAATCCGTCATTTTTTTCTCCTTTTTTAAAGCCACTTGGGCTATTTATTTTTTACACTAACATTATACTATATCTTGGTTGACTAGTCAACCAAAAAGATAATAAAAGTTATAAAAAAATAAACAATAATACATATAATAAGGAAAAATAATTTATTTTTTAGTATCGCAGATGTT
>CATXCB010000020.1 GCA_958366705.1 uncultured bacterium
CTTTTTTGTTATTATGCAACACTTTTAGTATAATGGATTTTTATAAATTTTGCAAGAATAAATTATACTTACAAAAATCATAGCACATCTTCCTGAATAAAATACAAAACTTGCAAATTAACTCATATTCAGCTTTAAATGTTAAAAAATTTTATAGTTAACATCATTCAACCGCACTAGTTTTTTTAATTGAATAACATTTTGAAATATACAACATTTAACTTAATAAAGTTCTTGACAAAAAAATTAATCAACCATGCGGTCAAAGCATGATTTAGAGCATGATTGATAGATTTTCTAAATCAAAAGATTTAGATACAACCTTCAATCTTGCAAAACTAATTTATCAATCAGTGCATGGATTCAAAAACCCTACAAAAAGATTAGTATATAAAGTGTAGAGAACAAACAACAACACGGGGGAAATATAATGAGAGATTTTAACAAAAAATTGAGAGTTTTATTAATTGATGACAATGCCAACCACTTGAGAGGAATCAAAGAACTAATCAATCTTGAAAGCAGCTATGAAGTTGTAGGAACAACAACCAGCGCCAATCTTGGAATCAATTTAATAAAAAAATATAACCCTGATATTGTATTGATGGATATCAATATGCCGGAAAAAGACGGATTGCAAACAATTCAAACAGTTAACAAACTAAATCTCTCAACAAAAATTATTGCATTAAGCGGATACGATGATTCAGATTTAATCTACAGAGCTATGAAACTTGGTGCAAAAGGCTACGTTCTAAAAACTATGGCTTCAGTAAAATTAATTGATGCAATAGAAGAAGTTGCAGCAGGAAAAATATATCTTCCGTCAGTTCTATCTACAAGATTTTTCGAATATTTCCAAACAACTGCCAAAGAAGAAGCAAAAGCAGCAGAAGGAGAAAATCTACTTGCAAGTCTAACTATGCGAGAAAATGAAGTTCTTGAACTTTTAACCGAAGGAATTAACTACAAGAGCATTGCAGGAAAACTAATTATATCCGAAACTACAGTTAAAACCCACGTTAATAATATTTTCCAAAAACTTCAAGTTAATGACAGAACAAACGCAGTTTTATACGCATTGAGCCACGGCTTTAAAGCAAGCAATAAGACATCTGCAATGACTACAGTATAAAAAATCTGACACACATAATTATAAAAGGGTTCTGCTAACATCAGAGCCCTTTATTTTTAACAAAAGAGGACAAATATGACAGAACTACTAACTGAAAAAGAACTGAATTTACAAATCAGGTGTGTATCACACGAAATAAGAAATCATCTATCGATTTGTGACATGTATTCGCAAATAATAAAAAAGAATTTAGAAAAGGATGGTATAAAAAACCCATCTATTGAAAATGCTCTGGAATGTATCCAAAAATCTGTACAGATAATAAATGCAAACATTCTTGATTTAAAATCACTAAACACAACAGCTCCACAGATTATTGACTTTAAATCGATAGTAGAAAATGGTGCAAATTTAGCAAAAGCTTACATCACGGACAAAGATATACAATTTGAAGTCTTTGTCAAAAACACATCAAACATTTATATTGACGAAAACAGACTATTAGCCTGCATTGTAAATATTATAAAAAACGGAATAGAATCTATTGAAATAAAAGGGAATATTGAAATACTAGCCGAAGTAAAAAATAATACCGCAATATTAAAAATTTCTAATGATGGAAAACCAATTCCTAAAGACAAACAAAAGTATATATTCAATCAAGGGTATACAACAAAAAAAAACGGTTGCGGCCTCGGACTCGCAATATGCAAACAATATCTTGAATCACAAGGTGCAACTCTAGAATTAATAAAATCTGCCAAATCGCAAACTACATTTGAATTTAAAATTCCGATATTAAAAGTTCAATAACTTACATTTCTATGGTAAGTTATGCATGTAATACGAAGAACACCCCCAACCAAAATCATTATTTGTAGGTTTACAAGTTCCATCACCCAAATCATTAGTAATAAACTTTCCATCGGCAGCACCCCAATCAGTACGCCGACCAATTGCAGGTCTGATTTCATAAGTTTCAAATCGTATTAAGGCTGAATAAATATCTTTACCAATAGTATTTGGTTTGCTAAAACCATTCACATCAACGTAAACAATAAAAGAATCAAAGCATACTATAGAACCATTCAATAAAGTCATACAAGTGGAGCCTCCACCAAGTTCTCCAAAATTTCCAGTCCAATATTTTTTACCAGATAAAGCATAGATTGGATATTTTTCTGGAGAACAACCATCAATCACAAATCTATTTTCTTTACAAATAGCTCCCGTTTTTAGATATTTTCCCAAAACAGAAGCATACTCATATTCAGTGTCTCCTTGAAGATTTTTCAAAGATATAACATCATCATTCTCTTGCATAAGTTTTAGCGCATTTGCCAGCTCTGAATAAGTTTTACGCCATTGGTATACAAACATTCGCTGCTTATACTTTGCAACAAGATTAGGTATTGTCATAGCCGCAACAATACCAATTATGCCAAGAGTTATTAGAACTTCGGCAAGGGTAAATGCGGCTTTTGGGCGAATATGGTCATTCTGAGCCTGCACGAGCAGAGGGCGAGAACGTAGTGGAGTCCCGTTTAATGCGAGTGCTGAGATGTTGTCATTCTGAGGGAGCAGGCGACCGAAGAATCTTTTATTACTATTCTGTTTATATGATACTTCGGCTAAAGCCTCAGTATGACGATATGTTTGATTATCTCCGTCATTCTGAGCGAATGCGAAGAATCTTTTGGTATGACTATTTATTTTAGATGCTGAAACAAGTTCAGCATGACATATCGGTTCTGGGTGACATATCGAGGTTGAATTTGGAAAACAACTTAAAACAAATATTTCTAAAGACCTTAGAACGCTGTCGGAGCAAAACTTTAAGAGGTTACCCCCCCCCGATTTTCTTGATATTACTGATTTTTAACATGTTTTCCACTCCTTTTTTGTTATTATGCAACACTTTTAGTATAATGGATTTTTATAAATTTTGCAACTTTTAAAAACTAATCAACTTTTCCTCTTAACTGTCCGCAAGCAGCATCAATATCAGCTCCGCGTTCCAGACGAACAGTAACTTTCTTACCTGAATGCTCCATCAAGTATTTAAATTTCATTATTGAATTATTACTTGGACGTTTGTAATCATTTTTTTCCGTCGGATTATAAGGAATTAAATTGATATTACATTTTATATCTTTCAAGTAAGCGGCAAGTTGCTTTGCAGACTCAACAGTATCATTCAAATCCTTTATAAGCAAATACTCGATAGTTATTCTTCTTCCAGTCTTTTCAACATAGTATTTTAGAGCTTTGTGCAATTCCTCCATATTGTATTTATTTTCTATAGGCATGAGCATAGCACGAGTTTGATGATTAGAAGCATGCAACGATAAAGCAAGAGTAGACTGCATATCCAAATCTGCAAGTTTTTTAATTTGTGGAATAATTCCTGAAGTAGAAACAGTTAAACGTCTGGCTCCAATTTGAAAATTTTCATTAAAAATTTCCATTGCTTTTAATACATTTTCCAGATTTAACAACGGTTCACCCTGCCCCATAAATACGACATTGGTAACTTTTAATCCTGTATCGCGCTGAATTGTCAAAACCTGCTCAATAATTTCTTTATATGTTAGATTTCTGATAAACCCACGTTTACCAGTTGCACAAAAACTGCAATTTACAGCACAGCCAACCTGAGAACTTACGCACGCAGTCAGATTCGCCCGATTATCAAAACGCATAAGAACGGTTTCAACACATTCTCCGTCCGGAAATTCTAACAAATATTTTATAGTACCGTCTGAACTAACCTGTTTTACTTTTATTTTAATATCAGAAATAACCGCAACTTTTTTTAATTCATCCCTGAATTTTATAGACAAATCGGTCATCTCATCAATATCTTTTACCGATTTCAAATATATCCAATTGTGAATTTGTCGGGCTCTAAATTTTGTTGCCCCGAGCTCGTCAGTAATTTGTTCAATCTCTTTTAAATTAAGTCCAGATAAAATTTTCATTATTTTCGTAATTCCTTTATTTTATTTTTATAAAATTCAATAATATCTATCATCGCATTTGCAGTCAAAGCATCCTGCTCAGATTTTAATTTCCAGTCATTGTATCCGCAGCTAAAAGGCAAAAATCCCAACGGATTATCCGGAAAATCTCTGCAAATTTGAGGTCTGTTATCATAATCAGGGCATCTGTTATCCTCTGTAACTTTAGGACAGTGATAAAAATAATAACCGCTTTCTTGTTTATCTTCCAACAACTTGAGATATTCCGGAAAAATTTTTCTGGGAATTTCTAATGTTTCATACGGAACAAAAGTCTGAATAAACTGGGAGGCATAATTATCCCCATTTTTAGCTTTTTTAGCTAATTCATCGGGAGAAAATTCACTACAAGCCAGTTTGCAGCAAGTGCCGCAGCAAACACAATGAGAATTATTCCTGTTATGTTTAATTTTGTCGATTTTTTCCAAAATATCTTTAGCAAACTCAGACTCAAACATTTGCAAAACAGAATCCTGCCACATATAGCCGGAGGTATTTACAGTAAAAATATCAAGAATTTCACCCTCGACATTTTCAGGCTTCAACGCTTCTATTCTGGCTTTAACCTCCAGAGCAGCTTTCAGAAAACATTCTCGATATTTTATAAGTAAATCATCCAATCCTGATGTTAAATCTTTCATAGCTACAGTTTAGCATAAAAGAAACAACAAAACAGAAAATACAGCTTATATATGTCTTTCAATTGGAGTTAACAACAAATCAGCAAGCCTGTCAGCACCTATAAAACCTCTTTGTGACATCAACTGCGCAGCCAGAACGTTATCATAATCTACAAATCTGTGTCTTACCTCAAATGAACCTTGAGAAAAATCGACAATTGCATAACACGCTTTCGGCTTTTCAGTCATTGGACGACCAACACTGCCGACATTCACAACAGTCTGCCCTGTATTTGTCTGATAACCGCAAGGGACATGCGTATGCCCGCATAAAATTAATTTTTCAGTAGTTCCCTCAATTATTTCTTCAACAATTTCTAAAGGCATACCCGGCAATATATCTTCATTATTAGCTCTTGGAGAACCATGTACCAGAAGAACACTGCATCCCTCTACATCAAGACTTAATTGCGGCGGTAAACCTTCCAAATAAGCTCTGTGAGAATCATCAAGAGCTAAAACATCATCTGCAATTGCATTTGCCATAACAGGATACTGAGCTTCCAGAAATTCAACAACCTCCGGACCATATTGAGCAATCATTTTATCTGTATTACCCTGAATAACAGTCCAGGTATTTTGAGCCATTACATAATCTGTGACTTCTTTTGGCTGAGGACCTGCCAGAGCCAAATCTCCCAGACAAAAAACATGCTCGCATTGTTGATTTACAACATCATTCATTACAGCCTCAAGCGCCTGCGCGTTAGCATGCAAATCTGATAATACAGCAATTCTCATAAATTTTACCCTCTCATTTTTTATAATTGTGCTACAATTATTTTATGATAAAAAGAAGAAAATCAAAAGAAATTTCAATAGGAAATGTAAAAATCGGTAATAATAATCCGATTAGTGTTCAATCAATGTGCAATACTGATACCAGAAACATTGAACAAACAACCCGTCAGATTCAAGAACTTGCAGATGCCGGATGCGAACTAATCAGACTTGCTGTCCTAAATAAAGACGCGGCAGAAGCAATTAAAGACCTTGTAAAAATCTCACCGGTACCTTTAATTGCAGATATTCACTTTGACTACAGACTTGCAATTCAATGTATCAATAATGGAATAGCAGCACTACGACTCAATCCTGGCAATATAGGAAAAAGAGAAAACATAGAAAAAGTTGTATCTCTGGCTAAACAACAACAAATTCCAATCAGAATCGGTGTAAACGCAGGATCTTTAGAAAAAGAATTACAAGAAAAAGATGTTCCGCTTTCTGAAAAAATGGTCGAAAGCGCAATGAAACACATACAAATACTAGAAGATTTAGATTTTGACTTAATAAAAGTTTCTTTAAAATCTTCTGATGTTATAACAACAATAGAAGCATACCGATTAATGGCAGAAAAAGTTGATTATCCGCTGCATTTGGGGGTAACTGAAGCCGGAACACTAAAGGGCGGACTAATAAAATCTGCTGTAGGTATTGGCACTCTTTTATCAGAAGGCATCGGAGATACAATCAGAGTTTCACTAACAGAAAATCCTGTTGAAGAAGTCTACGCCGGATATGAAATTTTAAAAAGCTTAAACCTAAGACAACGCGGAGTAAACTTTATATCTTGTCCAACCTGCGGCAGAACTCAGATAGATTTAATATCTCTGGCAAAAAAAGTCGAAGACAGATTTAAAAATCTTGATAAAAATATAACTATCGCAACAATGGGCTGCGCTGTGAACGGGCCGGGAGAAGCAAAACATGCAGACTTTGGAATTGCCGGCGGCATAAAAGAAGGTTACGTCTTTAAAAAAGGCGAAATTATTGCAAGAGTACCGGAAGATAAACTTTTAGACAAACTTGAAGAAGTAATAATTAATTCATACAAATAATACAGGAAATATTTTTGTAAACAATTTATAATATTATTGCAACATCATAAAATGCAGAATATAATGTTACAAAGAGAGGTGACTATGAAAACGAAATTATTACTAATTGCAATATTAGCAGCAATAGTACAACTGCAATCAAATGCCGCAGTTTCAGTTGATGAAACAACGACTATAAACTATTTAAAAAATCAGGGATTTTCTGAACAAACTGCAGATATGGTAAATGTGAGTAAAGCAAGAGCTGCCGGAGAAGAATATTATACAAAAGATGAAGCAGCATACAGAAAACAAAATAAATTTGTAAGATTCTGGAGAAAATTATATGTTTACACAGATCCTGCAGCTGAAGATTATTCTTTCTACCATCATGACACAGATACTACACCGTCATATACTGACCTGTAAAAGTTTTATACTAATTATAAGTGCTTTCATAATTTTTGGAGGCACTTATAATTCTAATGCAATTATTGCAGCAGAATTCGGAGAAATTGAATACAATAACAAATTTATTGATTATTCAAAAATAGATAAAGAATCTACACTAAAACGCGCAGATTACTATTTTAATAAAGCGCTTGAAGAACAAAATAAGGAAATAAAAAAAGATTATCTTAAAAAAGCCAGCGGAGAGTATTTTATATTAACACAACTAGAGTATGACAACATTTATCCAATCGTACAAATGGCAAGAGTATATGATATGGAAAATGAAAATAGCTACGCTAAAGCATATTTTTTTCAAGCACTGAAAATTGATAAAAATAACACTCTTACCAATTATTATTTTGGAGATTATTATTTTACTCGCAGAGAATATACCAGAGCCCTTTATTTTTATAATATAGCATTAAAAAATGGACTACAAGAAAATTTTGATATATTATTAAAAATGGGTATCATGTACGAAAAATTAGGAGATTTGTTAAAGGCAAATCATTACTACAAAAGAGCCTATCTTGTAAAACCAGACAATTTAGAAATTCCTGATAAAATAAGACAGATAGAATCAATTAGATACAAAAACACAGGCTATTACAATAAAAAAAGGAAGTAAAATGAACATCAAACATATTTTTATAATTCTTTTAACACTATGTTTTGCATGTTCTCCTGTTTTTGCGAACGAAACACAAGAGATTAATGCGTTTCAACCTCTATCTTTAACATCATCAGAAGTAATATTTAAACAATCTACAGCTAATATTGATGTAATAGATCCGGCGCTGGCTTCGACATTCTTACCCGGCGGGAGAGGAATGGATAAACTTGTCATCTACACACCCAACTTTGGTATTCACACAGGAACAAATGAATTTGGCACAGAAGCAATTGTTGAAGGTAACACAGTTTCTGCATTAAGCGGAGCTGATTCGACAATTCCTAAAAACGGACTTGTGATAAGCGGTCACGGAAAAGCTAAAAATTGGATTACCAAAAATATAACTGTCGGTTCAAAAGTATATGTTGATATCTTTAACAAAACAATTACTACATATACTACATCTGACAGCTATACATACGAAGCTAAAATAAAAATCAATGAGGCAAAATCTATAATTGATTATTATAAAAACTCAATGAATAATTATAATTACAATCTCCCGAATAAACATATTCAAGTTGCTGAAAATTATTTAAAAATTGCGGATAGCGAAAGTCATAACAGCACTGTTTTAAAACAGTATACTCAAGAAGCTATTGACGAAGCTAATATGGCAATAAAAACTTCTTTACCGTACATTCCAAATGAAACAAAAGGAGTTTGGCTGCGTCCTACAGAAACAACTCCTGAACAAATTATATTTACTCTTGACAACCTAAAAGCTAACGGATTTAATAATGTATTCCTGGAAACATATTTTCACGGAAAAACAATTTTTCCCAGCAAAGTCATGAACAAATACGGATTTAATATACAAAATGAAAAGTTTGAAAACTTTGATCCATTGGATGTTTGGATAAAAGAAGCTCACAAACGTGATATCAAGGTACATATATGGTTTCAATCATTCTATGTCGGGAATCAGCAGCCTCAGTACAATCCGTCTAGTATATTAGCCGTAAGACCAGACTGGGGAAATAAAACAAAAAAATTCGCAAATGAAAACAATGCTACAAAATCAGTATCTGAACATAACGGATATTTTTTAGACCCAGCAAACCCTGAAGTTCAAAACTTTTTAGAAGAACTAATTGTAGAAATTATTGATTCATATAATCCGGATGGAATCAATCTTGATTACATAAGGTACCCAAATGCATCTTCAACCAGAGATATGGACGCGTGGGGTTTTACACAATATGCCAGAAATGATTTTAAACTTCTATATGGAACAGATCCCATTGAACTGACAACATCTGATGTCCTCTGGTACGATTGGAATCAGTACAGAAGAAACAATGTTACAAATTTTGTAAAAAAAATTGGTAAATTAGGGAAAGAAAAAGGTGTTTATATAAGTGCTGTAATTTTCCCAGATTTGGCTTCAGCCTTATCTAAAAAACAACAAGATTGGAGAACCTGGTCTTCGAAAAACTATATTGACGGATTTACACCATTATTTTTGACTTATGATTCAAAAATGCTGGCTTCAATGATGAACGATGTTCAAAATATAAAATCTCCAAATACAGACTTATTTGCAGGATTATTTGTAACATTTATGGGCGGAGCTTCAGAAGACTTAATCAGACAAATCTTTGAAACTCGAAAAATGAATGTCAATGGAATAATATTATTTGATTATGCCCACACAACAGCAGTTTACACCTCAACACTTATGGCTAGTGCATTTAATCCAAATGTAAAACAGGAAAAACACTTTATTGCACAACAAGATAATAATCAAAAAAAAAAAGAGGTTTTGGTTTCTTCAAAAAAAGAAACAGAAAATAAAAAGATAATAACTACGACAAACAGCAAAGGATTCTGGGTTTTCACCCGCCAGTAATATAACATTACCTGAATTCTATAAAATATATTATGTAAAATTCTAACGGTAAGCGGCACTTAGCAAAATGATAACAAAAGCGGCTATTGTTTGAGCGAATGCGAGTTTAGCCGCTTCAGATTGAGCTTAGTGCCGCTATTTGGTCGCGAGTTTCTTTTTCTTGGCTTACATTCTTTTTCTTTGCTTCGCAACAAAGAAAAAGAATCGTAAGTGCGGGTTTGGGTATGCACAATACCCAATATATAAATATTTAAAACTGAAAAATTTTTTACATAATATATTTTATAATCCTTAAAGGTTTACTTTACATATTTCTATGCTTTTAATATAATTTTCGTAAAGCTATATACAAATAAAAGGACATAAGATGAGTACATATTTATTAGAAGTTGGAACAGAAGAATTACCTTATAAATTTATCCCGCAAGCTATTGAACAGCTTAATAACGGATTTTCGAATTTTTTAAATGATAATAAAGTTAAATTTTCAGATATTAAAGTTTATGCAACACCGCGTAGACTCGCAGTTATTGTTGATGGACTGGAAAACAAAACAGCTGACGAAGAAAAAATTGTTAAAGGTCCTATTAAACATGTTGCATTTGATGAAGCCGGAAACCTTACAAAAGCAGGAGAAGGTTTTGCCAGAAAAAACAATCTTACAAAAGATGATTTATACATAGAAAATAATTATGTTCACGCAAAAATTATTGTTAAAGGAAAACCTATATCAGAACTTTTGCAAGAAAATGTTCCTGCGATATTTTTAAAACTACAGGGTTCTCACTTTATGAGATGGGGCTATAATGATGAAAAATTTTCACGCCCGATAAAATGGATTGTTTCAGTTCTAGATAAAGATGAAGTAAAAATAAAAATTATAGATAAAGAATCTTCTATATACACTAAAGGTCATCGTTTTGCTCAGCAAAAAGTTATCATCGGTGATCCGAAAGATTATGTGGAAACTATGCGTAATGCCTGTGTAATCGTTGACCAGGAAGAAAGAAAACAACTTATTATAGAAAAAGCAAAAGAAGAAGCTGCAAAACTGGGAGCGGAACCATACTACACTGAGGACTTGCTTGAAGAAGTAACATTTATTACTGAATATCCGGTTCCTGCAGTTTGTGAATTTGATCCAGTTTATCTTGATATTCCGGAAGAAGTAACAGTTACAGTTATGGCTGTTCATCAAAGATATTTTGCACTGCACAAAGACCGTAAATTGATTAATAAATTCATAACAATGACAAACTATATCGGTAATGAATTTAAAAATATTCAAGCTGGTAACGTTAGAGTAATCAAAGCTAGACTTGATGATGCTGTATTCTTCTTTAAAGAAGATACTAAAAAACCTTTAATTGATTACGTTGAAAGTCTAAAAGGGGTTACATTCCAAAAAGGAATGGGAACAATGTTTGATAAAACCCAAAGACTTATCACCCTGTCTAGAGCTATTGCAGCAGATTTGAATATAGATTCAAAAGATATAGAAAGAACTGCACAATTATGCAAAGCTGATTTGACAACAAATCTGGTATTCGAATTTACAGAACTTCAAGGCTTTATTGGTGCAGACTACGCCAGAGTATCCGGAGAAAACAATAAAGTTGTTCAAGGGATAAAAGAACATTACTTCCCGCTAAATGCAGAATCTGAAACTGCAAAAGGAATTGAAGGACAAATTGTTGGTATTGCAGACAAAATAGATACAGTTTGTGCAGTATTTGCAGCCGGCAAAAAACCAACAGGTTCTTCTGACCCGCTAGGTGTAAGACGTGCTGCTCTTGGTGTTATAAAAACAATTCTAGATAGCAATCTAAAAATCAATGTAGACAAATATATTAAAGAATCTCTGAAACTGCTGCCCGTTCAAAAAGATTGTGCTGCAGAAGTAAATGAATTCTTTATTCAAAGAATGATTATTTTATTGGCTGAAAAATATAACAAAAACATTTTGGAAGCCTGCTCAATGAAAAATCCACTCATTGATATTGCTGATTATGTCGAAAGAGTTGAAACAGTTAAAGATTTACAATCTCAACAGTTACTTGAAAATGCAAACAGAGTTATCCGCATTTTAAAAGATACAGATTCAAATTCAGTCAACGAAAAATATTTTGTTGAACCTGTTGAAAAAACACTGTATAATAAAATTGTTGAAATTAACGAAAATGTTGACTACAAAACATATTTAACAGAACTTGAAAATTTAAATCCTGAAATTACAAAATTTTTCGAAGACGTTCTTGTTATGGATAAAGATGAAAATGTTAAAAATAATAGAATTGCATTGTTAACTTTATTAAAGAAAAAATATGAACATATTACAGATTTTAGCAAGCTATAATTGGACATCCAGAATTTGTTAAATTTTGTAAATAAAAAAACAGAAAAAGTCAATTATTTTTTTTAGAATACTTTAAAATTGTACAAGAAGGTAAAAAACTTAGAGGTAGCGCATGTTTGACCGAATAAAAAATTTAAAATTAGTACAAAAATTAAAAGAAAATGTTAGCCCTAGATTGCGCTGGCTTACGTTTTCAAATAAAAATAAATTAGATAAGAGCACCACAGATTATCTAGAAGCAATAAGCGGTGTGGAAAATCTAAAAACACTTTCTGACGAACAAGAGCTGGAAGCAATGGTCAGAACTCAACTCAAAGAAGAATTTCCAAATATTGAAAGTATGAAATCTTATGAGTTATTAGTAGATGCTGTAATGCACAACATTCGAAAAAAACAGCTTCAAGCCACAGATAACTTAGATATTGAATAAAACAGTTATCACAAATTTATTTATCATAAATAATACCCTTACAGGGTATTATTTTTTGGCAAAAAACTCCTTATCCTAATGTTATACGCAAGCACAGGAGGAACAAATGACTGCAATTATAGGAATATCTGTAAACAACCGCGCGGCAGAATCTCAACAATTACAAGAAATACTAACAAAATACGGGTGCTATATAAAAACACGAATCGGTTTACATGATATGGGAGAATACAAATGTCTCAACTATGGAATTGTATTGATTGAAGTAATAGATAGAATTAACGAAATATATGATGAATTAGCAAAATATTGGAAAATTCAAATAATGAGATTTTAATAATGGATATTATGTATTTCAAATTGTAAAAAAAAGTTTACAATATTAGCAAAAATTATCTTGATATGTTTTCATGCTAAAGGGACACATCAGAGATGATAAATCCGGTTAATCAACCAAATAACATAAAAACAAGCATTTTTTATATTAACGATTACCATGGCAAATCAATAAACATGGAACGTACAGTTACAGCATCCAATGCTTTTGATTCGAACAATAAAAACAAAAAAGATGTTGATACCCTAAAATTATCCTCCGGCGACATTATGATAGGAGAGGATTTTAAAACAAACCAGCTTGCAGTTATGTTCCAAAATACTATAGGCATAACTTCTTCTGCTATAGGGAATCATGAATATGATATGCAATCTAACGTTAAATCTATTTTACCGGAAGTTAAATATAATCTTCTTGCCAGCAATGTAAAAATAAATCCTCGAAGCGCCTGGTACAGAAAAACATTACCAAGTACAATTGAAATTAAAAACGGACATACATATGGAATAATAGGAACTTCCCCGATTGATTTATACAAACGATCAAAAGAAGGCTCTCTTCAGAAAGAAATTACTGTCGATAAAGTAAAAGAAACTGTCACTGATATACAAACAGAAGTGAACAAATTTCAGGAGCAAGGGATAAACAAAATAATTCTGCTATCACATCTGGGCTATACTCTTGATAAAATTATAGCAAATCAAACTCAAGGAATAGATGTAATCTTAGGAGGGCATTCACATGATTTGCTTTTGGACGTTAAAGAAGGTGAAAACCTATTTTACTCTAAATCCGGAGAGCCGGTAATCATTACTCAAGGTGGCAGAGATGGAAAAAACTTTGGAATACTAAATTTAGAATTTGATAAGAACGGAATAATAAAAAAAGTCCAAAATAACATAGGCCACACAAAAGATTTCAATAGAAATGCCCCGATAAAATATATTTTTGACAAAATTTTCGGTTCCAGAGAAACCTATGGACACATAAATTCGGCACCAGCTCCGCTTACACACGATTTAATTGAACCAAATCCGCATGCATATTTTATAGCAGATTGCGTAAAAAAAGATTTAGATGCTGATATTGTCATACTTCCATCTTCAAATATTCGCGGATATTTTGAAAAAGGAAAAATCGATACTAGAATATTAGCAGATATATTACCTTTCAGAAATAAATTATATGAGGTTAATTATTCAGAAAAAGAAATTGTAGATGCCATTAAACTTGCCGCAAAATCTTTCACCAATATAGCAAACAAACCTGGCATATTTTATACTTCAGGACTAAAATATACCGTAACAACAAACGGACAAATAAAATCTATCTCATTTATTAACAAAAAAGGTCATGAAATACCAATTGATGTAAATAATCCAAGAACAGATAAATACTATAAAACTGTACTTAATGACTACTGTGCTCAAGGCAATGACGGTTTTAAAGAATTAAACAAACCAAGCAGAGTTCTGAACAAATATGACTTTGATGCCACAAATTGTGTAAAAAATATTCTCAAAAACACATCTGAGCCTGTTAATATTCAAGATGACGGCAGAATAAAAGTTATATCTGAATAAAATAACTAAAATACCACATCTTTTGCTTTATTTCTAATAATATTAGACAGACCGGACAAATATAATAGTTTGACAATAAAAAACAAATACACCCCGCTGCAGACTCCGAGCAATCGTAATCCAAGCTGCCAATACGGTGAATGTAATAATTTTGCAAGATAGAAAAATATATTTACAACTACGACTGGCAATATGCATAATAAACAAAGTTGAACAGTCAAGAAAATCACTGCTCCAAAAGTTTTATCCAGAACTTTAAAAAGAATCTTGGGATTAAATAACTCAGAATGATAAACAAAATCTTGCGCAAATATAACATAAATAACGTAAATAAAAGGCATTATACAGATAATAACAGAGTAAAATATATAAAAAAATGGAGAAGTATAAGGTATTAATACCCCGCCCAACAGACAAAGAAAGGTGATATAAATTCCCCAGATAATAAATAATGGCAGCATCTTTACAAAAACGCTCATTGAATCCAGATTAACCTCCGGAAGCCTGCAATTTTGTTTAAAACAATAATTAGCAAAATTAAAACTATAACCAATAAAAAATATCAAAATGAGTAAACCAATGAGAAAATTTAAAAATAATTCATATTTATTTGACGGTGCAAAACCTAAAAAGCCGCCCATAAGATTACCTAAACTTGAAGATAAAACATTATTTAATGCTAGTGTCATTATCCCGAGCAAAGAAAAGATTGATAGGTGAGTAAATAAACAACCGTCACCGAAATAAACAGATTTTAAATTTTTTAAAATATTCATAATTTTACTCTCTCTACCATATAATTATAACAATACTAAACTTAATTGCAAGCTGACAGTTTTTATAATAAAATAAACTTATGGAAACAGAATTAAAACAAGAAATAAATATATTAGAAACACGATTAAACAAATTAAAGGAGTGTCTTTGACCCGCAAAAAATCAAAAAGGAATTAGACACACTAGAACAAGAAATGCAAAATCCTGAAATTTGGACAGATAGCACTAAAGTCTCAAAACTTGGACAGGATATAAAAGAAAAAAAAGAATTATTAGAAAAAATAAATAATTGGTCTCAAATTCTGGAAGATAGTAAAACATCTTTGGAATTAGGTGATAGTGAACTTATTGCTCTAAGTTTTAACGAGACAAAAAAACTCGGAATTGAATTAGAAAAATTTGAACTCCAGCAATTACTTTCCGGGGAATACGACAATGCTGATGCAATTTTAACAGTAAATGCAGGTGCAGGCGGAACAGATGCTCAGGATTGGGCGAATATGCTTCTAAGAATGTACATCCGCTGGGCAGAATCAAGAAGCTGGAAAGTTGAAATACTTGACAAGCTTGATGGCGAAGAAGCCGGAATAAAATCGGCGACAATAAAAATCACAGGTAAATACGCTTTTGGCTACGCAAAAGCTGAAAAAGGGGTACATCGCCTAGTAAGAATTTCTCCATTCAACGCAAACGGAAAACGACAAACAAGCTTTGCATCAATTGAAGTTTCTCCAATCATAGAAGACTTTGAAAAATCAATCACAATACCGTCTGATGACCTTGAAATCACCACAATGCGTTCAGGTGGAGCCGGCGGACAAAACGTTAACAAAGTTGAAACAGCGGTTCGAATCCTGCATAAACCAACAGGGATAGTGGTAAAATGCCAACAAGAACGCTCACAGTTGCAAAATAAAGAATACGCAATGCAAATTCTTGTCTCAAAACTTCTAGCAATAAAAGAAGCTGAACATGAAAAAAAACTTGCAGAATTAAAAGGCGAAAATGTTGACATAAATTTTGGTTCACAAATCCGCTCCTATGTTTTCCACCCTTATAAAATGGTTAAAGATCACAGGACAGGTTACGAAGTTGGAAATGTTGATGCTGTTATTGATGGAGACTTGGACGATTTCATTGAAAGTTATTTAAGAACACTGAAATAACTATTGTTAATCAAACAAAATATGTTATAATTTAAAAAATTTTACAACAAGGAAGAGGGAATATATGGAAGAAGTAAAACAAGAAGTTACAATAAAAGATATATTAAAACACTATTTTTCATCTTTAGTTATCTATGGTGCAATATTGTTGTTTATAACTTTTTGTCCTGCGCTTAATCAAAATATAGAAAACAGATATTTAAACTATATAGCATTCTTTTTAATATATTATATATGCTATGCAGCTTTTGCTCTGCCAATATATATATATTTCAAACCTTTATCAATACTTGAATCCAGAAGTGTGGCAATTATTGAATATATAAAAAGACAATTCAAAAAAAATCAAACAACAGAAGAATGGTTAAAAAACATTGAGCCTAAAGAAAATGAAAAACAGGCAATGGTAATACTATTTATGAAAACTTTCTTTGGTGTATATTGTGTAAATCTGCTTTGCAACAAATACTTACCAGGTCTCGGATATGATATTGACTTTTTAAAAGAAATGTTTTTACAAGCTATAAATTACACCCAAACGGCTGGTGTTTATTACGGATTTGCACAATATATTGATGATACCTCTGATATGTGGTTGACAATTATTTTTATGATTAACACTGTAGTTTTTGCATTTAGCTATCTAACAGAATTTGGATTTTTAAAAAACAAAATTAAAACAATAGATACAACTCCTCTAGGTATAATTTCTTGTATTATGTGCTATTACCCGATTAGCATACTGACCGGCAAACTTATCGTCGCATACCCGAACACACTTGTACCGGTAGACAATTTAGCTTTAAGAATTACATTAAACATTCTTGTTGTTGCTGTAAATTTTGGAGCAATGCTTGCAATATTACGATTAGGGACAAAATCAGGAAACTTGACAAACAGAGGAATAGTAACAGGATTCCCCTATAATATTGTGAGACATCCAAACTACAGTATGGAAATGATGTATATAATCCTTACAACAATACCTATGTATCTAATGAATGATTTTTCTATACTGGAAAAAATCCTTATGACAACAGGTATTTTCTTCTGGATATATTTATACTATCTACGAGCTATAACGGAAGAAAGACATTTAATAAAAGACCCTGAATACCAAAATTACGTAGAAAAAGTAAAATACAGATTTATACCAAAATTATTTTAGATTTACGCGCGCCCGAATTTAAATTCGGGCGCGCGTTTCAATTCAACATATACAAATTATACTATAGACCTCTTTCATATTTCTCACTTTCTATAATTAAAATTGTCGTTTTTTTATATTACATGTTCCTGTAATTGAGGATATATCTTCACGATTATTGACATTATAGTAATATGAACCAGTTAAATTCCCAGTAAAACGATTAATTATATATGTCCACCTAAATACAGAATCTAACAAAAAATACTCATTTATTATTTTTATTTCTTTTGGTGTGAATTCACTTTTTAATAATTTATCATTACTGTATACTTTATTATTTTCATAATCTAATTTGAAAACTTGTTTTGATTTCTGTTCTCTGGTGTATACTGGTCGATTTGCATTCCGATATACTATATCACAATATAAGAAATCATTAGCGTATGCCGGAGAAAATAATAATAACGAAAATATTGTTATAAAAACTTTTTTCATCATATGCTACCTTTCTTAATTTACATGCAAAGCATCGCATTTCCCTTATAATTGAAAATGTTTGAGTTTAGTATTAAAAGCCTCTATTACTATAATTATTATTAAACGAATTATTATTTGAATACGGACTGCTAATATCTCTATTATTAAAGTTATACCCATATTGATATCCAGATGGCTCATTAAGTCCTTGAGAATAACCTCCTAATGGAGCCTGATAATTATTATTCCGATATGTTTCATAATTTCTTTGAGATTGTCTGTCATATGCATCTTGATATGTTTCTAATCTATTCCAAGAATCAGCATAGGCACCCTGCACAATGCTTAATAATACAATTAATGATAATATTTTTTCATATATCTTATCCTTACCTTTCTATATTAACTCATTTTAAAATTTTTAAAATGCACACAACAAATTTTCTAAAAATCATTATATTACCAATCTATATTGTAATCTACTATATTATTTGTCATATAGCCAATAATATTTCAAATAATATCGTTCTAATAATGTACAAAAAAAGTTATTCTAAGGGTAAGATTATGAACGATATTAAAAAACTATTAGGTAAAAGAATAAAAGAGTTGCGGAAAGCTCAAGGGATTTCGCAGCAGCAGCTTGCAGAACTTGCAAATGTTGACCAGAGGAATTTAAGCCATGTTGAATGCTGCGACACGTTTCCGTCAAGAGCATTGTTAGATATCGCAAATGCTTTGAATATTGATTTAAAAGATTTATTTGATTTTCAGCACCTTGAAATGACACCCGATACTATGAGTAATTATATTAAAACTAATATTGACCATTTGCCGCAAGAGGATTTAAAAGTTGTTTATCGTATGGTTAAATCTTTACGATAATAATCTTTTCAAAAACTCACCCCGAAACAGAAAAACAAGTATTAAAAAAGCCGTTTTGGTATATCGCAAAAACGGCTGATTTTGATAAAATACTCCCGGAGATGGATTCGAACCACCGTTAAAAGAGCCAGAATCTTTCGTCCTGCCACTAGACGATCCGGGAACATGAACATGTTTATTTTAGCACTTAAATTTTAAAATTTCAATCATATATATAAATCAATAAACTTAAATTTTTGTAACCGAACACTTAGTTTGATTATTTGTAACAGCTAGTTTGATTATTTTCGGCAACACTACTTAAAAATACCAAAATTACCAGCAGTAGTTCTTTTATACTTGCTGTAAAACAAACTTTGTTAATTGTCCCGGATAATATTTATTAATATAATCGATAATTTTAACACAACCGTCTCTTATATCATCATCAGTATAAGGTTTTTGCATCCGGATTGCACCATGTGACAAATCATTTATTGCAGTAAAAAGATATTCGCTAGTAGACAATACATCATTATCATTTATAAAATCTTTAAGCATTATATCTGGATAGCTAAAATGACAAATTGTTTCTAGAACATGTCTCATAGAATTTGGGGTTTGGAATGTAACATCACTACCATTTGCGACATCATAAATAAACTTCAAATGCTCAGTATAAGGAAGAATTATCTTATCTGAAATTTCACTAATTTTTCCATTAGTTAAAATAATATTTAAAGTAGAAATATTATTTTTCATTAACAGGTTCAAAAATTCGTAATTGTGAGTTAAGATAATATAACGAGACCACTCACTACCTAGTTCTTTTCTAAGATTTCTTATAATATCAGTAACTTTATACACATAATGATAATCCATACTTGAAATTGGATCATCTATTACAAATAATAAGTTAGCACAATCTTGTTTAGCATTAATTCTATTATATACTAATGCTAAATAATAACAAAATCCAATAATATTCTTTTCACCTTCACTTAATACATTTTCCGCATTATTTTTTAACAAATGCTTATCTAAAGATAGGCACTGTTTTTCTTTGTTAAAAGTATACTTATCATTAAAGAATTCTTTTAAGTACTTTTCAAAAGTTTCATTAACTTTGTCCTTTTTATTCTTTTTATTTATTGACTTTTTAGTATTTATTTCTTTTTGCTTCTTTTCTATATCTGCAATTATCACTTTTAATTGGGTAATATTTTGCATTTGAGAATTATATAACTCTCCAAAAGCAGCAGTACAGACCTCTCGTCTGGAAGAGGTTTGTTCAGCCGAAATATCCGATTTTTTCTTTTCAATTTGTCCTATATAATTATTCATATTACTTTTTAATTGTTCTAAAGATTCTAAAAAGTTTATTACTATACTCTTTTGTAGGGTAAAATCAATATTGAAAACTGTTTTAGTTTTATTTTGAACTTTCTCTTTTAACAACTTGTCTATCTGTCGGATAGCGTCCTTTAAGTCATCCATATTTGAAATATTCAAAAAATCAACATCTTGTAAATCTCGGAAGTACTTCTTTTGTTCGCAAAAAAGCAGTTTACATTTGTTATAATCCTTTTCAATACCATTTATATCATTTTCAAATCCTTGTAACCTAAACATAAGCTTATTCAATTCTTCATCAAATTTTGCTTCCTCTTGATTAAAATACTCAATGTATTTATCAATTAAATCTTGCTTATCCTCTAATGAACCTTCACAGAAAGGACATTTTGAACGATTATTACCGATTAATTGTAAACCGTTTTTTACAAAAGCAGACTTATTTAGAATTTTTTGTTTAAAATCCTCACCAATAGTACTTAAATTAACGACCTTTCCTATAGCAAGTTCTATATCTTTAAATACCCCCTCATCAAGTGTATATCCTATCAAAGAAATTTTATCTAAATTTTCTGGAATATTTTTTATAATTGAATAATTATCCTTGGCTTTTGAGAATGATATCCCATCATAAGAGTCTTTCGTCAATAAATTTTCATAAGTCATTTGCCCATATTCATATAACGATGACCTTATTCCAAGTTTTGATACAACTGCCTTACATTGCTCTAGTTTGTTCTTAATAGTATTTACAAGTTTTTCTTTGTTACCCTTCAATACATTCAACTCTTGTTCATCTTTTGCAACATCTATTGTTTCATCACCAATTAATATTTCTCCTGAAATACTACTACTTTCAATAGCGTAATTATTTCGAGAAACGTTATTATCTACAAATTCCTTATTAAACACATGAATTATAAAATCAGATTCAAGCTTATGTTCTATTATTCCGTCTTTATTAATCTTAAAATAAAACTTATTACTCTTTGCCGGATCTGAATAATCAAACAAGAATTCAGCTTCTTTAGCATCAAAATTTAATAAACTTTCCACATTGGAAGGTTTATTACTTTGTTGAATTTCTGATAACAAGTTAAAACATCTACCTATAAATGTTTTTCCGGAACCATTTGTTGCAAAAAGAACTGTTTGTAAATTGTTAGATTTTTTTGAATATTGCAAATGGTGTAAAGGTCCAATATTATTAACCTCTAAAGAGAATTTTCTATCAGCCATTGCTCAAACCTTTCTTTCATTATATCATTTTATAATTTACATTATTATACTATGAGCATACACATATATAAATATATACAAAAAAATATAGCCACATGGCTATTTACATTTATTACAAATATATAGTAATATTAGTGAGTCATATTTTATTATGACACATGAGGTATAAACTTTAGGAGTATGAATTATATGTTAAAATTAAAGCTTTAGACTTACATTTGTAAGTAAAGGGGTTGTAGTATAGATATTTGGATAAAATTTTAAGAAGTGAAAAAGATAATAGCTATATTTTTGTTTTGTTTTATGAAAATAACACCTGTAACAGCACAGGAGCTTAACTTTAATGATTTTTTATCTACGGCATTGAACAATTCTTACAACTTAAAAATCTCACAATTAGAAAAAGAAATAGCATATAAAGGAGTTAGAGAAGCCAAAGCAGCTTATTATCCAACACTTAGTGCTTTTGCAACAACAGAAAGATATAACGATTTGACTAATGGAAATGCTCAAATTACAGCAGTAGGAAATGAAATCTTACTTAACCGAAGCTACTATCAAGATATGGCAGCCATTGGATTGTCGTACAATGTTTTCGACTTTGGAATAAGAAAGAAGCAATTAGATATTGCAAAAGCAGACGACAAGCAAAAAGAGTTATTATTACAAAAAGATTCAAGAAACCTTAAACTCGATGCAGTAGACATATACGGAGAAGCTCTTAATTTATATAAACAATCACTAATAAAGTCTGAGACCTTAACTCTACAAAACGAGTTAGTTGATATCAACAAAAGGCTGCGGAAAGCGGGAGAACTTTCAGATATTGATCTTGTAGATAGTGAGATTACATCTGCTGAAACAAAAACTGAATTGGATGAAATCAGTAACAGTTTGGCTAAAAAATTAACCGAAGTTTCTTTTTATACAAATGAAGATTATGACACAAATAGCTTAACCTTACAGGACTTTCCAAGTAACCCTGAGGAAATTGCAGATAATTCAGACGGTCTATTAAAGGCGACCGTTGAGATTTTAGACTTCATACCGGAACAGTCTTTTGAAGCACAAGCGGCAACTTTGGAAATATTAAAAAAACAAAAAGAATATGAAATTCAAAAGAAAACAAATTTCCCTAAAATAAGGTTCGATACGAGATACAATTTTTATGGCTCAGATCCAAACAATTTATTTAACAGCTTAGGAGATATAAGCCAGAGAAGTTTTACAATAAGATTTTCGGCTTCGATGGTATTATTTGACGGATTTAAGAACTTAAATACTATCTCTAAGAAAAAATTGGAAATTGAAAAAATAAAGATAGAAAAAGACAAACAAATTGCTGAATTAAAGAAAAAGTATGAACAAATACAATTAGATTACAAGAATGCTATTGTACAGTCACGAAATAATGCAGTCACATTAGATTTAGTTAACAAGAATTTAGACAACTTAAAAAGACTAAATGCAAATGGTATAGTTGCTAGAGCAGAATGTATAAGAAAACAGATTGAGTTATTAAAAAAGAAACAAGAACTTGAACAAAATCAGATTAAACATTTTGTTTCAAGGTATAAAATGCAAATTTTGAGAGAAGATAGTGAGAATTTATAGGAGGGACAGGATGGCAAAGTTTAGTAAAAAGCATGTGATTTTATGTATTCTGGCAATATTTATTATAGCAATAGCAATTAAGATGCTGTTGCCTTACAGGTGGGGTTACTTTGCAAAAGGTCCAGCAATGAAGTATGAACATAAATATGCGGATGCTATAAAATTAGATAATGGGAATATACTTGTATTGGGAACTAACAGCCATCAAAGAGCAATTAAAGACAATAATTTAGAAATAAAGGAAACACCTTCTGAAATATACAATATCAAAAACAATACATTTGAAACTGTCAAACTCCCTAACACTATTGCATATCACAACAAAGGAATATTGCTAAAAAATAATAAATTGCTTTTAACATTTGCCTATGCCCCATATGGAGCAAAAAAATATAGTAAATATGGCTCTCCTTATGATATAAAACATCCTTTCCCATATGATTCCATGGCTATTATTGATTTAAACACAATGAAAATTGAAAAAATAATTCAAAAGAAAATCAATAAAACCAAAAGACCAACAGAATTTGATTCTTTTACCTTATTAAACAATGGTAAAGTACTAATTTTAGATGGTACTTCCCAGCCTCGAAGTATGGAAATATATAATCCCGAAACAAATACTTCAAAATTACTAAATATTAAAATTAATAAAACAAATCAAGTTGCAGTAGTACCAAATGGAGAAAATAAAGCTCTAATTTTTGGAGAATCATATAATAAAGACAAGGATAAAGAAAAATATTATGGAGACTTAGATACCGTATTAGAATATGATGACTCGACTGAAACAATAAAAACTGTGGGTAAAAACCTTAGAAGACTCAGTCCGCAAGCGATCAGAATTAATAATGAAAACATATTACTTTTAGGCGGGCACATTTCCCGAGATACGTTCATGCAAAAGAGTAAGTTTCATCTAGATAGCGAAGTTGAAGTGTATAATACTAAAACAAATACTTCAAAAATCATTGGACATTTAGCTAAAAGAAGGTATTCTGAGCCACACGATGCGTATCTTGACTTCACAACTTTATTTATAGGCAAAGATATATTACTTATTACCGGTGGATATGAACCATCTATCCCTAGTAAGATTTCCACAAAAGATACCGAAATCATAGATATTAAAACAGGAAAAATTTCAAAAGGACCAAAGATGAGATATCGAGAATCTGAACATAAAATGTTAAAGCTTAAAAATGGGAAGTTTATTATAATAGGTAGCAAAAAAACACAATTATTTAAAACGTGGAAAGGCGGTGACTAATGGCAAATTTAAGTGTAAAAGATTATGCAACTCTTACAAACAAAAACCAAGACTTGGTACAAATAGATGGAGTGGTATATAAACAAATAGATAATTCAACAAATACTTCCTCTGGATACCAAGGCTATGCATACCAAAACACATCCACTGGCGAAATAATTGTTGTTCATGAAGGTTCGGAACCTCTTTTTAGTGGAAACAATAACGAAATTTACAAAGACTGGGTGGATACTGATGGTAAACATTTATTTGGAAAAGTTTCTAATCAATTTTATGATGCAAATCAATTTTTAGAGAAAATAAAAAGTGAGTATGGAGACTCAAACATAACCCAGACGGGGCAATCTCTTGGTGGTACGATTTCACAAATGCTTGGTGCTCTAGAATCTAACAAAAATATCAAATCTTATACTTTCAACTCTTTAGGCGCTGAAAACATAAAAGCATCTTTAAATGAAGCTGGCTTTGAGTTATCTTCAGACAATTCAAATATAAATAATTATACATATAGTAATGAACTTGTTTCAAAAATAAATCCTCATATTGGAAACGTATATCAATCAGACTACAAATCAAGTGGTATAGATGCTTTTCACAACGTAGAAGCACACCAGAACAATGATCTAACATATGAGTTAGTAAATAATAAATCATTATCAGAACTATTTGGAAATAGTTCTGACATTATAATAAAATCTGGAGATAAAACACTAGACATTATGATTCCCGGATATGGACTCTCAAAAGAGGGAATTGAAACTATTATAAATCAATTACATAATAATGGCTTTTTAAATACAGATACTTTTCAGTGTGGTATAGAATTAAATGAAGGGCTTTATGAAATTAGACCAGGCGATACAATCTATGAAATATGCAATAACTTTAATATCACACCTGACGAATTAAATGAATTGAACCCTTGGCTAAAAGACAGATATACAAACAATGGAGATTTTGCATTAATTAAACCTGGAGAGACTTTAAGAATACCTTTTGATTCTGATAAGTCAGGATTTGAAGATTATTTAGAAAAGGACTTAAATATCGATGATCTGTTTAATGAAGCAAAAGATACTGAACCAATAAAAGTTGACCCACTGCTTGTTGATTTAGATGGTGATGGTATAGAAACGACAGATTTGGCTGATGGCAAATATTTTGACCATAATACAGATAGCTTTGCAGAAAAATCAGCTTGGGCTGGAGAAGATGATGGTATACTTGCAGTTGATAAAAATAATGATGGAATAATCAATAATGGCAATGAATTATTTGGAGACAACTACCTCAAAGCAGATGGTACAATCGCGACTTCCGGCTTTGATGCACTTGCAGAGTTTGATACCAACGGAGATAGTATCATCAACGCTCAAGATGAAAACATTTCACAAATAAAAGTACTAAAAGGAGATGGAACTATTTTATCGCTGGAAGATGCAGGCATCTCATCAATTAACCTTACAGCAACAGAATCTAATATTACAGATGCAAACGGTAACATTCAACACTCTACTGGATCTTTTACCAAAACAGACGGTACGAAAGGTATTATAGGAGATTATCTACTAGATAACAATAAAAAAGACACAATAGCTGAAGAATTAATTGATATACCTGATGAAATAAAAAAGCTTCCTAATATCAATGGGACAGGAACAGTACATAATCTACAACAAGCTATAACAAAAGATGAAACTGGAGAATTAAAACAACTTATTGAAAAATTTATTACTGAAACAAGTCTTGGGAATAAAAGGACTATAGTAAAAGAAATTCTATACAAATGGACCGGAGCTGATATGATTGACTCTGATAGCAGAGGCGAAAACATGGATGCAAAAGACCTGCACGTTATAGAACAATTTATGGGTGAAAACTTTGTAGGAGTTGATGGTACAAGAAACCCTAACAATCAGGCAAACAATTTATTAAACAATGCTTTTGCAATTATTAGAGATTATGTATATGCAGAGTTGGAAGCTCAAACAGAACTAAAGCCATTATTTGATTTACTATCTCGAGAAATCAATATTAATACAAAAGAAGAGATATACAACCTAGAAGCTGTAAAAAACTATATAGATAAGGCTATTGCAGCTAATAGTACAGCAGGAAAAGAATTATTGACAGACTTTGTTCAATCATTCCTTGCATTAGGGATGAAAAACTATAGTAACTATTCAGATTTCTATAACCACTATAGTGCTATGGGTGATGATTTCAAATATTTAATGGAAACAGCAGATAAAATTGTTATATATGGAGACAGTTTAGATAATACCATTGAAGGTACTGCTCAAGCTGAAGCGGTTTTTGCAAATGAAGGAAATGACACCATTTATACAAGGCAAGGAAATGACCTTGTTTATGCTGGTGACGGAGATGACATTATAGATACCTGCGAAGATGACGATATTATCTTTGGCGAAGCTGGAAATGACATTATTGATGCAGGTGCCGGAGATGACTTCATTTCCTCTGGTGCTGGGGACGATACCATCCATACTGGAACCGGAAACGACATCCTTTATACTGGTACCGGGAACGATACGATCTATGCTGAGTCCGGTGACAATATCATTTACGCGGAAGATGGAGATGACACTATCAACTCTTACAACGGTAATGATACAATCATTGGTGGTAAAGGAAATGACGAGTTCAATGACTCCGACGATGGGGACGACATCTTTATCTTCAACAAAGGTGACGGTAATGACACCATTTACAACAGAAATGGCAACGATACCATCAAGTTCGGGGA
>CATXCB010000021.1 GCA_958366705.1 uncultured bacterium
CGACAATAATCAGGAAGTTGAAACATATTATTTATAATATCACCTTTAATTTCATTATCAACATATGCTTGATGTATTTTTAAATACCCTAAAGCATTAGCACACCATATTGGAAATCTCTGAATAAAATCGGAAGATTGTATATTATAATCATTATAAAGTTCTGCAATAAGAACTTTACTATTTATATAAACAGCTGAATCATTCATATTTCATTAATTTTTTAATATGTTCGGGATAGTATATATTAATAGCTGACAAACGTTCTGTTATACCAATTCGTTTATCATTGAATATCTCTTCTATATCATTATATTTAAGTGCAGTTATAGAGTAATTATTATTCTGTGCGAATACAAATTTATAATACCATTTATGAACAATTTTAGAATTACGTCGTTCCCAATGAAGCCATGTATTACAATATGTATTATCATAAAAAAGAACATATTGCATACCATGTGGATTATCTTTAGACATAACTTCATAACCCGCATCTTCAAGTTCTTTTTTAAGTTTTAATGAAGACTTCCAGTCAATAGTTTTAGAAGTATTTCCTCTCGGATTTCTAAAGACATCTAATTTGAGACATCCTAAACCATTACCTATACTAAATGAATTGCCTTTTAATATAAAAGATGCAACTTCTGAATTATATTCTTTTTGAAGATTAACATAAACTTGACGAGGTATCTGTCTGATTATATTATATGTTTTAATCTTTCTATCAAGAAAATGTATCTTATAATAATTAATATTGTTATAACTTTTTATAAAAGACATTTTTAAAAGATTAGAATTATATTGTTTTTTATCATATTTTATAGTACCAAAATAATCTGGATTATAAATAGGAGATATATCAATACCTATATTATTATAAAAATCTTTATTTTTATCTATTATATTAATTAATTCTATACGTTTAGTATAAGCTAAATGTAAATGCCTAATATATCTATCCAATTTGAGAGTAGCTTCATAAATAAAATCATTATAAAAATAATCAGTTTGAGAACCTTTTAGTTTATTTTGAGCTTTGGGTTTTGAATTAATTAGAAGCATAGTATTAAATATAATATTAAATATAATTGGATATATAGTATGTTATATAGTTTGAAATACAGTTTAATGGCCACAAGGGCGAGAGGTGTTCCGAAATTCGTTAATCCCTCTTTTTACAATCAATTTATATATCTTTTTAATTAGCATTTTGCTTATAAATTACATCTTCTTTTAATTTAATATCATTATCACGAGATATTATATTAAATTCTACTTTTAATAATTCAAATATTGCTGTCTCTATCATATCACTTGGAAATGGAAGTTCTATATCTTGTCCATCATTATCTTCAAACATAGTTAATATTTCTTCAGGATTCTCCCATACAGCTTTAATCATAATTTCATTAATAGAACGTCTATCATCAATAAGAGTATTTTTATTATCAGGTTTATATAATAATATTCTACCATTTTCTATAACATAACATATAGTTTCATTAGGAGGGAATAAACTATTTTGAAATACAAGTTCTGTAGGATTATTTATATATTTGTATGCCTCTCCATTAACACTTCCTACATAAAGATATGGTGAATCATTAAAAATACGAATAGGAACCGGTAATTTATTTACTGTTCCTATTAATTTTCTTTTATTAAGTATTCTATATTTAGAAGGTCTTATTGTGTCATAATCTAATTCATCTATAGAAGCTATAAAACTTAAAGTAAGTATTTCATCTATTCCGTGTCTTTCAGAAGATTGTCTAATATATTTAGCAAATATATTTTTAAACATATCTTTTACTCTTTCTCGTAATTCATGATTGTCTGGTTGTCCAATCATATTAACTATTCGAGAAGAAAGTTGATTAAGAGTTGCCATAATTTGTTTATTAATTTGTTACTTACCCATATTAAGAATATTCGCTATATCATTTTGATACTTCCATATAAATCTTTCATCAGTTTCATTTAATGTAACATTTTGAATATATTCTAAAGAAACAAAACCGAGAGGTGTTTTCTTAATAGGGTCTTTAATTAAATAACTATAAGCGGAATTAACATTTCTATTATTTAATTCATCACGATACATCTTATCATGAAAAGTATAATCTTTAGTAGAAGTTATACAATGTCTATTAGCTACAATTAAATTATGAAATAAATAAGGAAAATTATTAACTAATTTATCTTTATATATAGCTTTATAAGAATTTAAATTAGGAGAATAATCCTCACCTACTACACTATATTTATCCATAGATATTCCATTTATAAAGTTACCGCCATTATGGAAATAAGCTATATAAACTCCGTCACATTTTAAAGCATTTCTTATATTAAAACAAATCTTATCTAATTCTATATAATATAAACTCTTATCTAATTTAGATATTCTACTACGTTTACTTTTATGTTCTTTACTAAGATATGTATTAGCTAACATAAAACAACCTGTAATAATAGCTACTATAATAACATCACTTATCACCATTCTTATTATATTTAGAAGTTTTGTTTTTTACACCTTTAATAATATACTTAACAATATAATCATAAAATACAATACTTAATAAAGCGGAAGTAACAATAGCTTCTAAATCTTTATCGAATATAATAACAGCTATAATACTTGTAATAATAGAAATTATAATAGTTATTATCTTTTTATAAACAGTTTTTAGATAATCTTTATGTTTAACATTTTTTATATAATATTCTATATTATTTATAATAATATAAATTATAAGATTATTAGAAATAATATAGAAAGGAGAAATAAAAGTTTCTATTGTATCCATAAATCCGATAGAATAATTAGATGTTGGTATAAATATACGATTATTATTTAATTAGCCAAAGAAATAATTTATAAAGAAGTGGAGGACTATTAAATCCTCCACTTCGATAATCAATTTAATTAGCGGCTTGTACTTCTCCAACGCTACCTACAATTTCCCATGCTCGAAAAGTTCTAATTATAATAGCAGCTGCCATACTGGATGTAGAACTAATTTTAACGGATAATAAACGTTGGGTTCTATTATCAATACCCAATCCATTTAATGTAAGTCCCGGATTTGCTATAGCATTTCGGGTTTCTTGTATTATAATAATTGTTCCTAAAGGTGCTGTCAAATCACTAAAATTCCAAGTTCCGATGTACGCAGAACCATTTACAGGAATATATACTGCAATACCCGGAGTAAGATTAGATGTAAATGATTTTAAAACAGTAGCTAATTCATTATTATTATTAAAAGTAGTAATAATTCCGTTATTACTAACGTTTGCATCAATCTTAACACTACCGTTACTCTGAGAAGTTAAAGAAATATTATTACCTGCTACTAAAGTAGATTGTGAGCTATCTATTAAATCTATAAAATTAGATTCTGTTGGTAAATCTCCTGTATTAAAATAAGTCTTTAATACTGTCTTAGTTACTTGTGCCATAATTATTTTAATTTTTCACCTATTATTACTTGATGTACAAAATCTTGTGTATTACCACTTGAATTACGATGAACAACTAATAAGACTACACAAAGAAAATCATTACTTGAAGATTGATATATTGTACCATCTATATTAATTGCACATTGACTATTTGTTTTACCACTATTTACAAGAAGTACAATAGAGCCGTCGGGAAGATTTTTATAATGAATTTTACTGTCTAATACAATAGTTAGGTCAATAACCGATTGTATAAAAAATGGAACTCCATCACCATCATAAATAGGAGTAGGCCCATTAATAAGAAATTGATTAATAAATTTAGGAATTACAGGTTCCGGTTCCGGGATTTCTGCACTAATTGCTACTGAACCATCACTTCTATTACTTAATTTAATATTTCCATTAGCCACTAATGTAGCTTGTACGCTATCTATTAAATCAGAAAAATCAGATTCTGTTGGAATAGCTTGAGAAACAAACAGTTTTTTTAAATTGCTTTTAGTTTTTTGTGCCATATCAAATTCATTTTATCTTATTATAAAATTTGTACCTATTTTTAGCCTACCTATTCCTGTAAAAGGTTGATTAATTGTAATAGTACGAGTTATAGTTCCATCTGTAGTTTTAATTTTTAAAGTCATAGTTCTATCTTGTATACTATCATTATCAGAACATATTATATTTTCTATAGCATCTCCATTTCCGGATTTATATCCGATATATAACATATTTCTATATTTAGAAGATTGTGTAGATTCATCCGGATACCAAAGATATTGTTTATATTTATTTTCAAATGTAGCTTGACTATAAACCGTTATTGAATTAATATAAACATACATTTTACTATTAGATGTATCATCCGGGTGAGGAATTTGTTGTCCTAAATTATTAATACGAATAGATTGTGATGTAGAATTATAAGCTGTACAATAAAAACAACTCAAAGAATTATTATATACAATATATGGAACTCTTATATTATCTATATTACTTGATGTTTTATTATGTGTAAGAGTTACACGTCTTGTTGTAAGTATACTATAAAACTCAATAGCTACATAGAACTTTTCTCCGGGAGTTAGATTTAAAGCAGATGTATTTAGATTTATATAAGCATTAACATTAATTAAAGCACTAACTCCCGAAAGTTTTAATGCTATTTTATTATATTTTATAGTATGATAATCACCAGTTAAATAATCATTTGCATTTTCATAATTTATATTAACAACACCTGTCATAATAGTTTATTATTCAAATGTCCAATCTGTATTAGATAAAATTTCTACAGTTTTAATCTCACCACTCTGAGGAATTTTAACCTTCGCAAAAGTATTATTTTCAATAACTAACCATAAATATTTATCTCCAGCAGCTTGAACAATACTAACACTATCACTGGTAGAATTATTAGCTGTAACTTTTAAGTTGGAAGTTCTGCTGGAAGTTGTTGTATTTTTTGGAATAGTTAATGTAACTTTAAATTCAAAACCTTCATTAGCCCCAGGGTCTCCTGTTATATCGGTTCCGCTTGATGCAGTTATAGAACCATTAACCTTATAAGTAGTTACACTTGCGATACCAATACCATTAGAATCCCAACTAAAAGTAAGTTTTGAACTATTTGATGTACCATTTATAGTAAGAGTCTGACCATCTTTATCAACATTAACAGTAGTTAAAGCTATATCTACAAACTCATCAAAACCTTCTTCTGTAACATTAATAGTAACAGAATTAGATTTTCCTACTATTTTACCTGTTATGGTACTACTTCTATCATTTCGTCCCTTATAAGGAGTTTTAGAAGAAATTTTTATTGCACCATTATTGCTACCGAAAGAAGGTGTTACAGTAAGATTACTCGGAATTGCCATAATTTTTTTTTAATCGTTAAACGTCCAATTTGTATTAGATTCTATATCAACATTAGCTTTATAATCATTTTCTTCACTGAGAAGAATATTAGTAGGAGAAGCCCGAAGATAAACTCCACTACGAAATTTATCCCAAACTATTTCCCCATTAAACCATACACGAATAACATCTTGTTTATTGAAATGTATAGCTGTAACTTTGGAAATATCTATTGAATACATAATATTAATAATTTAATCAGCTACTCTAAATATAGGATGTTCAATACCATCACCTTCAATTTGCATATAATCTATACCATCTAACATAGGAGGTTTTGGTTCATCTTCCATATTAAATGTTACATTAACAACAGTTTTCTTAGAACTATCATTTATTAATTCAAATGTTAAATCGAGAGATGTAGCATTAAGACCCGAACTTTTAACTGTAGATTTAATTTGAAGAGTCATATTACCTGATAAATCTTCTTTACTCGGAGTAATAATTAAAGAAGCTCCTTCTACAGCATCTAAATCATATTTATAAGTACCATCATCCTGTTTAACAAAATCATGTATATCACTTATTTTCCAAGAAGCATTACTACTTATTGTAATAGTACGATTATTAGTATCTGTTAATTCTATATCAGTAGGAGTAGCTCTAATATAATATTCAATAGTTTTACCAGACTGATTTATACCAAAATTATCAGTTAGTGTATTATCTTTAGATTTAATTTCTACATTAGTTACTGTATCAGAATTATTTTCTGTAGCAGGAACAGTAACTTGAAGTTTAGCATCTCCATTAATATAATATTTTCCTTCAGAATTAACAGGATTAACATTAGATATAATAGTTATTTTATTTCCAGTAGAAGTTTGATTAATTGTAAATTTATTAGGAGATTCAAATATAGAATTAAGAATTGTCCAATCAGTATTAGAAGATACATTTACAGATTGCGTACTACCATCAGAAGTATAATTTAAACTTTTAGGTTGAACATTAAGATATAAAGTAGGAGCTTCATAATATTGATTAACTTTAAGTGTTCTATATATAGAATCATCTACAATAGTACGGAATCTAATAGTTTTACTTCTATCATTTTCTTCCGTATTAGGATTAGAATCTATTGTAAAAGTCATACTACCTTCTAATACAGGTTTACTCGGATACAATCGAATCCTATCTGTATTAGAACTACCCCAATTTATATAATAATAATCTCCCTCTTTATAAGAATCAACTATTTCAAAAGATGTATTTGTACTAACAACTATAGATTTTGCAGAATCAGTAACATCAATAGTTGTCAAATTTATATAAAGATAATATTCAGGTTCCGGTTCTTCACCTGCTTCTTGAGTTAAATCTACATTAGCTTTAACACCATAATCTTCGGTTATAAAACTAATAACATTTGAATAAGAATTTGTCGTATCATTTTTATCTATTACAATATCCATACGACAATCACCTTCTATATAATAAAAAGAACCTTTTTGTATAGGAGTTTTAGAAGGTTTTATTAAAATAGTAGATTTTTTAGAAGACCAATATAATTCATAATTTCCAGAAGAAGTATTATAAACACCTCCGAAAACAGTCCAAAAGGTATTAGAAGATACATTAACTGTATAAGTACCTCCTGTATTAGGTATTGATAAATTATGTATATCAACTGTTATAGTAGGATAACCCGGTATTTCAAGATATAATATAAAATCATCTTGTTGAGGAACATATCCGCTATCTACAAATTCTATACGTGTTATTTGAGACGACCTTATAAATCCAGTAGTATCAATCTCTTTATAATTACCATACGGAATACGTTCTGTAGCACTATCTACATAAAAGATTCTATTAGTTGTATCAAAAAGAAATTGTTTATCCCTTAAAGGTACATTATTTATTTGTTCTTCCGTACCACGTATTATATCTAAATTTATAACAGTTGGATTACCCGGTAATTCTTGCCAATTTATAGCAGAAAAAAGATTCATTGATAGAATCTTATCTATAGTATGATGCGGGTCATTAAAATCATTAATATGTTTAACTATAAGACTTACTTCATTTTCAGTAATTCTATTAATTAATAATGTTACAGTTAAATCATCTGTTATATCTCGTTTATTAGTAGTTCTATAAACATAATAATATCTATATTCTTTATCACGAATATGTTCTATTACATGTTCATAAACTCCTTCAAAACTAAATAAATCTGTAGCATCTTCATTATTTATAAATATAGAATGTGTATTATAAATAGCAGGTACAAGAATATAAATATAACCACTTTTATCTTTTACATATTCAAATTTATATGTAGCTTTATCAACATCTATAGGACGAGATTCAAAACAAGTAATATCATTATCAAATATAGAATCTTTATCAGTAACTCTAAATAAAATATTAGTATCGTAAGATGAATTATTAGTTAAATTAACTTCAATTTCATCTTTTGTACGATACATCATCAAATCTCCATTAGGACGATAATATAAATATATTATCGGACGTCTATCTTTATTAGGATATATTCCATAATCAAGAACTCCTAATGGAATTATATTTTGAAGATTATATATCATAGTTTTAATATATTAATTAGCTCCACCTGATGTACCACCTTCTAAAACAGTAACTCTACCTTGTAAATCATCAATTTCATTATTTATAGTAGCTATATCATTTGTATTAGTTTCTATAAAACTTTGTAAACTTGTGGTTTTTGTTTCTAAAGATGTTATATCACTATTAATGCTATTTAGGTTTTCATTTATAATATTAATAGTACTCTCTTGACCATTAATACGAGCATCCAGACTACCAATATCAGCTCTTAATCTTTCAATATTTTTTTCTATAGAAGAAACTTTATCTTCAAGTGTTTTAACACGATTTTGAAGTTCAAATAATACAGAAACTATAGCTTCTAATAAAGGTTGTAATTTAGCATTAGACTGCCCTTCTGATAATTTAATTACAGCATCATCATACGAGATATCTCTTGCGTTAATTATATTTCTATTTCCAAATTGCATAATACATATTTAATATATTAAAAATAGGCCGTTATACTATAATAAATTATAATACAACGACCTATCATAGTAAATACAATATTTATTATTTATGTAAACATCGTATATGAAATACAATATTAATCTCCACTTACAACAGGTTATGCTAAACTATCAAAAGCGGCTAATACAGCTTCTAAAGTTGTAGCAGTTCCTGTACTATCAAAAGCTATATACTGTACAACTTCCATACCGAGAGTATTTATATCAAAAACATGATTTCGTTCAGAACGACTATGAATAACATAAGTATTATAAGTTTTTGACATATCTGTTGTAAATATATCTCCATAAGGAGTATAAGCCTGTATAAAGTTAGGATTATATCCAACTTTAGCAACATCTTCATTCTTCTCTAAAGCTGATACAAAAGCAGAAGTACCATTACCAATTATATCAGCACCATTATCCGTTTTGGTACCACTTATAAGACCTTCTAATCCAACTTCAAACCAAAATCCGGCTTTACCAGTAATAACAAGAGAATCATCAATAGTTGTACCATCAGCTGGAGTAGCTGTTAAAGAACCATCTCCGTAAATATTATTTAAACGAGATATCAATTTATCTAATTCAGTTTTAATACGAGCTTTAGCTTGAACTTCAGTTTCACCCGGAGCAAGACTAATTATAGCAGTAGAAACTAAAGATTTATCAGCCATAAAACTATTCTTAGGAATAGTAGTAATTACAATAGCAATTTCACATCCCGCATAAGCGTCACCTATTGTAATAGCTACATCAGAAAAAGTAATAGTTTTAGCAGCTGGAGCTTTATAAGCTGTCTTATGTAAAGTAGAACGAATAGGATTCAACCAAACACCCTCTTTTACATTACCATTTCCAAGACCAACTACAAACTGATACATGTGTCCTTTTGTAACATCCGCGGCAGCTGTTACTAACTTACCGTCAGAACGTCTTAATGCAATAGCACCTTTAGCTAAACTGTTAACTTCTCCAGAAGTAACAAAGCTCGAACCAGCAATAACACTATTCATATTTTATTCAATATTAGATTGTTGTTTAACTACATTATAAGAATTATCTTTAAGTATAAGTAACATTTCAGAAACAACTAAATCCATAAATCCGGGAGTAATAGTTAAATCACTCATTTGATTTATAAAAGAACTAAAAGGTTTAGGTTTCTTAATATAATTAATATTAACTGCTTTTACAATATGATTATTACCATAATAAACATTTAATCTATCCGGAAGTAATTCAGTAATAGGATTTAAATGTCTATTCTTATTTAGATAATAATTTGTTAATGTTGTACTAATATCTTCTGAAGGAATTACATCATTACCACGAATATAATTTGTATCTTCAACCATAAATCTGTCACCTCCTACAGAAAGACTTGTATCGCAAGTTATACCAAAACTATCTGTTCCAGATGAAGTAGTAAATTCAACTTTTATTTCAGGATTTTGGTCGTTAGTAAAACAATAAATTCCTTTATTAGTATATTGTTCGTTAAAATATTCCCAATATACATTATTTTTGTAATCTCGAAGTCTATCTATAAACAGAGTTATAAATTCAAATAAGTCAGCTTCATTATCTTCATCAGTAACTAAAAGAGGTATTAAATCTGTAATGTCAAAAGAATATTCAGAATCTCTACCAACATTTACAGTAACAACTCCTTTAGTCCAATCTGAAGCTGTTGAATAATCAAATTTAGAAAAATCTACTATACAACCACTAATAATTATTTTAGAAGTATGTTTAAAATCATTAATATTCTTTGAATATATAACCTTAGAATCAGAACTTATTAAATGAAGATAATCACCCGGAAGAAGAACATGTCCATAAAGATTTTCATCATCTATTACAACCTCTTCCCAACCAGTAGTTCGTTTAAGAGATTTTAAATCATCAGCTCTCTTTATAGTATCTTCAAATCCCTCTCTTTTATAATTAGTTTTTCTACTAACAATAGATTCAATATATTTTATAGCACAACGATTAAGAACCATATCTATCCATTCCGGAGCAATAGAACGATGACGATTAGAGGTAATTTCACTAATACGTTGTTCTATTTCTATATGAAGTTCTTTTATCGTATTATACATGATAATTAATTTTTAAGACTTTTATAACGATTATACATTTCAGCTACATGTGCTTTATGTAAATCATTTGAGAAATAAGATATAGCTTCTTCCATAGTATTTCCTATAGTCTTTTCAACATCAGCTGCGTCAACTATCGTTGTACTATTAGGAAGATATTTTAGAATACCATACCAAACGTATAATATAATCTTAGAACGTGTATTAAGATTTTTATCTTCTTTTAGCTTCAAAAATCCCTCTGGATTATTATTACACATATCAAGAAGTAAAGAGCATTTATCCTCGAAATTCAAACTCTTATAATAATCAATACTATTTACAAGTCCTGAAGATATAATATAAGGATTAATTGTACTAATATCTGTATCCGATATTATATCATTATAAAACTTAATAGCATTATTCCTAAGTTTCGTAATATTACGTTTAGCTTCAAGAATCTGTTCTTCCGAAGTAAGATAAAATTCTATATTAGTACTCTTTCTTATATCTTCAACACTATTAGCTACCTTACCGTGATTAAGACACATTCTCCAATTTATATATTCAACAGGATTATTAAAAGTTACATATCTATAAAGATTCTCTTCAGAAACTTTAAATTTACCATCATATAACTTACCTTGAATACAATTTAAAATATATTTTTCTCGATTATTATCATCTGCTGCTTTAGGAAGAGTTGCTTCATATGATTTTAAATCATTAGCGATACGACTTTCATAAACATCAAAAGTATAACCACAATCCATAGTTAATCCACCACGAGGTATCTCCATGAAAAAATCATTAAGATACATACCTACTTTATCTTGCCAATCAGAATCATTAGGTGAAGTTCCTACAACAGTTGGTAATATAACTTTTAATTCTTCACTACGAGCAAGTAAATGTTGAACAGCACGAGTAGAACTTCCAAGACGTAAGGAAGTAGTACCAAAAGCTTCTTTATTCTTTAATTCAAAAACAGAAGGATTATTTTTCCATTCAATACGAATGATACGATTTACTCTAATCATTTTATTAATATCTAAGTTACTAATCTTTTATATATTAATTTAGGGAGTAGGAATATCTTCATTCCTACTCCCGTCAGCATCAATTATTCGAGCGCAAAATCCAACCAGAACGAAGTAGTAGGATTCTTAATATTTATACCTTGTGAACCAAGAACTTCATAACTTGCTATATCCTGTCGGTCAGAAAGCTGATTAGTCTTAGCTGCACGCCAAGAATCAGGAACATCTGCCATACCAAGATATACACCAGCTTTATACTCACGACCTTCCTCACATACAAACTGTATATTTGACTTATTATCCATACCAAGACTATGGTCCATAAATACAGCTGTATAAGAAGTTAAAGGAAGACCATTATATGTACGACCAGCTTCCCTATCTCGACGAGCACGAATACCATTATCAAATATATCAACTACTTTGATAGTAAGTGTCTGTCCATTTATAAGTTTATATTTATTGAAATATTTACCATAAGACATCCAACCACCAGCACTTTCAATTTCGTTAGCACCAAGAGTTACAAAATAGTTTTTAAAACGAGCATCTCGATAAATAGCATCGTTAAACATATAAGAGAAACCTTTACCACAATAAAGTACAATCTCTTTAACAATAGTATCTATACGACTATCAAAGATACGGTGAATAATCCTATCCAGACGAGAAAGAGTAAGAATTGGACCATAAGTTTCATAATTACCTACAGCCCTAAGAATATCACGAACTCCAGCTCCACGAGGAATAGCTTCTCCAGTCTTTTCATCAGTAAGATGAATAATACCATTTACATCCCTATTATATTCGCTAAACCATAAATCTTCTTCAAGCATTTCCCTACGAGTAATTTCCCAAACTTTCATCTCATAAGGCATCCAAAGATTTGTCGTACCACCACCTTCAGTAGGAAATTCAATATTCACTACAAGATTACTCATATTACCAGCAATCTCTTTAGAGAAACGATAATAACCATACTGATTAATAGCTTTAGCAGGAGCTTGATTATTACTCCTATTACCGTCAGATTTAGAACCCGGAATAGTAGGAGCACCTAAAGCCCAAACTGCACCCGGATTGAAATCACTTGTAGGAGCATAATTTTCAGCATTTCCACTCATATTCGTAAAACGATAAATGTAGCCACCCATTTCAGAAGCTACACCCTCATTCTGAATACGAAATTGTACACCACTCGGAGAAATAGCAGTATGCTGATAAATAAACCAATTATCTTCCATTAATACTTCGATAGTACCAAAATTAATACCCGGAGTATTTGTGGTAGTAATAAGTTTCTTAACTCTTGAAGTAACACGAAGACGAGTTGCAATAGGCCAAGTGTACTGAGTATCTCCACCATTAACTTTAACTTTAGAATCAATAGCTCCTTGACCAGCAGTTAAAGTAAGAAGTGGGAATCGGTCTTCATCTCGTCCCCAAAGATATGTAAGATTCATATCTATTTCAGCAGGAGTAGCAAGATTAAAGTTCAAAATCATATTCCTATCAGAATATGTTTTAGAATCAAATTTTACAACACCAAGTTCTCTCATTGTTAAATGATTTAATTAATGTATTTGTTTATTATTGGCAAGATGTCCATTTATAATTATTTTTGAGTCTTTATAGGAAGATTAAGTTTAACTTTTTCTCCATTAGTTTCTCCCAATTTAGAAGCACGAGCTTTTGAAGTATTTTTAGTGGAAGTAAGACTTCTTAAACGTTTAATTTCTTTATCAACAGCTTTACGTTCAATAAGAGAATCTATACCACCATTAAGATTCATAATGCAACGAAGAGCATATTCCTCTGGATTAGATAATTGTTTAAGTTCATCAAGTTGAGCTTGTGTATAATAATTTCCATCAATTTCTTTAACAGGTTTGGAAATATAATCAAAAAGCTCTTTTCGAGAAATTTTCTTTATACCTTTATCAGTCTTTATATTTATACCTTCAATAGGAATAGTATAATTCTTTAAAGAACCATTATTTACTATACAATCGTAAAGACTTCCTTTTGCATCTTCAATTACAGTTTCTTTTCCATTACTATAATCGACTCCGTAAAAAGCTAACTCTTTAGCAAATAATTCACGTTGTGCATCTTCAACTTCTTTACGACGTTGTTCAATAGCAGCTTCCTGATTCTTCTTAAGAAATTCTAAAGATATTTGAGCATCTTCATCAAGAGTATTATTCGTCTTAGCAAATTCAGCTATTCGTTTAGCTCGTTCAGGAGAATTACCTCTCTGAATTTCAGCATCATATATTAATCTAAATTTAGCATCTTCATCATCAGGTACTGTCATCTTAATATAATCATGTGAAGAATTATATCCTTCTATAGTACCAAAACGAGATTTATAATCAATAATAGCTGCAATATCAGGATTATCTTTTAAAAACTTATCAAAATTAGTTTTAAATCCATTAGCTAAACCAATTTGATATATATCTGATTCTCGTTTAGCTAATCCTTCAGCAGACCATTCATAAGATATAGGTTCTCCATTATCATCTAAGGGAACAATGCCACTAAGATTAGAAATAAGTTCTACAGAAGCATTTTCGGATACTTCACTTTCCAAAGAATCATCACTATTTATTTCATTCATTGACGAAATTTGCTCCTTAGTAAAAACAATATTTCCGTCCTTAGTAGCATTTCCCTCAGAATCTAAATTATATATTTCACCATCAATTTCTACTTCGTTTGTATTATTATCTTCATTTGTTTCATTAGAAGATTCATTACTTTCAGAAGTATCATTTCCGGTTACAGAAGAATTATCTTCATTCTTATCTTTTTCTTCATTAGAAGATTCATTTTCAATATTAGAATCCTTTACATTTACAGTAGCAGGTTTTCCAATCTTTACAGGCATAATAGGTTTTTTTACCCCGCCATTTTCGCTTTCTATACTCATATTATCGAATTATTTATTATAGATGTATATTACAAAGGTAAAAGAAAAATAATCGAAATTTAGGCCATTTAAAGGCCATTACAGGCCGCTGGGAGAGCGGCATTGAAAATTATGTAGTCTACCCATTAAGTTCCTTTTTCATTTTAATCATATTAATATCGGCATCTGTATAACCACTTGCTTCTTCCTTACTTACATAACCATTTCCATCCAAATCTAATTTAAGTCGCTTATCCCATATTCGTTCATTAGATTCAATCTTCATCTGTTCGATAACTAATTGATTATCTCTATCAGCTTGTTTCTGATAAGATTCAAATTCTCTATTAGCAGCTTCTCTATCAGATATAATTTGCTCAACATTAGCTCTACCTTCTTGCTCAATCTTTGCAAGATTTTCTTCATATTCTCTTCGGGCTTCTACACCATCTTTAATTCTTTTAGCTATTTGACGTAAACTATTACTACTTATTGCATCAATAGCTATATCTAAATCTCCATTTTGAGCCGCACTAAAAGCTAAATCTTGCATTTGACGAAGTTTATTATTAACTTCTGTATTATTTCTTATAAATACAGCAAGATTATGATTCCAATCAGATGTACCATCTAAATCTACAACAACAACTTCATTAGTATTTGGGTCTATATAAGCACCTTGTTTACCTTCAATCCATGCAGCTTTTGAATAATCTAAATTTGCTTGATAATCTATTTCTCTAAATAGATTAAATACTTCTAAAGACCAAACACTACCAGCTACAGCATTAGCATAGTTCATTTCAGTAGTACCTTTACCAGCATAATCCTTAGTATCACCCATTCGAGCATTATTCATATTAGCTTCATTATAAGCATCAGCTTTTATATTAGCTTTTATTTGCTCAAGGGCATTAACATAAGGTATTATTGTAGAATTAGCTATTTCTCTAAAAGCCTGCAAAGCTGTAGGATTCATATCAGCATCGTCTATAGGAAATGTAGAATCTTTAGCTCCTAAAGCAAATCGTTCTTCAGTTGTCATTTCACTACTATCTCCTATAACAGATTCAGGCAATAGTAAGTAACTTTTAAACTTAGCTATCGCCCTTTCTTGTTGAAGAGTATAAATCCTATATAAAGCCATATAAGGTTGAATACGATATGGAATTGGATTTCTAATATCTTCTTTAATTAAACCTCTAATACCATTATAACTTAATTTTACAGAAGCTGTATTATTAAATGCTTCTCTTTGAACAATAATAGGTTCTGGTTTAATATATACACCTTCGTGCATACCACCTATCCTCCAACCTTCCCAAGTTTGAAGTGTCCATTCCCATTTAATATCTATATCACCTAATTCTTTATTAAGTTTATAAGTTTCATCAACAAGTGTTTCTTGAATATCTCCAAAAGTATCTACATAAGTAAGAACTCCCTGTTTAACTTCGGTTTTCCATTGATAATGCGCTACATCAATTTCTCTACTATATCTTTTAACTTGATAAAGAGCTTGCAAATTAGTATTTAATTCACTTTGTCTTGCACCAAAATCTTCGAGATTTCGTATCCATTCTAATCCTTTTGTAGCTTCGTATTTATTACCACAGTTATATAATTTTTTCAAATATTCTATTTCAGAAGATTTTAGCTTATCTCTAAATCGAGTTATAACATCTTCTATACTCATAGCATAAATACGAACAAAAGCCTCTCCGTCTTCATCATATCTATGACCAGCATTAACAGGAAAGGCTTCAAGAGGTGATATACATTCTACATAAATATCTCCATCTTTAACATATCTATAACTATAACATTCTTGACATGCCCACCAATAATAGTACATTTGTAAATATACTTCTTTAGCATTTATCAAAGAATTTATAAGTTCTAATCTTTTCTGACCATTTATAACTACATTATCACTCCATTCTTCAAGGACTTTATCTATAGTTTCATCAAGAGTAAATTGAGTTTTAGAAGGTTGATTTGTAGGAAAACCTTTTTCATTAAGTTCATTAATAACTTCTTGATTAACCCAAGCCATAACTTTATCAGCTACAGCTTCATTACGAGATAAAACAATAGATGGGTCATTATTAATAACTTGATAATTAGAAAACATATTAATAAATTCACCCATATATCTTTCTTTAATAGGAGTAAGAAAGTCTATATTTCTTATATCTGCATATTGTTCACCTTTATCTCCTAATTCTTTAGTATAACTTCTAAGAACATAATCGTATGTACTTTTATCAATTTTACCATTAGCAGCATTAAGAAATTTAAGAGTAGTATATTTATCATTTAATTCCAAAGCTAATTGAATATAATAATTAGCATTTGGAATATACCATTCAGGAGTTTGTTTCTTATTATTACTAACTCTTTGGGCAGGCTTATTATAAGCAACCATATCTACAGTTCTAACATCATTACTTTTCATCGTGTCATTCTTTGTGATAATCTTCTATTTTTACCAGCTTCTGAATTATTAATTTTCTTATTAGCTGCTCTTTCTATTAATATACTATCTTTTTGAAATTCAAATGCAGCAACTATAGCTGTACTTAATCTATCAAAGTTTTTACCATAAACATATCTATCACATTCCAAAAGTAAAGGAGCATCATAAATACGTTGAAACATATATATAGGACTACCATCTTCACCATATCCTACAACCTCATACATCATATCTCTCCATATACGAAGTCCCTCCAACTTTTTATCACCATCTCCAACAACAACTCCATAGGCTTCTGCTGTATTAGTTTTAACATGTCTATCTATATAAGTTGAAGGGTCTCGCATAAGAAGTTTTCTATAACCCCATTTCTTAAAATTAGGAATAGTTTCTCCAGTTCCGGCTTCTATAAGACATTTACAATTATATCTTAGACAAGCATATAAAAGAACTCTATCATTATCTTCCATACTATCTAATCGTCCACAATAAGCAGCTACAAGTCTCTTACCTTGAAAACCAGATTCTTCATTATTTCGCATCCATATTTGAAAAGAATATAAAGAATGTTTTATTGTAACATTCTTTTCAAGTAAATCAACTCTATAAGCATCGACAGCTGCAAAATATAAATTTCCACTATTTGCAACAGGAGGATAATATTCTCTTACACATCCATGTACATCAGTTCTTGAATTATGTGGAACATCTGTAATATAATCATGAAATTTATGATTTCCAAATATATTTCTATTAATACATTCTTCTTTAGTTATAAACTTAACTATACCATCTTCTATTATATACCAACCATCCTTATAAAATTTATAAGAATTATCATGTAATAAATTCTGAATATGTTCAGTTAATTCTGGACTATGAAATATATTTTCTTGTGTACTAATAAAAGCTTCTGAAGGTGTATTAGCTCTTTGAGCAACAAATATATTATAATTCGTAGAATTTTGATTCTTTCTTGCATTAAACTTTCTTTCCTTATCATGCTCCCAAGCATCAAAAATAAGAGAATTACCATCTTCTATATAAGGTTCGTAACACCAAATTTGAGGAAAAAAGAAACCACAAACTGTATGTCTTTTATTAACATCCCAAACGTTTTCCATAGGGAGCATGTCATTTTCAGAAGGATTATAAAATGCTCTACTAAAAGCCTCCCAGTTTGCACCCTTTGTACCACCCGTTCCGTAAACTCGTATTGTACCAATTTGAATAGCTCCTGATTCACTATTGGATTTCATTACATCAAGAGCTTTTTGAAGATTTGGACACTTTCCAGCTTCTTCAAAGTCTGTTTCAATAGATTTTTTACCAACTGCCGCAGATTCATTTTTACCAATAGCAACACTTATAAGTTTACTTCTAAAACCATAAGCCTTTTGACCATCTTTAGTCTTTTTATATCCAAGTTCTATACCATTTTCAAAATTCTCACTAAGATAACCTCTTTGCCAATAAGTATTATTCTCATACCAATCGAGATTAACTTTAACCATATAAGAAGTAGCACCTTTATCAGTTAAATAAGAAAGATTATCCGCAGCTAATGTAACAGTAACATTCTTATTTGCATTTAACGTATTAGCGGCTTGACTACCTCTTTTATATGAAAATCCTTTACGACGAGCTTTAGCCTTACATAAATTATAATGATTATTAGCTATTAATTCATCAATTTTAAAATTCCAATAATCACCATCCCAAAAACGAGGAAAACCCTCAACTGTATTAACTTTTGTAAAACCTTGTGAATCAAGATAAGCTCTTTCACGTTCATTAGGAACACGCTCGATTCTACCATAATTTAAATAATTATAATGTTCGCCTGTTATCCTAAGTGGTTGTAAAAGAGTTTTTCTTTCAGCTTCTGTCTTAGCATTTAAATAAGCTGGTATATCTTTAAAATATAATTTACATCTTGCACTAACACCTTTTATTCTACGAGAAAATTCCCTTTGCCAAAATTCTTTATATTCAGAAGTTCCCTCCGGAGCTAAAGTATAAACTCCATGTTCATCAAAAAACTTAGCTGTTCTACTAAATATTTCAGTTCCAACAAATACAAAATTTATATTCATTAGAATACCACCAGAATCTCCCATTAAAAAGTCATCATCTTTATCAATCCAAGGTTTATTTGTATTAGGATTTATAAAGTTTCGTAATAACTTATGTTCATTCTTATCAGATAATATATAATCTATAAAAGGAGATTCATCTTTTTTATAATCATATCCTACATCAGCGCAACTCTTCAACTTCCCCAGCACTTGTAGGAGATAAGTCATCTGTTCCGTCATAACTATTTTTATAAGATTTACCACCTCGTATAGAAGTAATACCTTTATCTATATCATCCCATTGTTTTTTAAGTTCAGATAAAACTTGTATTCTCTTAGGTAAATCAGCACTATACGAAGCCATTGTTTTAATACTTGTTTCATAAGATAATAAATCTTCTATTTTAGCTTCTTTGGGATTACTTCTATAATCAGTAATTGCATTATTTAATTCATTAGCAATTATAGATATTAGAGTAAGACTTGCTCGAATACCTTGTATATTAGTTTCTATAGCATCTTCAACAGGATGTGATTCAAATTCTCTTTTAATAAAATCAATAGCATCTGTAACTAATTTATCCGGAACATAAGATTCTTTAAGTCCGGAATTTCTCGCAGCCCATTTGTGAGCTTCTTGTTTACTAAATCCTTTAGTTCTACAATAACCTTTTTTATCAGCTACATGTTCAATATATAAAAATATTTTATGTGCAAATTCTTTATTATTAGAATTATCAGCTTGATATATAGCTGCTAAAGGTTTATATAATAGAATTTGAGGAACATCTAAAACTATCTTATCATTCTCAACTTTCAGTCCCGGTATCATAAAGGTTTATTATTATTAGAATGATTAGGATAAGGTTCTCTATTAAACCTATCATGTCTAAATATAGAACACCATGTATTATAAAACTTATTTACTTTACAAGTATCTATAACTTTAGATTTAACATTACAATAGACTTTATTCTTACTCTTTACCATAATATTAAATATAATAATGTTCCTATTCCTAAAATCTGACCTATACCAACAGAAAATAATCTATCCATAGAAATTCCAGATTTAACAATAAAAACATTATAAATAACTTCTTTTAATATCATTACTCCAAAAGGAATAATTATACTACATCCAATAGCAGCAGATATATCTTTAAATTCCCACCAAAGTTTACCTGTTATAATAACAAATATAAAAGTAATAATCAGATATAATAAAAGATTATTACTATGAATTAATCTATTTATATAATTAGTATTTTTCATATTATCCAAATAATATTTAATATAGTAGAAACAAGCCAACCTATCATAGTAGCTATAATATCATTTAATTCGTAAGTTCCTTTCTTCATAAGTCTGTCCCATATTTGCTCTTTAAATAAAGCAATTATAAATACAATAACCAAAGGAAATAATATCATAGCAGCTATACCACCTACTTCATAAAAATATTTACCAATTATAGAAGTAATAATCATACCAACTATAATATGCCAACATTTATCATAACTTTTAAGAAAAGGAATAATAATTTCTTTAAACTTTTTCATAGCTTTAAATTATTTTAATTATTAATAATATAATTATATCTAATATTATTATTTATTACAATAGTAACAGAATTTTCATTATAATTAGATTCTTTAAAAAGATAATTCCAATTTAAATCATAATCTGTAGTAATAAAATAATTAATATTTACTTTAGTATTATTATTCACAAACATAATAGCAATATTAATATTAAATTTAAAATTCCAGAACCACCAGCTATCCAACCATTTGTTTTACTTTTTCTCTTCTCTTTTTCTATAATAGCTTTATTATCATTATTAATCTTTTCTAATTTATCTATTGTATTAGTAGTAACTACAATAACACTATCTTGAAATTTAATATGATAATATTGAGTATTTATAATACTATCTTTCTTAGCTAAAATCTCATTTTGTGTGAAATATAATTCTTCATACATTTCACCTTTCATAAATAATAAAGCTATACTCCTATTTTCATCAAGAGTATAGCCAACTATTGTATCACCTTTTATTATGTATTTTTGTTGAGATATACATAATAATGGAATCATTAGTAATACTGTCAACATCAATAACCTTTTCATAAGCATCTTTATATTTAATAATTATTTTATTCTTTACTTTATCAAGGCTATCAATATCTTTATTAAGACTATCAAGTTTAAAATTATATACCTCTATTTGCGATTTTAATGCCGATTTAAGACTATCAATTTTCGACTGGTATATCTGTTCATCTTTGTTCGCATTAATGCCTAATTGATACCCTAAAACGAAAATAAAGCCTAAAATCAGTAATCCCAAAATTACAACATTATACCACTTCATAAATCATCTTCATTTATAAGAGTATATGTAATAGAACTTTTACCAATAGCACTCTTAATTATAGGCATAAATTCATAAGTAAATCGTTTATAATCTTGATGAACTTGACATCCTGCACTATATAAACCTATTTCATTATTATTACCATTAATAGAAGCTCTGTGCATATTTATACCAAACATTCCAGTTTCTTCTTTATTATTTTTTATATCTAATATATCATCTTTATTATTATCTCTTATAACAGTAATAGGAACTGCTTGAACTAACGCTTCGTATCCTTTATGTAAACCAACTTTAAATAAACCTTTATATTGACCCTCTTTTACAATAGCTGTTCCATTTTTATTTATAGGTTTTTGAAGATTTACATTTGAAGGGTCTGTTGTTATTTTATAAGTATGAATTGTCCAAGTAGTATCTTTATTTTGATAAAACATTAGACAAACATCATTAAATTTAGTAGTATCTTTATCATTACTTCTAATACCCCAAAGATTAATATTCAAATTAATATTATCTTTATATTTAAAAAAAGAATATCCTTTATTTATAGCTATACTTTCTAAATGATTTATTAAATCTTTATTATTAATAAAATAATCATAAAGTCTCATATCTATATAAATTTATTAATTGTAGTATTATTTATATTTTTTTTAGCATAATCATTTAACATAGTTACAACTTCATTTTTCAAATAAGGAAACTTCTTTATTTCTACAACTTGAAATTCATTTCTTATAACTCTATCAAATATATCTCGTTTTTCAGGCACTGTTCTAATATGACATAGAATAAGTCCTACACATTTATATCCAAAAGTTTCAACAAGATGTGCATAAGTACTTAATTGCATAGCATATATATTACCAGAACTATCTTCTAATTTATCAAGAGGATATTGAAATGTTTTACCTGTATAATTATATTCATTTAATATATTTCCAGTGTCATCAAAATCAAGTTCTCCGTTCTTATTTTTAGACCAATAACCACCTTCAAATTTAATAGGAGCTTTATTAGTTTTCCAATCTAATATTATAAATTCTTTATCTCTAACTAATAAAACATCAATTAAACCACTTACTAAATATTTATAATCATAAGTTCCAATTTCTGCATAAATCTTAAATCCGACATTTACAAGACCAGCAATAGTATTGTAAATTGTCGGATACCTATCTTTAATACCACTTTTAGCAAAAGAATCAATATTTAATATACCATATCTATGATTCTTTATAATATCATCTATTGTATATATTCTATCATCTATAAATCCTTTCGCATTCTTTTTATATCCGTTATTAGATTTAATACAATCTTCAAGATAATTATGTTTCTTAGTTCCTTCAGAACACGCTCTATCTCTTTCAGCTTGCCATTCAAGTTTTAGTTGTTTAGCTGACTTACCTTTATAAGTAAGATATTTTGGATGATTTGGATTCCTACCTATTCTCTCACAAGCCTTAGCTATTTCATTCTCTTTAAATTCTTCTGTATATTTATGAATCAAAGTAGTAACTGAAATATAAGGATTACCCAAATCATCAACATATTTATGATTCTCTTCATTAAAGAAAAGAATCCTGCCTTTAGACATCAGCTGGGTCGATACTAAGTTTGGCATAATGTTCGTCTGGATTATAAATAACAGGTTTATTAGTTCCGAAAACAGTTTGTAAAATTCGTTGTCTCTCTTTTTTATCAAGAGTATCAAAGAAATCTTTATGTATAGTATTATAATATCTTTGAGCAACAATTTTAAAATTACCAAGCATCGGAACGTGAATACAAGGAGTTATAGTATTCATTCTCTTAACTATTGTCAAACTTTGACAATTATAAAAGTGAACTAACAATTCTTCTTTATCACTATCTGTAAGTTTATCTAATTTATCAAGCCACTCTTTATTCTTTACATTAGGAGCAAAAGAATCAAATGTCTTATATAAATTATTAAGTATTCGTTTATGTTGTATAAAACCTAATAACATCTAATTTTCAAGAATTTTTCGTGTATTATTTTCATTATAAGTATCTACAATAAGAATATCAATCATTTCACAAAGATAATATTCCTCACAAATAACATGTTCTTTTCCTCTATATAAAATCTTATTTAATTTAGAATTTTCAAGATAATTCATAATACTTTTATCATTCCATTTAAAATTAATTCTTGAAACATTTGTAGGATTGATTTGAACTTTATCTCCTATCTCAATATCATAAGTATTTCTACCATAAGCTACAACTTCTATTTTTATAGGAGACATATTCTGAAGAGCTTTATCATCTTCTACCATAAGAGGTGAAACTTCAAAATAAGATTTTACTATAACTTTACTTCCTACAGCTTTAGCATCAATAATACTCTTAGGCTCACGATAACCAATCATAACTTTATTTTCCATAGTTTATTTGATTATTTAGTTATTAATAAATGTACTATCATATTTATTTCGATACCAATATATATATTAATCATTATAAATCCAAATACAGAAGATATTTATATTAATAGGTATAAAAGAAGCATACAGACTATCTGTAAAATATATCAAGGATAAAATTATAATAACTATTATTAGAAATACTATTGTAAATACTATTGTAAATACTATTAGAAATATTATTATAAATAATATAGATACTTGTATTTCTCCGAGTTAATGGCCACAAGGGAGGGAGTGTTCCGAAATTCTTCCGAAGCTCTTCTTAATTCTCTTTCAATTATTCGTCATTATAATCTCGCACTTGTAGCTACATTAATTATTAAATATATTATTAATATAATTGTCGCTTTCGCTCTCCTTAAATTATTATATTTACTAATTATTATCTATCTGCTTTCGCTCTCGCTATTGCTTTCCATCGCATTATTCTTTAAATTAATATTAGAATTAATATTAAAATTAATCACTTTCGATTAATAAATATTAATTAAAGTTCGACTCGAATTATAATCATATTAAAACTACTGGTATAAATATTAATATAAGTATTGATATAAATAGTATTGAAAATAGTATTGAAAATGATGTACTTGTATATTATAATACTATTTAAAATTAAGATGATACTTTTATTACATTTAATTGTAAAACAATTTTACAAAATCTTATATAAAATTAAAAAGAAAATTTAAAGATGATGTAAAAGATGATGTAAAAGACATTATTAAAAGTAAATAAAATATTATTAAAAATAATATATTTATTAAATATAAAAGTGTTGTCAGAAAAGATGTAAGAAAAGATATTAATCAAATGTATAAAAGTGTTCTTATAGGAATTAAAAGATAATGTTGAAAAGAGTAAAGTTGATTGTAAATATTAATCATATAAAAGTGTTCTTATAGGAAGTTTATCTAAAAATGTATCTAAATAATGTTTAAAAGGTATTGTAAATTATAATAGAGATATAGGAAGAAATAATAAAATAGATATTATTGAAAATGTTGTATCTATTAAATATAAAAGTGTTCTTATAAATTATAAAAAAATATTGTAAAAAGAGATGTTTAAAAAGGTATTGTAAAAGGTATTGTAAAAGGTATTGTAAAA
>CATXCB010000022.1 GCA_958366705.1 uncultured bacterium
GAAAAAGAAAAACACGCCTGATTGAATGGCTCGAGTTATCAGGGGCTATACCCCCGAACCCCCTTTTTTATAAAATTTGTAGATTGCTAATCTGAAAAATTATTATTTCTTATAATAATTTTTATGTATTAAAATTCTTTAATTTTTTCATACTTCATAGTATAATCAATCTATGAATAAAAAATTATTTGTAATTTCAGGATGCTCGGGTGTCGGAAAAGGCACTGTATTAAAAGAGTTTATGGCTAGAAACTCTAAAGATTTTATGCTTTCTGTTTCTTGTACTACAAGAAAACCTCGCCCTGGTGAAGTTGATGGTGTTAATTATTTCTTCTTAACTAAAGAAGAATTTGAAGATTGTATAAAAAAAGATAAATTCTTAGAACACGCTCAATTTGCTGGTAATTTTTATGGGACGAAACAAAAGTATATTCATCAGAAATTTGAAGAAGGTATGAATATAATTCTAGAGATTGAAACTCAAGGCGCATTACAAGTTAAGAAAAAAATGCCCGAAGCAGTTTTGATATTTATAGCTCCACCAAGTTTTGAGGAATTGGAACATCGTTTGCGTGGTCGTAATACAGAAGATGAAGAAACTATTCAAAAACGCTTAGATTTTGTAAAAATAGAGTTGGAACGTTCTAAGCAGTATGATTATGTTGTTGTAAATGATGATTTGGAACGTGCAATTTCAGAAATCGAAAGTATTACAAAAAAGGAATTAGCTTAGAATGCTTAATGGTAAAACAATTTTAGTTGGTATAACTGGCGGAATTGCTGCTTATAAAATTTGTGAATTGATTAGAAAATTTAAAAAGAATGGTGCAAATGTAAAGGTTGTTGCAACTCCTAATTCTTTGAATTTTGTTACTAAACTTACATTACAGAACTTAAGCCAAAATGAAGTTTATGTGCAAGAATTTGATGTTAAAAAATGGAAGCCTGAGCATATTTCACTAGCGGATGAAGCTGATGTTATGGTTATTGCTCCGGCAACGGCTAACACGATTTCAAAAATCGCTCAAGGTATTGCAGATAATTTGTTAACTTCAATTGCTTGTGCTTTTTCAAAAAAAATGATTATAGCTCCAGCAATGAATTGTAATATGTGGAATAATCCGATAATTCAAGAAAATATTTCAAAATTAAAAAGCTTAGGTGTTGAATTTTTAGAGCCAGAGAGTGGATTTTTAGCTTGTGGTTATATGGGCAAAGGGCGCCTTTGTTCTATTGATAAAATATTTGATGCAGTTGAAGAAAGTCTAAATTATTCTCAAAAGTTGAAAGGGAAAAAAGTTGTTGTAACAGCTGGTGGAACTATTGAAGATATAGATCCTGTTAGATATATTTCGAATTATTCATCCGGAAAAATGGGAAAAGCCATTGCAGATTGTGCTCGAGAAATGGGTGCAGAAGTTGTTTTGATTACTACAAAGAGTTTTGAAGCTCCATATAAAATCGTAAATGTAAAATCCGCGATTGATATGCAAAAGGCTATAGATAATGAGTTTAAAAATGCGAATTATATAATTATGGCTGCTGCAGTTGCAGATTACAGGGTTAAAAATTATTCTGAACAAAAAATGAAAAAAACATCAGATGATACATTGTCTTTAGAGTTAGTCAAAAATCCTGATATATTAAAAGGTTTGTGTGAAAAGAAAACTTCGCAAATCGTAGTTGGCTTTTGTGCAGAATCTGAAAATCTGCTTCAAAATGCTAAAGAAAAAATTCAAAAAAAAGGCTGTGATTTTTTAGTTGCAAATGATATTTCCAGATGTGATATAGGTTTTTCATCAGATGATAATGAAGTTACAATTTTTGAAAAATCCGGCGAGCTTAAAAAGATTGAAAAATCATCAAAGAAAATTATTGCCAGAAAGATTCTTGAGCATATTATTCAAGAGTAGGGTTTTATCTTTTGTCAATTCCGTAGAAGTACTTACGTGAAACTGCGGACTTGTGGGACATTATAAAAATTTATATAATTATCCTTATGTAGTTTGATAAGGAGAAGTTATAATGAAACACGAAAATATTGATTTGGAAAAAATACTTAGGGATAAAAAGCTAACCAGAGAACAAAAAAATCACGCCATAAATACTTATTATGACTCTTATAGAAAAAATGTAGATGATGAGTTAAATAAATATATTCAGCTTCAAAATATAGGTGCTGCGCTGGAAATAGGCAGTGCAGTTATTCCTGTTGGTGGAGAAGCAAAATTTGCAAAAGAAGGATATAATTTATTAAAACCTTTAGTAAAACAATACGGTCAAAAAATAACTGAACGGGTTGGACAGGGAATTGTTGGAGGTACTGTAGCCGGAATCGCTCATGGAATTGGTTCTGCGATTTTAAATGCTGATACTAACCCTGTTGGTGAGTTTGTTAAAAGTGTTGCAGGGGGAACTGTTACCGGAGGATTGGGTAATGCGGCATTAGGTAAAGCGGAACAGTATATAGCCGGTAATGCCCTAAAAAAAGCTGTATCACGTGATGATTTAACACGAGATGAGATGAAAGTTTTAAGAGAGCAAGCCAGGGAGTATTATAATAATTATCTAAAAAATACTACAGTATCCAGATCGGATATTGGAGATATTTATTTTAGAAATGCCGGAATTGGAGAGCAAGTTGCAAAAGGATTACATAATGTCGGACTTCTTCCTGATTTAAAGAAACAAATAAAAACAGGAATTTATAAAGGTACTCAAAAAGATTATCCGAGAAATGATATTGATAGATTTCATATTATCGAAAATAAGTTAAAAAATAAAAAATATGAATACCAAATAGCAGAAGATAGTAATGAGAAGAAATACTACCTTGTAAAAGATGCTAAAAAAACAGAGGTGACCCCAACTGACCGAAACCAAAATCCGGCGTCGGTGTCAACCTCCACTATCAGTATAAACGATGGAGTACAAAATCTCAACCCTAGACAAGTGGCTATTTTTTCTGCATTCAATAATTCGCCTAAACCTCAATCCGGACAAGATATTGAGCAAACTTTTGATGGTGAGCCGATAAAAGGTTATGTTCAGAAGAATGTTTATCCATTTGATAGTATTCCAATGGCAGAACCTATTATTCAGGTAAAATCATCCCCTCAAAATCATATTTTTACACCGTCTGAAATTGAAAATATGACAGATAAAGAATTTACTCAAAATGAACAAAATATTATGCAGCAAGTTCAGGATGGATTAATAAAACCTGAGAATCTGCAAATTAATTATTCCGGTTATTCAAATCAGGTAAATGGCAGCGGGCAAATATTTTCAAGAGAAAATATAGATGCTATGTCTAATGAAGAGTATACAAAAAATGAAAAAGCCATAAATGCGCAGTTAAATTCGATTGGGATTCCGTCTAATGCAGAATTGCAGTCTGCAACTCAAAATGGAAACGGTGTTATTTATGTGAAACCGTATACTCGTTCTGATGGTACAAAGGTTCAGGGGTATTACAGGTCTTTGTAGTATTGGACAATTTTTTATAATCATATATAATAGGTATCAGGCAAAATTATTTTTTCTTGCACGGTACCTATTATGCTAAACCGGGTTTTGATATGAGGCAGCGGATGGATAAATATGAAATTATAAAAAAAATAGAAAACTTTGCACCTATGGAGAATGCTGAAAGCTGGGATGCTTCCGGCTGGATAGTTGAGACTGATAAAAAAGGTGTTTCTAAAATAATGTTGTGCTTAACTCCGACAGATGAAATTGTTTTGCAGGCGAAAAAGAGTGGTTGTGATATGATAATTTCACATCATCCGGCATTTTATGTTCCTTGCAGCTGGAAATATGTTGATATATATTGTGCTCATACAAATCTTGATAAGGCATGCGGCGGGACTACAGATACTCTTATTGCCACTCTCGGGCTAGTAGAGGACAAACAGCTGCGAATAGAACATGAATATTTGCGATTTGTGGAATTTGGAGAGGGTATTTCTATTGATGAATTTTCTAAAATGCTTTCTGTAATTTCACCAAACGGGAGAATTATAAATAATAGAGGAATTAAAGAGTTGCATCGTATTGCCTTCTGCGCTGGAAGCGGCTCTGATTTTATACAGGAGGCTCAAAATTTTGGAGCAGATTGCCTTGTTACAGGTGATTTAAAATTTCATACAGCACTGGATAGTGAAATTGTTGTTTATGATATCGGACATTTTGAGTCTGAAATCCTTGTCTTGCCAGTAATAGGGCGTTTAATAGATGCAAGTGGCATAGATATTATTTATGCGAGAGAAAAATCCCCGTTTGAGCCATTAATGCAGTGTTCTGACTAAAGTTTTAAAATAATCAGTATCTGTTTTAGCTAATTGTGCACAGGCTGCTCCGTTAAATGCTCCGGAACCTTGCATATTGCAGTATTTTTCGGTATCATTATATTTTGTTTTTTTATCACCCATTGTTAATAACTCACCTTCTATAAATTGAAAAGTGAATAAATCATAACCCCATCTGTTAGGCGGATTGTTAAAACCGTTTAAATCAACAGATACCCATAATTGATTAGTACCAGTATAGTTTTCCATTAGTAAAAGTGTTCCGTTTTGCAATGCAATTTGTCCGTCGTCAAACCAGTTAAAGGCAACTATGGATTTCCCGTCTAGAGATTTGTAAGTTTTTGCACTATTTTTATAATTATAGCAAGGTAATATTTTTTTTCCTGTGGAATTGTCAGATTTGCCACAGTCAAAAGGGGCTTGGAGGTAATTCATGAAAGTTTGATAAAATGTTCCTGTTGGATAGGTGTTTGGATCTAGTGAAACGTCATCTGCTTCCATCTGTTTGAATGCTTGTTGAATTATTGAATATGATTCTAAAAATTGTGCTCTTAGTCTTTTTGCTTTATGTGTAGTTAATAGTCCCGGGATTGTAATTGCGGCGACCACGCCTATAATTCCAAGTGTTATCAACACTTCAGCAAGTGTGAAGCCTGATTTTTTGAAATTTTTTTTATTCATAATTCACCTCCAAATTTGCTAATTGATTAATATAATATGACATTTAAATTCATAAGTCAATAAATATATTTAAAATATGAATTTATTTACCATTATTAAAAATCCATTAAATCTTATAATTTATTTGACAGGAGATATCTAAATGCCTTTAAAAGAGCAGTTCGGTAAACAGGTAAAATTATTAAGACAATATCGTAATATGACTCAAGAATGCTTGTCAGAACTTGTAGATATTGATATTCGGCAACTTGCACGTATAGAGTCCGGTGATAGCTTTGTTACAGCTGAAACTCTTGAAAAACTTTGTAAAGCATTAAATATTTCATATAAAGATTTATTTACGTTTGAAGATAATGTTGTTAGTTGCGTGAATATGACATCAGATAGCATTTTGAAGTTTAAACAAAATTATTCTCGATTAAATAAAATAATACAGAAATTAGCAGTTAGTGATGATAAAACTTCATATTTAATTCTGGCAGCAGAAGCGTTAGAAAAGAAATCGGCTTTAGGAAAATTAAAATCTATTTTATTTGGTATGACGTTGAAATAATACTTTATATATATAATTTTTATCAAGTATTGATTAAAAAATAATTCTAATGTCATTCCGAACTTGGTTCGGAATCCATTTGGTTGATTGAAGCCTGAATAAGGTTTAGTCTGACATTTAATCATTGTTAGTGAAAACTTCTATATAAGTCTCTAAAATAAAATATTGACAATAAATTTTTATCATATAAAATATAAATATGACAACTAAATATTGGGGCGTCGCCAAGTGGTAAGGCAGCTGGTTTTGGTCCAGCCATCTCGGAGGTTCGAATCCTTCCGCCCCAGCCATTATGAGCCTAAGGGCTCTTTTTTCTTGAGAAATTTGATATACATTTAACTTGTGAAGTGCTTAAAATGAAGGTATATAACATCGGCTATAACCCGTCTGTGAACTTTCGCGGACGTACTCAATCAAAAACTAAAACTCAATCTGCAGCAGTTCAGGTAAACCCTTTATCGCAGGGAATCAATACTGCAGGTGCGTGGTTTGGTTTTGGAGTTGCGCTGGATTATGTCTCTCGCAAATTTAGCTTTTTTAAATCGCCAATGAAGAATTCTCTGGTTATAAATGGAACTATTGGAGCTGCAGCGGGTGTTTTTACAGGTTATAAAGCTATAAATCATAAAGATATATAAGGTTATTATTTAACTAACGGCGCAAGCCTTTATTTTTAAAGGCTTGCGCCGTATCTATAAAATTTATAAATTTAGGGTGTAAATAAACAAATCTGCAACTTTTGAATTGTAATCTTTTCCGTCATCTTTTGTAAATAGGTTTTCCCAATGACTTTGCGGGCTTCCGTCAGTGGAGTATGATGGATTTGTCATCATTAAATGGTGGGTACTGGTATCATATCGCAGTGGAAAAATATCTTCCATTTGCATAAAGCTAGGCAGTTTATCACTGGGGTATTCATAACCAAAAAGTGATGCGTTGATTCTTTTTAGTCTATCTTCATAACTTCTACCTCCCTCGTCGTTATCATTTGAGATTTCAACACCGGGAGCGTATTCTCTGTTGTATTTGAGTTTTTCAGACCAGTTTTTAACTTCGTCATAATTTTCGGGTTCTATAAATGCGGTTCCGGTTGTTAAACCAAGATTTTTGTAACGTTCAAAATCTCCGGTACTTTTTTCACCGGCAAAGCTTAGGGTTGTTTTACCGGAACGTTTTCTGATTTCGTGTAATATATACTGCATTTGTTCATATCCCGGTAATGCGCCGACTCCTGCGTAGTTTTCCATCTCATAACCGCCTATGTGTTTTGCTGAGTCTATAAAAATGGCTTCAAAGCCAAGGTTTATAAGTTTAACGTGTTCATTAATAAATAATTCCTGATGTTCTGGATTATCCCAGCTAAAACCTAAATCATCTCCATATGGATCTGCTATTTTTATTTGGTCAGCCGAAATTACGGTGCGAAAACCTGTTTTTAGTCCATGCAGATTTGCAAGCAGATTAAATGCTTTAAATTGTTTTTCAGGCGATATTTTGTCAGAAATATCAAAGTCGATAATATTCCCGCTGTAGTTTGCATTTAATTTGATTCCATATATAGAATTTTCTTCATTTGGAGCTTTGTTGTATCCATCTCCAAATATATTTGGAAATATTTGGGATAATATCACGCAATTTGCCCAACTTTTTGCTGATGGCGGGATTGCTGGTAGTATTTTTATAGAGCTTAAAATTCCATTTTTTGATCTATTGCCATGCATTTCTGCTATTGCACGATTATTAATTTCAATGTAGTTTGCATGGACTCCCCATTTGTCTCCGTAATCAGGAGTTTGAACATTATCCGGGAATATGTCAAAAAATATATTATTTTCATTCAGAGTCATAAGTGATTCTATTGCACTTTTAACCTCTCTTTTTAAGAGTTGTGATGGAACAATATTAGCAATCCATTTTTTATTTCCGGAAGTATATATATGTTCTTTTGTCCATTCATCCGGCTGTAGTTTTGTATCTTTTCCAAGTGCTTTTAATAATTCATTAACTTCATTCATAATATATAATTATATAGTTTATGATTGGAAAATAATTAGCTATTATGTTAATACAATCGGGTAATAAATTTTTTTACAAATTTAGGTTATTATTTTTTTGCATTATTTTTTATTTCCAATTTGGAAAGTAATATATTGTTATGATATCTGTCGTTTTGATTATTGCTTCTCCTCCCATAATAAGGTTTGTTAGAGAGCCGACAAAAGGAATCAAAGTAAGAGACCATTTTAAAGGATAAACCCAGAGACATCTGTTTTGCCCTTTTTTTGTGTAAGCACTTAATAATTGTGATTGTTTTACATCTGGTATTTGAAAATTATCGACAATTATTTCAGCTGGGAAACCGTTCATTCCGCTTGTAATAATTGTTTCCAATTTTGCTTTTACAATATCTCCTTTTTGTAATATTGTTTGGTTGTTATAAATTACATCTTTTAATACACGGAATTCTAATATTTTTCCTTCAATATGATTTTCTCTTGTTGAAATTTCTTTAGTTATAGATAGATGTATTGGAATATATTCTGTATCCTGATAATTGTATGGCAGAGTAGTTTGAATGGTCTGTTCAGGTTCTGGTGTGTTTATATTTGATTCGGCAAAAACACAATTTGTCTGACAAAAAATAAGAATAAATGTTAGTAATGATAAGATGAATTTATTCATATTTAATTTCCTCATTTGAATTGTTTTGAATTTTTTCTTCTAATTTTCTTCTGTTTTCAACGGATGTTAGTAGAAAGTTTTGGTAATATTCGTTATTTATAAATTCATTTTCTTCAAGATATTGAGGATATTTGTAGGTTATATATTCGTATATTCTGGCAAGTCTTTTTGAAGTCAGATTGTGTCTTGAAAATTTATCAAAACGTTTTTGCGGGCATGTTTTATTTATATAAATAATTAGAGCCAGAGGATTGTAGCCGGCGTTAACCATGTAATCAACGGCTCTTTTATCGGATACTGTTTCAAACTTTTTTGAGCCAAGAGCCACTTGAATTGTATCAAGTGTACCTCCCCAGATTCCGCTATATGTTTTTAATGCAGTTGATATTTCGCGGGCTAACATTGCCGCAAGTTCATCATCTGTTTGAACGGATTGGTACAATCCGTCATAAACTATTATTTGTCTTTTTGTTAAAACTTTATCAATAGACAAAAGGGATTTTTTCTCTTTTTTATCGTAGGTAAAAACTATTCTTTTTGGAATTTTATTGTAATTTAAAATGTCAGTGCCTATTTTATCAATTCTTGACTGAATTGTATTTTCTGTATTTAGCTGTTGTTCTACGGTAATCGCATTTGTCTGGAGTGAAAGTGATAAAATTCCCAATAGTAATATAAGTTTTTTTAGCATATTTCCAACCTCTTTGTTTTTTCAGTATTATAATATATTTTTTTTATTGTGGCTTGTTGGTAATATTTGTATTAATTTTATGTAAATATATGGGAATCTTTTTATTTGCAATTGTATAATTTACAATATAATATGTAATTAAATGTTAATAAATTTTAGGCGGTATGAAACGATGAATGAATATGTTAAAAAAGTTATAGAAATGACTGAACAAAAAAATATGCATGAACCTGAATTTTTGCAGGCAGTTGAAGAGGTTTTGAAGTCTATAGAACCTGTGATGGATGCGCATCAAGAATATGAAAAGATTGCTCTGCTTGAACGGATGTTAGAGCCGGAAAGAATTATTGCATTCAGAGTTCCTTGGATTGATGATAATGGAAATGTAATTGTTAACAGAGGTTTTAGAGTTCAATTCAGTTCACTTTTAGGACCGTATAAAGGTGGTCTTCGTTTCCATCCGAGTGTTAACCAGAGTATTATGAAATTTCTTGGATTTGAACAAATTTTTAAAAATGCTTTAACCGGTCTTCCAATTGGTGGAGCTAAAGGGGGAAGTGATTTCGACCCTAAAGGAAAATCCGATAATGAAATTATGCGCTTCTGTCAGAGTTTTATGACTGAATTATACAGACATATAGGTCAGGATGTTGATGTTCCGGCAGGGGATATCGGTGTTGGCGGAAGAGAAATAGGTTATTTGTTCGGTCAGTACAAAAGAATTAGAAATGCTTATGAGGGCGGAGTTCTAACAGGTAAAGATGTTTGTTACGGTGGTTCTCTTGCTAGAAAAGAAGCAACAGGATACGGTTTGATATTTTTCATGCGGGAAATGCTGAAAGCAAATAACAATACTCTTCAAGGTAAAACGGTTACAATTTCAGGTTCCGGTAATGTTGCAATTTATGCTTGTCAAAAAGCAGCTGCACTTGGTGCAAAAGTTGTTGCAATGAGTGATTCTAATGGTTGTATTTATGATGAAAAAGGCATTGATTTAGAAGCGATAAAACAAATTAAGGAAGTAAATAGAGGCAGAATAAAAGAATATTTAAATATTCATCCTGAAGCTGTTTATATTGAAAAAACATCAGATGATTCTCCGGTTTGGACTATAAAAACAGATATCGCATTACCTTGTGCCACTCAAAATGAATTGACTTTGAATTCAGCTAAAATATTAGTTCAAAATGGGGTATTAGCTGTTGGGGAAGGTGCAAATATGCCTTGTACGCTGGAAGCTACAAATTATTTGCTCGAAAATGGTGTTCTCGTAGCTCCTGCAAAAGCAGCAAATGCCGGCGGTGTTGCGACTTCAGCAATTGAAATGTCTCAAAATAGTATGAGATTTTATTATACATTTGAAGAAGTAGAGGCAAAATTAGAAAGAATTATGGTTAACATATTCACCTCATGTAAAGAGGCTGCAGATACATATGGCTGCAGTGGAAATTATGTTGTAGGGGCTAATATTGCAGCTTTTAAAAAACTTGCAACTGCTATGTCGGCTCAAGGTATAGTGTAGGATTAGATTTTTTAGAAAATACAAATTAAATAATTTTGCTATTTATAATAGCAAAATTATTTTTTACGGGATTTAAAATATTTATGAGAATCCCAGTTATATACACTTATAGCAATTCATACTATAAGTCAGTACCCCCTAAGTCAAATATAAATAGAGAGCCTCCGGTTTCAGCATCTGTGAAAGATGTTCAATTTACAGGCTCATGGATGAATAATTCTTTAATTCAATTATTTCGAAATCCGTTGACGAATTTTAAAAATTATACTGCAGTAGAGTATATGAAGTTGTCTGCAAAAGATTGCAGCAGACTTCGTGATGAATATGATTTTTGTAATTTGAATTTATATTATGATGGAATTGGTGAAATTCATAATCTTGCGGCTGATTGTTTGAAAACAGTTTTTGATAAGCGATTTGGAAAAAATAATTATGTAGTACTTCCTATTGGAAGATCAGTTTCGACTATAGGGAAAGTTTTAGGGTTAAAAATTGGCGAGGAAAATGTTAAAAATATTCCGCTTAGTAGTGCAGGCCGGTTTTATAGTAGGAATTTGGAGCTTGATACGTATAAACTATTTTTAAAAAGAGTTGAAACAGAAGCTGGTTTTGATAAATTTTTAAAATATTTGTCGGCAAACAATTTGAGCAGGAGTGATATTGAAAATTCTGGGAAAAATTATATACTGACGGATTATTGTTTTACTGGAGAATCTTTACTTGGGGTTGATCAATTATTTAAATCCGATTTAATCTGGGGCAATAAAAAGAAAAATATATATTCTGTAGATATCTTAAAAGCCATAGATAGTATAGAAAATTCCGAAAAATATATTGATGATGAGTTATTAGAATCTGTAGGAACTTTTTCTAATTTGTGCGAAGAAGAGTTATTGCAATCTAAATATAAATGTTTTTCTCTTGTCGGAAGAGCGGAGTCTTTTGATGAAACATTAAATGCTGATCAAAATAACGTTATTCCAAAATTTCAGGGAAATGAAAAGTTGATGATGTTCCACCTGTTGGATACTGCGTTGAGTAACACAAAGCCGCCAAAGCTTAAGTTTAAAAATAAATTGTATGATGAAAATATGTTTAGCCCCATAGCTCCAAAGCAGAATGTTGAACTCTGGCATGATGTTAATTCTCAATATCAGAGCGATTTAAGAAATGATATTATTGAGATTAATAAACTTTTTATTAATCTGGATTCTAAGAATTTATCTAAGATTTCTGATAATATGAAAGTTCAGTCTTTGTATAATGATATTCGTGGGATTTATAAATATTTAAACGGTTGTAATAACAATCGGGCAAATATAACGTATAGATTTGGATTTTATGAAATCAGGCAGGATATTTATAATATTATGAATAGTTTAAATGAAATTATTTATAAATAAATTAGGAATTTATTAACCTAACTAGCAATTTTTTTAGCGTTAATGTTTATTATATAAGTAAGTGGAAAATAAAAAGAAAAAGTAGGTACTAGTGTCATTTTACTCTGTAAGTTATTATTCAAATCCAAATATGAATGTGTATGGTAATCCATACAAACGCTTATCTTTTGGTAATAGTTTTGCGCAAAATGGTTTTTCTGTGTTTAATAACAACAATTTTCAACAGCCTGCGCAAGACAGTATTGTGAATGGTAATGTTAAATCAACAACTAGTAAGACTAAAAAAGTTCTAAAAGATTTGGGTATTGCTGCAACTATTGGAGGTATTGCATATCTAGCTATCAAAGGTAAAATCGGTGCGGCAAAACAAGAGGCAACAAAACTCGCTAAGCATATTAAATTTAAACCCGCGCAAACAGTTGAAGGGGCGGCTCAGTTTGCTAAAACACACTTTGGGATAAAAACATATAGTGTTGATAATTTGGAGATAGCAAACTGGGTTAATAAAGGAATGTCTAAAGTTGTTAACAAGACCAAAGGCAAAGCTGTCCTACCTGATAATGTGTTTTATAAAGCAATTGAAAATAATACAAGTGCGATAATGTATGTCAAAGATAAGGACTTGATAATTAATAAAAATTATTTCAACAATATTGATGAATACATAAAAGAAGATTTGCCAAAGTGGTTGCAAGATGACAAAATCGAGACTTACATCAAGAATGGATATATAAACATAACAAACAAATACTATAATTTATATAAACAGGGTAAGCTTAACCTTGTTCAAAAAAGTAATTTTAAACAATTACTTACCCACAACATTTGGCTCAATACCTATATTCTTAAAGGTCATCCCGAAGAAGTTGTCAATTTCTACTATAAAAATTTTGTACCTAAGAATGGATTATTGCACATTGATGATAAAGTATTTAGTCTGGATGAAATGTTAGCGCTTCCAAAGAAAGAACTTACAAATCATGCTATCAGATTAGCTGAGGAAGTCAATAGAATTACGGGTAAAAAATTCTGTTTTGATGGTATGTTTCGTGGTAAATTTGTTGGCAGTGAGCGTTATATTTTTCATGAGTTAGGACACTTAGCGCATCAGAAGTCTTATGCTTTATGTGATCAATGTCACACCTTGAATGTCTATAAGCAGTTTAACCTGCAGCCAACAAAAATGCTTAAAGATTTTCTTGCCAATCCGGAAGAGCAAAGAATAGCAAAATTGGTATCTGGTTACGCTGCCAGTTCGCCAAATGAATTTGTTGCAGAAACATTTTCATACTTAGTTAAAGGCGAAAAATTTCCAAAAGAAGTTATGGATTTGTACAAAAAATACGGCGGTCCTTTAATATAAACAAAAACTTCTTATAAACATAACAGTAATAAAAGATTCTTCGGTCGCACACGCCCTCAGAATGACTACATCTCGGCATTCGCATTAAACGGGATTCCACTATGTTCTCGCCCTCTGCTCGTGCAGGCTTAACTCTCCTTTTACCATCTCACATTTAATGTAAGGGGGTAAATTCTCTAGTTTGCAGGGTTTCTAACTCTATAGACAGTAATGTTTGTTAATAAATGTTACAATTGTAGCAGCTGCTTGGTGTTGAAGATGTGTCTTCAATTCCAGCAAATTTAAACACTTCAAGGTATCGAATATCCGAAAGTCCTGATACTAATTCTTTATAATGATTGACAGTATTTGAAAAATAATTTAAAATATATGCATGGATTTAACAGTGTTGGTTGATAATAATACCCGTGTTGGTAATTGTTTGATAGCAGAGCACGGGTTGTCATTTCTAATTGAAGAAGCTGAATTGAAGCTGTTATTTGATTGCGGTTCAAGTGATGCATTTATTAAAAATGCTTATAAAATGAATTTAGATTTGGAACCCTTAACTGATATTGTTTTATCTCATAGTCATATTGATCATGTCGGCGGATTTATAAGATTACAATCTTTATATCAAAAGTTTAGATATATCGGTATTAATTTTAAGCAAAAGAATGTGATTGCACATCCTGATGTCTTTAAGGATAGTGCAGATGCTGCGGTTTCAGCTTCAGATGAGACATTCCATTTGACAAAAGATAAAATAGAAAAGTTTTTCAATCTTGTTTTAACTGCAAAACCAGTACGTTTAACTCCGAAACTTACATATTTGGGTGAAATTCCTGTACATGGTTCTGTTAAAAAAGATTATTCTCCAGATGAGGTTGCTCTTGCGTATAAGTCAAAAGACGGTCTAGTTATTATTTCAGGGTGTTCTCATAGTGGTGTTGAGAATATTATTGAACATGCTAAGTTTGTGACAGGTGAAAATCGTGTTAATACTATGATTGGCGGTTTATATCTGCTTAATCGAAGTATTGATGAAATTAACGCATTAGGTGAATATTTGAAATCTCAGAATGTTAAACATATTTTCCCTTGTCATTGCACGGATTTGGAATCAAAAATTATTTTATCAAAATTTGTAAAAATTGAAGAGGTAAGTACCGGAAAAAGATATTCCTGGGAGTAATATTTATTCTTATTCTTAACCTGTGGTAAGTGTATACTTATCTGTTTTAGTGTGTTTTATTTTTATGCTATTAATAAAATAAGGGAGGTATAGTATTATGGAAAATGTTATTTTTACAAGACGTTCAATAAGAAGATTTGAAGACAGACCTGTTGAGGCAGAAAAGCTTGATAGAATTTTAAAAGCAGGTATGCAGGCTCCATCGGCACATAATTTACAACCATGGGAATTTCTTGTTGTAACAGAGCAAGAAAAAAGAGACGCTCTGTCAAAGATGAGTCCATGGGCAGGTATGGTAGCAAAAGCTCCTGTGGCAATTGTTGTTGTTGGATATCAGAAAAATTCTGATATGCTTAAATACTTACCTCAAGATTTAGGAGCTTGTACTCAGAATATTCTTTTGCAAATTGCAGAAGAAGGACTTGGAGGCTGCTGGATGGGTTTTTATCCGGATGAAGAAAGAGTGAATAATGTGAGACAATGTTTTAATATGCCGGACGATAGAATTCCATTTTCGGTTATTGCTTTAGGGTACAGTCAGGATAAAAATCATTTTGTTGATAGAAGTGATATGACAAGAGTTCACTATAACAGATGGTAATTTTTAAGCTTTGATATAATAAAAACGCAAAACAGAAGATATTTATTCTTCTGTTTTGCGTTTTTTATGGTTATTATTAAATATTATAAAAGTTTTTTACCTGTGATTCTTTCTAATACATACATAAAATATTTGTCCTGTCTCATATGCATGAAGCTGTCATATTTTTGTTGGAATGTAATAAAATCTCCGTCATGTCTGTCAATTTCAACGTGTATACCTTTTTGAGATTCGCCCCAGCTGTCAATATATACAAAAAGATCACCTTTTGGAGCTCTGAGCACCAAGCCTCCTGTAACTAAATTAGGTTTATCCTTTGTACCCACGTTTTTGAGTGTTCTGATAAGTGTTAAATTACTGTCAAGCTTCTGGGTAATTTTATTCAGATATCCTTTGCCTCTAAAAATGCTTATACGCCTTTCCCCGTTAAAGTTTTCCAGTTTTCTTGCACTTTTTGGCGGCAGATTTTTATACATACAATTAAGAGTTTCAATTTCGCTTATAGGTTTCAGCCACATGATAAAATCCTTTCTATCCGTGTAAAAAGTTAGTTAATATTTTGTCAAAACGTGGTTTAATGTGATTTTTTTATATAATACACATAAAACATATTTTTTGCTATTTGTTTAGTAGTTATATTACAAATTTGTAATATTATACTATTCTTATAGTATAATAAATTTTTGATGATGTGTTATTATTACGATATGCAAAAAGAAGAGCTTCAAAATTTTTTTAATAATGAAAATAAAGTTTTTCAATTGAATTGTATATCTGATTCTTTATTAAACTCTTTTGATGAAAATTTATTATCATTATTTGATGAAAATACATTTTCTAAAGAAGTTTATGCTGTGTATAAAAAGTTCTCATCAATGGACATGGATGCTCCTGATAAACTAAAGAATGAGCTGTTTGATAAAGTTAGAAATTTTGCTAAAGAGCAAATTGTTCAAAAAAAATATGTTGAAGCTCTTCTTCTTTATCGCTTTTTGTTAGTTAAATCTAATTTACTGGCAGATGATTATGCTGAAATTGGGCTTTTATTTTCTTATTGCGGACTGTTGGATTTAGCTCAAGAATTTATGTTTGTTTATAAATCTGTGGAAGTAAATAAACCGTTAGCTTTTATTACACTTGCTAATTTTTATAATTTTCAGTTAAAGGATTATAAAACGGCAATAAAGTATTATGAAAAATACCTCCAGATTGATAGCACTAAGTCTGTTGTATATACTATTGTCGGAAGTCTTTACAAAAAAGCTTACGGCAATTCAAGTTTAAAAGAACAAATATATTGTTATGAGATGGCAGACAGATTAAAGCCTGATGATAGATTGATAACTCACATGCTTGCTTTTAGCTGCGAAAGTGCCGGAAATAAATCTAAGGCCAGAATGTATTATGATAGGTTAATGCATCTTAATCCTACAGAAATTGATTATTATAACTATGGCGCATTTTTGATAAGCTGTGGAGAATTTGTTTTAGGGCATAAATATTTTACTCATAGATTTCTGGTAGATGATGATAATTTACGGTATCCATTTGAGTTGAATCCTGAAAAGAGGTGGGATTTGAATTCAGATATTTCGGATAAAGTCTTGCTGGTTCATTATGAGCAAGGGTTTGGAGATACTTTTATGTATTGCAGATTTGTACCTGCACTTAGAAATCTTGCAAAAAAAGTTATTTTTGTTGTTCAAGATTCTTTAGTAGATTTAATTAGAAATTCCGAAAGTATTTCCGATGGAATAGATGTTGTTTCTGATAAACAGGATTTAAGTTGTTTGAAATTTGATTTGCATATGGCGCTTTTGGATGTTCCTTATGTTCTTAAAACTTCAGTTGCTTCAATTCCTTATAAAGATGGTTATTTGACTGTTTCAGCTCAAAAGGTTTCTGAATATGGAGATAAATATATAAGAAATAGTAACAATTTGAAAGTCGGAATTTCGTGCTGCGGCGATAAAACTGCTAATTATTCAGGCAGGGATATCCCTTTAGAAAAATTCAAAATGATAACAAATATTCCGGGAATAGATTTTTATTTTTTACAAATGGATAGTGAAATGAATGATGATAAAATAATTCCGCTGGGTTCATCTTTTTCAACGTTTACAGAAACGGCAATGGCAGTCAAGAATATGGATATTGTAATTACAACGGATAATGTAATACTGAATTTGGCCGGTGCTCTCGGGGTAAAAACAATTGCTCTTTATAATAAGCAAACAAATTATCGCTGGTATAAACTTGACGGAAAAGATGTAGGCTGGTATAAAAGTGTAATACCTCTGCAAGCTGACTCGCAGGATAATTGGGATCCTGTATTATTTCATCTGGTTAATATGCTGACAGATTATACAAAGTTAAAATAGAGATAGCAAAAATAATTTTTTAGGGTTTTATATTTAGTATGAAAATAAATAATGTATCATTTGGAACAACTTATTTGACACCATCATTGAGGTGTATGTCTCCTGAAAATCGTGAGAAGATAAAATCAGTCTACAGTTTAGGACAGATTTATCCTGTCGATTTGTATTTAGGTTCTGATAAAAAAGGTAATTTAACCCTGCAGATAAAAAGAGGTTCTATGTATGATTATTTATTGAAGAATAATTATATTGAACCGACTAAAAATAATATTGCAGCTTTAAAAATAATTAAAGCTGCTGATGCCGTGAATAAATATATCCACGGTGACTCATCACCTGTAAGAAAAGTAACAATTAAAGAACTGGATTATATTCCGGAAGATATATTGCCTTATTATGTAGCAGATGAGATTGAAGAGTTCAATAAAACGTATTCTAAAAAATTTGACAGTTAATTAATCTGGTAAAAATGTTATATTAAGCTATTTTTTGAATTGAATCAATACTTGATTTTTCTTTAGTATAAGCAATGTATAAATCATAAGCACTTTGAGCATTCATCCAAAATTCAGGAGTAGTGCCAAATAAATTAGCTAATTTTAAAGCCATTACCGGAGAAATTCCACGTTTTTTGTTGTAAATTTCACTTATGGTTTTGATACCGACATTAAGCAATTCACACAGTTTTTTTTGTGTCAAACCATATGGTTTAACAAATTCTTCTAATAAAATTTCTCCTGGATGGGTGTAAGGTCTTATCATAGTGAACTCCTATTTGTGATAATCAGTAATGTAAACTTCTTCAGCGGTGCCGTTAGCGAATTTAAAAACAATTCTAAACTGGTCATTTATTCTAATTGAGCAGTAACCTTTAAGATTGCCTTTTAGGTGTTCGAAACGGTTAGCCGGTGGCACCATTAAATCTTGTTCAGCATGTGCGAAATGAATCATATCAAGTTTTCTTTTTGCTATTTTTTGAATAGTATTGTATTTTTTTGAATTTATGCCATTGAATATGTTTTGGGTTTCGCTGTCTTTGAAAGATTTAATCATATTATCATGTTATCACAATATGATAAGTTTCTCAAGTGTAGGTTATGAATTTATTAATAAATATCAAGAAAATAGTGGATGATGAAAAATTTATTAAGTAATACGTGTGAAGATTCTACTAAAGGCCCGTGGAAAAATTTGAATTAACCAGCTGATAAGGGAAATCTACCTTTCCGTAAGTGAGAGTTTGAAGCTCGAACTTATACGGAACAGGTATACAGTAACAATTTAGGTTTAACCCCTTTTTTTCTCCCAACAGGAGAAAAATACGGGTGAAGATTCTACTAAAAGCCCGTGGAAAAATTTGAATTAACCAGCCGATAAGGGGAATCGAACCCCTGACCTACTGATTACGAATCAGTTGCTCTACCATCTGAGCTATATCGGCATTGTCTTTTAGTTTTAAATTTGCGTATTCCCTATATAAACTAAGAATAAGAATGTTTTGAGTGTAAATATTAAACCTAAAATGAACAAGATTAACCATACTCGAACCCAATTGGTCTGTACTTCATTGAATTGTTCAACGCTCTCCCAATCTTTGGATTCCCATGCCCATTGATTACCTTTGAATCCGAACCAGATGGCCAAAGCTAAAGGACCGATAAATGGGATTATGCTTGCTGGCAGGATTAATAATGTAATATATTTTTTGTGCATAACACCCCAAATCCAGTTGAGTAAAAATGCACCCCAGTTAAATTTTCTGATTTCTTTAGGCAGATTTTTTTTGCTGTCATCTACCCATTCTCCGCAAAATTTACATTTCTTTGCGTCAAAGCTTATTTCTGCATTGCAGAATGGACATAATTTAATTTCTGTTGAACTGTTTTCCATATAGCTCCTTTATTATTTAACGGATTCCTATCTAATGATATAACCTGACAGAGTTGATGTCAATTCTTTTTATTAAAATAAAAAATCCCCATAAAGTCCGTGGGGGATTTTTGGTGTAATAGAAGAAATGTTAGTTTTTTATTTAGTTTAGCCCTAATGTAAATTTATTCAAGTTTGCTGTTAAATTTAACGCGACATACATTGAATTTTGGTTCTGTTTTACGCTGGAGAATTTATTTTGAATTGATGATATTTCAGCTTGATATTGTTGTAATTCTTTTGTGTTACCATTATTTTGTCCACTTAGTGAACTTAGTTGACTTGTAAGTTTGTTAATAATTTCGGTTAGAGTGTCTTGAGTTGATATTTTTACTCCCATTTGCGACGCCAGATTTTTTGCACGAGAAATTAATTCTGTTTCACTTGAACATGTATTTTTAGAGTTGCTTTCGTTAGTTGTTTTTTGAACTTGTTGTTTTTGAAGAACTGCATTTATTAATGTTTGGGCTTGTGCTTCTGAGGAAACTGTTGTGGGGTCAATCCCCAGAGCTTGTAGTTTTCGTATTGTGGATTCACTGAGCCGTGAGTGTTGTCCTAAAATTCCATACCCGCCAAATGAAGATACTCCATTTATAGACATATTTTATACACCTTTCTACATTTGTTTTAATGAGATATTTTCCGTTGTCAATATTTGTTGTTAACGACTTGTTTTGGATTAATCTTTATATTTTTTTATATCTTTTTACATTAGTTAACAGAAATTTTGAATATTGTTTTAGCTCTATGTTTTTTGTAGAATATCCATGCGGTACTTTTAAAAAGGAGAGATTTATGAAAAAATCAATTAAAGACCTTGGTGATATCAAAGGTAAAAGAGCGTTGATAAGAGTAGATGTAAACGTTCCTCTTGACGCAGACAAAAATGTTACAGATGATACAAGAATTCAAGCAAT
>CATXCB010000023.1 GCA_958366705.1 uncultured bacterium
CGGTTTATTGACTAACAGACAATCACTATATTATGATAAAAGCCATTACTTCTACGTAATGGCTTTTATTTTTCTTATCGTCTTTCCCAGAAACTCGGAGTCAGCAACAGCAGCACACCGAAGAGCTCCAGACGCCCTATCAGCATCATGAACGACAACAGCCACTTCGCCAGGTCAGGAAGTGCACTCCATGAAAATGCTGGTCCGAAGGCACCCAGTCCCGGCCCCACGTTACCGATACTTGATACAGATAGTCCGAAAGATTCTTCCAATCCGATGCCCATGCACATCAGCGCCAGCCAGCATAAAAAGATACAAACAAAATAAAAGAACACAAACGTCATCACCGTGGCAAGCGTACGCTGTGACACCGCCATACGGTTCATCTTTACCGGCAATACCGCTCTGGGATGCATCAGTCGGTGGAACTCATTTTTCACGTTGCGCAACAAAAGCAGCAGACGCACATTCTTGATACCACCCGCCGTAGAACCGGCACAGCCTCCTGCCACCATCGTATAAATAAGCAGCAGCCACGTGAAAGGAGGCCACATATTATAATCGTCCGTAGCAAAGCCACACGACGTATGAATGGACGCCACCTGGAAAAGCGATTTCCGGAAAGCTTCCTCCAATCCATAATTATTATACCAGTACAAGGCCCCGGTAATTATCAGTGTCACCGCCCCGATGGAAATAAGATACAGCCGGAGCTCTCCATCCTTAAACAACTGTCCGCAACGCCCCTTCATACACATGAAATACAGCGAGAAGTTGATACCCGACAGAATCATAAAGATGGCAATCACATATTCAATAAAAGGAGAATTCCAGTAAGCCACACTGGCCTGCTTGGTAGAATACCCTCCGGTAGCCGTCGTAGAAAAAGCATGACATGCGGCATCAAACAAATCCATGCCGCCAATCAGCAGCAGTACAATTTCCGCCACAGTCAGCACGAGATATACCGTCCACAGGCATTGCGCCATAACGCTGATTTTCGGATGAATCTTGTCGTGCGTCACCCCCGTAGCCTCCGCCGAGAAAAGCACCTGATTGCCCACTCCGAAGATAGGCAGCACGGCAATCGTAAAGAACACAATGCCCAATCCTCCAATCCACTGCGAGAAGCTTCGCCAGAACAGCATGCCGTGCGAAAGAGCTTCAATATCATCCAGAATGGTGGCTCCCGTAGTGGTAAACCCCGACATGGTTTCAAAAAACGCATCAGTCACCGACGGAATACTCCCACTTATGTAAAAAGGCAGCATACCGAAACCTGTGAAAAGCAGCCACGTGAACGCCACGATGCAATACCCGTCACGTCGTGTCACCCGGTTTTCAGCTCCTCTTCCCAATAGAATCAGTCCGCTTCCCACGGCCATATTAATCAATGTCGTGTAAATAAAATAAATATAGTCTTCCTCCCCATAGCACAAGGAAACGCCTGCACATGCCAGAAACATCATTGCCTCCATAAAGAGCAGGATACCCAAGATGCGAAGAATCATCTTTCTGTTAATCAAACTGTTGCCTCGGTTGGCGGTTACATTGACCGCCGTCAATAAAAAATCTTCCATGTAGCTTTATGTGTTTATCTTGCAAACTTACAAAAATTCTCATGAATCACATCGAGAAACACAAGAAATGACACCATAGAAATGATGCCAGACAGAAAAACGCAAATCTACATGGCTGTATCCTCCCCCACAGGAACGGGTTCCGAAACCGTGACACTTCCGGGCTGCCGCTTGACGGGTTGTCGGGGTTGGCACCGGTTTTTCAAACTTTCTATATACAGGTGTGGAAAAATATAAGCGTTGTATTTTTCCACACCCCGCGTATATATACTTTATAAAAATGCCTGCCAACCCCGACAACCCGTCAAGATTTCTTCCCTCACCCCTCTTCCGGAAGCCTCCGAAAAACGCCCTTGCGTTTCAACTAAAACGTACTTGCGTTTGATTCAAAACGTACTTGTGTTTTAAGTAAAACGCACTTGCGTTTGAATCCGAACGCAAAGGCGTTTTTCAAGAGGTATAAAAAATTGATGAAAAAACAAGAAAATGCGATGCAGTATTTGTCAATTCTGTTCATTTGTTTACTAAAACTGGCTAGAAACTCATTTTGTCGGGATTTCTTTTTGACTTTTCGGTGAAATGGGGTATTTTTGTAAGATAAATAAACGTTGACGCTTACCTTGCATACCTATTTTTGTCTGTCTAGGATGAATGGGTGTGGGACAGGTAACGGCGAAGCGTGCCTAATAATATTCATTAATAATCATCTACTAAAAAATTCTTTATGCAAGCAGTAATATTGGCAGCAGGAATGGGAAAAAGGCTTGGAGAACTGACTAAAAATAACACCAAATGCATGGTAAAAATAAACGGGATCTCACTTATCAACCGTTTGTTAGAACAACTTTCCAAACTTTCCTTAAACAAAATTATTATTGTTATAGGTTATGAGGGAGAAAAATTAAAAAACTATTTAGGATACTCGTACAAAACAATAGAAATTGAATACATCGAGAACCCTATTTATAATAAAACTAATAATATTTACTCACTCTATTTAGCTAAGGAAAAACTTCTAGAAGATGATACGATTCTTATTGAATCTGATTTAATTTTTGAAGATTCAATTTTTACTCTTCTTAAGCAATCATCTTACCCTAATGTGGCAGTTGTTGCAAAATATGAAAGTTGGATGGACGGAACAATGGTTAGAATAGATAATGAAAATAATATCATTAATTTTATTCCCAAAAAAGCATTCCGGTATGAAGATATAGCCCTCTATTACAAAACGGTTAATATTTACAAATTCAGTAAAGAATTTGCACGCAACCAATACATTCCTTTCCTAGAAGCCTATATTCATGCTTTAGGAAATAATGAATATTATGAACAAGTATTAAGAGTAATAACTATTCTTGATAATTGTAATCTTAAAGCTTTAATTCTCAATAATGAAAAATGGTATGAAATAGACGACATACAAGATTTAGATATCGCAGAGACCATATTTAGTAACGATAACGAACGTCTTTCCAAATATCAACAAAGATATGGCGGTTATTGGCGTTTTCCTGGCTTATTAGATTTTTGTTACCTCGTAAATCCATTTTTTCCACCTCAAAAAATGAAAGACGAACTCCGCTCAAACTTTGATAGGTTATTAATGGAGTACCCATCTGGAATGAAAATTAACTCTTTACTCATAGCTAAATATTTTAACATAAAACAGAATTATGTATGTGTTGGTAATGGCGCAGCAGAACTCATCAAAAGTTTAATGAGCCAATTAAATGGAAAAATTGGCATAATATCACCAACGTTTGAAGAATATCCCAATAGAAAATCAGAAAATGATGTCATAACGTTTTATCCACAAAATAAAAATTTTTCATATGGAGTTAAAGAACTTCAGACTTTTTATGAAAATAAAAACATATCTTCTTTATTAATTATAAATCCAGACAATCCTTCTGGAAATTTTATTCCCCCAAAAGAACTATTAACTATAGCACAATGGACAAAAGAAAAAAACATACAATTAATTATAGATGAGTCATTTGTTGACTTTTCTGATGCATCTACAAATAACACTTTACTACGAAACAACATTTTAGAAGAATTCACTAACCTGATCGTCATTAAAAGTATATCAAAATCATACGGTGTTCCAGGAATTAGATTAGGCGTAATAGCAAGTGCAGACACAAACCTTATAAATTTCATAAAAAAAGATGTTTCAATATGGAATATCAACTCGTTTGGAGAGTACTACATGCAAATTTTTGGGAAATACGAAAGCGATTATAAATTAGCATGTCAAAAGTTTATCCAAGAAAGAGAAAGATTTTATCAACAATTGATTCAGATATCATATCTTCGTATCATTCCATCCCAAGCCAATTATTTCCTTTGCGAAGTATATCCCCCATATACATCTGAGTCAATAACTAAACTTCTGTTGAACAAATACAACATTTTAATAAAAGATTGTAGCAACAAAAAAGGATTTGATCAAAAAAATTATATACGCATTGCAGTAAGAAGCAAATCTGATAATGACCAACTTATTTCAGCTTTAAATCATTTACCTAAGAATCATGAGCCAAAAACCACAGATTATCAAATTGCCTAAATTTTTAGATAAAAGAGGCAATCTTTCATTTATAGAAGAAGAAAACCATATCCCATTCAAAATCCAACGAACATATTGGATATATGACGTTCCCGGAGGAGAAGCTAGGGGTGGGCATGCTTACAAAACAAATGAAGAATTTATTGTTGCCTTATCTGGAAGTTTTGACGTCATTCTAGATAACGGGAAAGAGAAAAAAATATTTTCATTAAATCGTTCATATTATGGACTATATGTTCCTAAAGGCCTTTGGAGACAAATGGAAAATTTTTCCACAAATTCTCTAGCACTAATACTAGCTTCAACCCCTTATAATCCTAGTGATTATATTTATGATTACAACGTTTTTAAAAACATGAAATTATGAAAAAGAGCAATGTATACGATTGTACAATCATAGAATTAGATAAGCATCACCATGAAAAAGGTAATATAAGTGTGGTGGAAAATAAGAAAACAATACCATTTGAAATTAAACGTACTTATTATTTATATGACGTTCCAGGTGGGGAAAGCAGAGGGGGACATGCTCATAAAGAACTAAGCCAATTAATTATTGCGGCAAGTGGAAGCTTTACTGTAACCCTTGATGACGGAGAAGTAAAACGAACCTTCTTATTGAATCGTCCTTATCAAGGATTATATATAGTCCCTGGAATTTGGCGTACTTTGGATGATTTCTCTTCTGGGTCTGTATGTTTGGTCTTAGCATCACACAAATATGATGAAAGTGATTATATAAGGGAATATACTGATTTCATAAAATATAAAAATGAATAACGAAAATTTCTACATACATCCTTTATCTGACGTAAAATCAAATAATATCGGCGAACGAACCAACATTTGGCAATTCTGCGTAATATTTCCGAATGCGGTTATTGGCAAGAACTGTAATATTTGTGCCAATGTATTAATAGAAAATGATGTAATTATAGGTAATAATGTTACCATAAAATCTGGAGTCCAACTATGGGATGGAATAAAAATCGAAGATAGTGTTTTTATAGGCCCCAATGTCACATTTACAAACGATTTAATACCTCGTTCTAAATGTTATCCAAAACAATTTGAAAAAACAATTATCCAGACCGGGGCCTCTATAGGAGCCAATAGTACTATTGTTGCAGGTCATACCATTGGTAAGTATGCCTTTATAGGAGCTGGTAGTGTGATAACCAAAAATATTCCTCCATACACAGTATGGTATGGAAATCCAGCGACATGCAAAGGATATATAACCCAAGAAGGAATCTTATTAGATTTAAATTTTAAGGATAAAGAAGGTAATACTCACAAATTATAATAACTATGATTAAATTTCTTGATCTACAAAAAGTAACAGAGAAATATGGTAACGAAATTCATGCAGCTGTAAAGCGTGTCATTGATTCTGGTTGGTATTTACAAGGAAAAGAAAACGAGGCATTTGAAAAAGAATATTCTCAATACATAGGAACTCGATATACAATTGGAGTAGCTAACGGTTTAGATGCACTTATCTGGATTTACCGTGCATATATAGAAATGGGTGTAATGAAACCAGGTGATGAAGTCATTGTTCCTGCTAACACATATATAGCCACTATTTTAGCTCTCACAGAAAATGGTCTAGTACCGGTTTTAGTTGAACCTAATTACCAAACATTAGAAATAGATGATGATTTAATTGAAAAAGCTATAACAAAAAGGACTAAGTCTATATTTATTGTTCATTTATATGGGCGTTGTGCCTATACTGAAAAAATAGGCGAATTATGTCGAAAATACAATCTAAAACTTGTGGAAGATAATGCTCAATCACACGGATGTGTATATAAAGGACGAAAAACTGGCTCTTTGGGAGACGCAGCTGGTCACAGTTTTTATCCTGGAAAAAATCTAGGAGCACTTGGTGATGGAGGAGCAGTTACAACAAATGATAAAATGCTAGCTGAAACAATCAGAGCTTTAGCAAATTATGGTTCAACAAAAAAATATGTATTTAAATATAGAGGACGTAATAGTCGATTAGACGAAATTCAAGCGGCAGTTTTATCTACAAAATTAAAGCATCTTGATGAAGACAATAAAAGAAGAAAAGAAATTGCCAAACAATATATATCTAAAATCCATAATAAATTAATTCAATTTCCAGTCACACTACCTGAAGAACAGAATGTTTTCCATATATTCCCCATTCTATGCGAGCAAAGAGATAATCTACAAGCATATCTGAATGATAATAATATACAAACATTGATACATTACCCGATCCCTCCTCACCAACAAGAATGCTATAAAGAATGGAACGATTGGAATCTTCCCATTACAGAAAAAATTCATAAATGTGAGCTTAGCTTACCAATGAGTCCAGTTATGACAGAAGAAGAGGTTCAATATGTTATTGAAACATTGAATAAATGGAAAAAATAAAGAGTTTATTGCTAAAAATGCTACCAAATAGCATAAAAAAAGAGATACTACGCCCTATATACAGGAAATATAAATACTATAAATACCTAAGAATATACAAACTGAATCAAAAGTTATCAAAAAAGCTTAAGAACAAGGAGAAAATAAGAGTTGCCTTTCTAGCTATTCACGCAAGTGTATGGAAATATGATACACTCTATCGGTTAATGGAAAAACATCCAAGATTTGAACCTATAATAATTGTATGTCCAGCAGTAAATTTTGGATACGAAAATATGATTAATGTCATGAATGAATGTTATAACCGATTCTGCAATGGATATAATTGTATTAAATCCTATGATAGTAAAAATAATAGCTACATTGATATTCGAAAGGATATAAAACCAGATATTATTTTCTATACTAATCCCTATAAAGGTTTAATCGATAATCGTTATTATATAGATCAATACAAAGACATTTTAACTTGTTATGTCCCTTACTATTGGGGGGAATCCGCTATATATGATTTCAGCTTCAATCTAGAAATGCAAAATCTCGTATGGAAATTATATTCAGAAACAGAAAGTCACAAGAAGTACTCTCAACAATACGCTTACAATAAAGGCATTAATGTAATTGTTAGTGGTTATCCTGGTATAGACAATCTTATTAATCCACAATATCAATATAAAGATGTTTGGAAAATAAAAGATAGAACTATAAAAAGAATTATATGGGCCCCCCACCACACTATCTCCCCTAATGAAATCATACATTACTCCTGCTTTTTAGATTTCTATCAAGACATGATAGATTTTGCAAGAAAATATGAAGGCAAAATTCAAATAGCTTTTAAACCTCATCCTTTATTAAAAGTAAAACTATATAATTATTGGGGAAAAGAGAAAACAGATAATTACTATAAGGAATGGGAAACAATGCCTAATTCTATACTCTCAGAAGGAGATTATATTGATTTATTTTTATCCAGCGATGGAATTATCCATGATAGTGGCTCATTTATAGCAGAATATTTATATACAAGGAAACCAGCATTACATACTATGACCAATCCCAAAACATATGAAGAATTCAACGAAATCGGGAAACAATGCCTAGATGTTTATTATCATGCAAAAAACAAAAATGAAATTGAAACTTTCATTATCAATTTAATAAATGAGAAAGATGAATTATTTGAGGTTAGAAATAAATTTATAACAATGAAGTTAATGCCACCAAATCATAGATTAGCATCAGAAAACATATTCAACAATATTTTATCTTCGATCTCATAAAATAAAATGGGAAATAACATAAAAGAAAGACTAATAAAAGGCACCCTATGGAATATGATAGAAAAGGTGGCTATAAAAAGCGCCTCTTTTATCATTAGTATTATATTAGCCCGACTACTGTCTCCTGAAGATTACGGATTAATAGGAATGCTAATGATATTTATTTCATTATCTAGCATTTTCATAGAAAGTGGTTTTGCCAAAGCACTAATACAAAAACAAGACAGAAGCGATATTGACTTCTCTACGACCTTTTATTTTAACTTAGCGACCTCACTGTTACTTTATTCAGTGCTATATATAGCAGCTCCTTATGTAGCTACCTTTTACAATTCACCAATACTCTCTCCCCTTCTACGAATTTTGTCCATTAACATCATAATAGCCTCTATTAATATTGTACAAAGGGCACAATTAATGATTAAAATGGATTTTAAATCTCTTGCGAAAATAAATTTCTTAGGTACTCTAGTTGGAGGCATAGGAGGGATTATAATGGCACATAAGGATTTTGGCGTATGGGCTTTAGTAGGACAATATTTAATCTCAACACTCACAATGTCAATTTTATTCTTTAAATATTCTCATTGGATACCTACATTACATTTTTCTTTTACATCTTTCAACAAACTCTTTAAATTTGGATCCAACCTACTAATTGCCGGAAGTATAACAACGATATTTAACAATATTGCTACAATTGTCATCGGGAAGTTATACAAACCAGATCAGTTAGGATATTATACACGCGCTAATCAATTCACAGACATAGTTGCTTGGACAATAAATGATGTACTTGGAAATGTTACTTTTCCAATATTAAGTGAATTACAGAACAATCGTGAAAAACTAATTTCAGTATATAAAAAATCTCTATTTTACACATCCCTCATAACGTTTCCAATTATGATTTTATTGGCACTCTTAGCCAAACCAATTGTAGTAATATTACTTACTGAAAAATGGTTACCTTGTGTTACATTACTGCAAATCTTATGCTTCGCAAGAATGTTGACCCCATTATCAGCAATTAATATGAATGCATTAAACGCTATAGGAAGATCTGATTTGTTTTTAAGAGTCGATTTATCAAAAATACCAATTGATATATTCTTTCTTGTTATAACCATCCCTCTAGGAATAAAAGCCATTGTAATAGGCAACTTAATCTCAACAATCATATGCTTTTTTATAAATGCATACTATCCAGGGAAAATATTAAACTATGGTCCGATAAAGCAATTAAAAGATTTTATTAAGGTATTTATATCCATCGGAATTATGTCTATCTTTGTTATTCTAATAAGAGCACATATAGATAACGTTTTCTTACAACTATTATTAGGCTTTATAGTAGGATTGACAATATATATAACATGCTGCAAGATATTTAATATAATTTCTTTCAGTCACTTTAATATATTTAATCAATATATTCACAAAAAATAATCACAATGAAATCTAATGATATTACAGTTATAGTTCCTTGTTATAACCATGAGAAATATGTTCTACAATGTTTAAAAAGCATTAAAGAGCAAACATATAAAGATTTTCAATGGATTGTAGTTGACGATGGTTCTAAAGATAATAGCGCTCAGATTCTGAAAGAACACCAAAACGAATTTGGTTATACACTAATATGTCAAGCCAATAAAGGGTTAGCTCAAACATTGACTGACATCATAAAAAAGTATGCAACAGGAAAGTATATTAGCATTTGCGCTTCCGATGATTATTGGGTTCCAAATAAGCTTGAAATTCAGTACAATTTTCTAGAAAAGAATCCCCAATATGCAATGTGCTATGGAAAGACCTATGATGTAGATACAAAGTCTAATATATTAGGAGTTAGTGACAGCTCAAAATATAAAAGCGGCTATATTTTTAATGAAATTATAACACAGGAATTTCACCCTCCTGTCAATTATATGTATAGAAAAGAGATATTAAAAGAATTTAACTTTTTCCCTGCTAACATAATAGCAGAAGATTTTTATATGAATTGCCTAATTGCACAAAAATACCCCATTGGGTTCATTAATGAAATTCTAAGCTACTATAGGATAGCTGAATTAAGTAGCAAGAGGGATCCGATGAAACTTCTTAAATGTCACGAAAATACTATAAATATTTTTCAAAATACAGAAATATATAACTATGCAATACAATTACAATACCTTAGAAATTTTAGGATTCTATCATTATATAAAAAATATAAAATAGCCTCATTAAAATACGGAATTAAATGTATCTCACTTTTTTTTAAAAAGGATTTTACAATTTCTATTTATCATTTAATTTTTAGATGGATAAAGTGTTAGTACATCAAAAAGGCTATTATGGAATAGTTATCTTTTGGATTGTGTGTATATATTTATTTATTTACAATCCACCATTTACCTTTATTCCTATATCACCAATAAAAATAATAGACCTTTTACTCATTTTTATAGCATTTAAGAATCGACTATGGACTCCGCTAATATCCTTTATGAAAATAGAAATTTGCATATGCCTTTTCATTATATGCCACTGTATATTTCATTTTTTGTTTACAAGTACACTACTATTTGCATTTGAATATATTTCATTCATATTCGAATGCCTAATAGCTCCATACATTATAGTAACCATTCTCAATAGACAATTCAAAGACGCAAATAAAGTTATTTATTTTATTCTTTGCATACCTATTATCGCATCATTCATTAGTTGCTTTCTTATTATTAACCCTGAAATCAATAATTTTGTTAGGGAGTCCTTATTAGTGACTAGTAGCTTAACAGAAAAATTAACCTTTCGCTCTTTTGGTATATCAGACTCATTAATATTCTCGTATGCTATAGCACAAGGGCTAGGGTTTTGTATATGCCTTTATTATAGCAATACAAAAAAAATATTATATTTCTTCCTTCCATTTCTATTTATTAGCATAATGTTTAATGCTAGAATTGGATTTGTACCAATCATTATTTATTTTCTTTATATTCTATTCACAAAGAAAGGATTCAAACAAATCGTAAAGACAACAATTATAATCACGATTATTTTTGTTATTGCATATAATAATGGATTACTTGATGAATACAAACAAACATTAGAATGGGCCTTTGATTTTATTATTGAAGTAACTAGTTTTATGACAAATGAATCTTTAAATAAGACTGGTAATACTGACATTCTCAAGACTATGATAATTCTACCAGAAAACACGTGGAATTGGATATTTGGAAGTGGAATAAATTTATTTACTGCACAAAACAATAGTGACATTGGATATATTATTCAATTGAATTACGGTGGAATTTATTTCATAACACTAATATTTTGTTTAGTGATTTCTTTATATCTAAAATTATATGTATTTCAATGTAAACGATGGTTCATCTTACTTTTTATTGGAACTGTTTTAATTTGTAACATCAAAGGATATTTCATATTAACAAATCCTGGATTCAGATTTCTTATGATATTATTTTTCTTTTATATAAATACGACAATTTCATCTCCTCAAAATCTTAATCAATCTTCATATGTCAACCATAATTTGTAGTATTATTCCAGATACTTATATAAAACAATATAATGTTTCTCAAGCTTCATGTTCATTCTGTAGAAAACTTATAGATAGCAATGTTTTTAATTATTGTTTTTCTTTTCTTCCTGTAACAGTAAATAAAAAACTAGAACTTAAGAATGAATATAAAATCAGATATGTTCAAATTAGAATATTTCCCCATATTAGATTACTTAGATACATTAACTCAATTATTGAAACCGTTATTGTATTTATTCACATTATAAAGAATAAAGAAAATAATATATGGTTTTATAACCTAGACAAACAAAACCTACTGCTATATTATATATTAAAATATCTAACAAAAAAAAAGACATACATATTATTAGCAGACTTTACACCTCCAACAAAAAAATACTCTATTACTAATTTCATCAAACATCTAATTCAAACATCAAATGCTACAATTACCCTATCAGCAAGGAATAATCTAAATCTGAAAAATAATATTACAATACCCGGAATAATAACCCAAAAACCTACCAAACCTATCATACATAAAAAAATCAATAAAACATCTTTTCTTTTCTCAGGTTTTCTTGGTAAAGTAACAGGTATTGATCTTGCACTTAACTTTTTTTCATTACACCCGGAATTAAACTTAACGATAACAGGAAGAGGTGAAGATGAAGAAACTATTATCAAATACGCTCAAAAATATACTAATATAAAGTATTTAGGATTCTTGGATCGTAATAATTATATGGAAGTCTTAAACCAACACGATATTTGTCTTAACTTTAGAAATCCATATTTAGCTGAGAATATAAATAATTTTCCATCCAAACTTATAGAATATATATACTCAAATAAGATTGTTATTTCAACAATGAAATATCCTGAATTAAAAGAAATAGATTATTATTCTATAAACTATAATATTCAAAGTATATTGGAAGTTATACAAGAGATACAAACGACAGACGAATCAAATTTATTGAAAAAGAGAAGCCAATCGAATAAATTATATGACATTTGTTCACCTGAAAAATGGAGAAACAGTATAAAACAACTAGAAAAATAAAATGCATATGAAGCAATATTATGATCTGATTTTTATTACGAACCTACCATCTTTTTATAAAATTAAATTATATAACGAAATAGCTCTGCAAAAAAAAATTCTAGTAATTTATACCGGAGATACAGCTAAAGAAAGAAACAAGAATTTTTTTAATGGTAGCCCTAATTTTAAGTATTATTACCTACGTGGGAATATTATAAAAAAGATTTATTATACAATCCAATTTCTACAGACATTAAACTATAATCACCTAATTTTAGGAGGGTGGGATTCGTCAATAATGTGGATAGCAAATTTCTTTTCTTCTAAAAGGAAAAATGGAGTTGTTATAGAGTCTAGCTGCTATGAATCTTCCACTAAAGGACTTAAATATATAATAAAACGAATATTCCTATCCCATACATCCATTGCTTTTACGTGTGGAAGCCCTCATAGTAGATTAATTAAAAAGTTAAGATTTAAAGGAAAGATTATTGAAACTGGTGGAGTCGGGCTCATTAACCTTCAAAAAAGGCCACATTATATATATAAAAATACAATTAAAAATTTCCTATATGTAGGCCGGCTTGTATCAGTTAAAAACATCGAATTCTTGATTCAAGAATTTAATCAATTTCCTGAACTAAATTTAACAATAGTTGGAGAGGGGAAATTAGAAAGTTATTTAAAATCTATATCCAACAATAATATTACTTTCCTAGGACATATAAACAATGAAGAACTTCCCAATATTTATAGAACTCATGATGTCTTTATTTTACCTTCAATTTCTGAGCCATGGGGACTAGTCGTCGAAGAAGCATTGAATAACGGTCTACCTGTAATTGTAAGCAATAAAGTTGGATGTCATGAAAACTTAATAAAAGAAAACTACAATGGCTTTATATACGCCGTTAATGATCACAATATGTTTGAAAAGTGCGTTAAACAAATAATAAAACCAGAAATTTACAATAGATTAACCCACAATATATCAAACATAGATTTTCAACAACAAATATATAAACAAATATCCTCTTTTACCAATCTTACTTAAATACAGATATGAAACAAAGAATAGAAGAATTAGATATAACAAAAGCTATAGGGATTATAATGGTAGTAGTCGGCCACACCCAACTACCTACATTTATTAGCAATTTCATATGGTCATTTCATATGCCTTTATTTTATATCATATCTGGAATTATCCTATCCCAAAAGAAATACACATCATTCAATCTTTTCTTAACAAGAAAAATACGGACTCTTATTATCCCATATATCATTTTCTCTATAATAGTTTTTGTAGGCTACAAGCAACTCAGTCTACCTATAAACAGTCACCCTATACAAGAAGTTATTTCGGGATGGTATGGAGTTGCATTATGGTTTCTTCCCAATTTATTCCTAACAGAATTAATATTCTTTTATATCATGAAGCTGAATAAAAAACTAATTATTTCCATTCTATCCATTCTTGCTATTTTAGGATACATTATCGGACCAGGAATCGTACCATACAAATTAACAACTTTATGTCCATCTGTATGCTTTTTAGGAATTGGATATATATCTTCAACTTTATATCTTCAAATAATCAAAAATAATTCCTTGATAAAAATATTCATTTTCACTATAATAACATTTTTTATATCTGTAATCAACATACCAAGATTAGACTTAGCTTGGAATCAAATAGGAAATCCAATACTAGGCTATATTGGAGGAATTTGTGGGACCCTTCTCGTTTTAACATTTTCAAAAAACATTATTACTCTCAATAAAACTATAAAAAAAATATTACTCTACATAGGGAGTAATACTCTCATTATCCTAGCGTTCCATCAATTAATACTTGCAAGTTTAAAAGAGTTATCAGTTCATTATATCATATTACAACATAGTCTAGTCAGATTTATCTGTTGCATAATTATTTTATATTTTATTATATACATATGTAATAATTATTTCTATTTTATCTTAGGAAAAAATGAAAGTTCTTCAAATAAATGTAGTTGCTAATTCTGGATCTACAGGGAAGATTTCAGAAAAGATAGGCTCTTTAGCCATTGATAAAGGATGGGTAAGCTATATTGCATACGGCCGTTGGTACAATCCAAGCCGATCGACACTTATTAAAATAGGAAATAAATTCGATATATTATGCCATGGATTTAAATCTATATTATGCGACAAACACGGATATGGCTCGCATAAAGCTACAAAGAAATTGATATCTACAATTATTAAAATACAACCAGACATAATACATTTACATAACATTCATGGTTATTATTTAAACTTTGAATTACTATTTAAATTCTTATCCACATATGGCAAACCTATTATATGGACATTACACGATTGTTGGAGCTACACGGGACATTGTGTACACTATACTGCTATAAACTGTCAAAAATGGAAAGTGCAATGTGATCATTGTCCCCATTTATTAAGCTATCCTATAGCAATAACGGATAATTCTAATAATAATTACCAAAAAAAGAAAACATGTTTTACAAACCTCAAAAACCTATATATAATAACAGTCTCTGAATGGCTAAAAAAAGAGGTTGAACAATCCTTTCTCAAGAATTATCCTATTTTAAAAATCAACAATGGAGTAGATACAAAACTATTTAAACCAACATCTAGTAACATCCGAGAAAAATTAGGCATCACAGATAAATTTATTATTTTAAGCGTAGCAACAAATTGGATAAAAGGAAAAGGGCTAAAAGATTTCATAAATTTAGCTCAACGACTAAATGATACATACCGTATTATTCTTGTTGGAATAAACAAAATACAAAAAGTAAGTTTGCCGCCTAATATTATTGGTATTTCTAAAACCGAAAATGTACATGAATTAATACAATTATATTCTGCTGCAGATTTATATATCAGTTTTTCTATCGAAGAAACATTTGGACTTACGATTATTGAAAGTATGGCATGCGGAACTCCAGCTTTAGTATACGATTCTACTGCATGCAGAGAACTAATCAATGAAAAAGTTGGGAAAGTAATAAAAGTAAAAGATTTAAATAGTGCCATTGATTTCATTAGTAAAGTAAAATCTCTAGGCAAAGATTTTTTTTCTGAAGCATGTAGAAATCATATTTTACAACACTATACCGAGGAAAAGACCATAAGCAATTATATATCATTATACAATCAATTACTTAAATGAAAATATCAATTATAACTGTTTCTTACAATAGCGAGAAGACAATTTCAAAAACAATTGAGTCTGTATATAAGCAAAATTATCAAGATTTTGAATATATCATTATAGACGGTCAATCCAATGACAAAACACTTGATATTATAAAGCAATATAAAACTATATTTAAAGAAAAAATGATTTGGGTCTCAGAAAAAGACAAAGGTATTTATGATGCAATGAATAAAGGTCTAAAAATGGCAAGTGGAGAAGTTGTCGGGCTTCTAAATTCAGATGACTTTTATACATCGCGAGACATATTAAGTACAATCTATGAGAATTTCAGCAAAGAAAAAAATATTGATGCTATATATGGTGATGTACATTATATAGATACAAACAAATCAAAAAGAATCATACGATATTATTCTTCTAAATTCTTTAAAAGAAGCCTTATGCGCCTTGGATTTATGCCTGCCCATCCTTCTTTTTATATCAGAAAGGAATGTCTAAATAAAATAGGATTCTACGATATATCATACAAAATTGCTGCAGATTTTGAATTCCTATTAAGAGCTATCTATATACATAAAATCAAAACAAAATATATCAAAAAAGACTTTGTAACCATGACAATTGGAGGAGTAAGTACCTCCGGTTTAATAAGCCATAAGCAAATTATGCAAGAACATATCAAAGCCTTGAGAAGCAATCATATATACTCCAATTATTTTCTTTTATCTTTAAGATACCTCTATAAGATATATGAAATGATTCTTTTCACTTTAACAAAAATATTAACAAAGAATATTAACGCAAAATAATATGGAAAATTCAAAAGCACATATTCAAGGAGAAATCTCTGAAAATCTAGATTTGCTTCTTCTTTTTAAGAAAATCATAAAAAACCGAAAGAAGATTTATAAAGCAATGATTATTGGAGCTATTATTGGTATAATTATTGGGTTTAGCTTACCCAAAGAATATACGGTAAAAGTTAGTTTATCACCGGAGTCCGGTAATTCAAATGGAGGAGGATTAGCAGGAATAGCTTCAATGTTCGGATTAGGGAACGTAACATCAAATTTGAATGAAGATGCACTTACATTTGGAATGTTCCCCGAAATCACTCAAACAAATCCTTTTATGATAGAAATGCTAATGGTAAAAGTTAAAACCCAAGATAACCAAGAAATTCTTTTGTATGATTATCTACACACTCAAAAGAATCCATGGTGGTCTTATGTCATAAATGCACCAATAAAATGTATTTCAGGATTAATTAACCTATTTAAAGAATCTACTAACAAAGAAATAAAAGGACTAAAATTAGATCCCTTTCAACTAACCCAAGAAGAACAACAAAGAATTTCTTCTTTAAAAAAAAGAATAATAGCAGAAACTGACAAAAAAACTACAATGACTCATATAACAGTCTCATTTCAAGACCCCTTAGTTACTGCTATTGTGGCAGATAGCGCTATTAATAAGCTACAAACATATATAATAAACTATAGAACTAAAAAAGCAAAACAAGATTATGAATTCCAAAATCAAATGTGCGAAAAATATAAAAAACTTTACGAGGAGGCTCAAAGAAAATATGATGAATATGCTGATGCAAATAGAAACTTAGTGACACAAACAGCCAAATCGCAGATGAACGAATATCAACAAAATGCAGATTTAGCCTACAAAGTTTATAACCAAGTTCTAACACAACGCCAAATCGCAGAGGCGAAACTACAAGAAGCAAAACCTGTATTTGCTGTGGTAGAACCCTCAACTATTCCCTTAAATGCAAGTTCGCCCAATAAACCATTATTATTGATAGGCTTTACATTTCTAGCTTTTGTGCTTGAGTCTGCATGGATTCTTTTCGGGAAAGATATTTATCATGATTTCAAGAATGAACTGAAAAAGAAAGATTAATTCCAATACGGTATCATTATTTTATCTTTACACATATGAAATATCCTATAGGCATACAAACATTCGAACAAATCATAATGGATGGATATATCTATGTAGATAAGACTGATTTAATATATTCACTTGTAACAAGAG
>CATXCB010000024.1 GCA_958366705.1 uncultured bacterium
TCTATTTTATTCTTTTGTCTCCAACGCTTAGCAAATCATTCGCTGATTTACTCTCAGCTATCGGGGCTCTTTCAACCGAACATCTCGCGGTTCCTTTATCTTATCACCTGATTTTTTATTGTCAAGTGGGTTGTTAATAAATTTTAAAATTTTTGCTATTTATATTTTTAAAACTTATCTGTGCCCTTTGCACGTCTTTTAGTGTAAAACAAACAATTTTAAAAATCAACCCCTTTGTTCAATATTTTTTTATTATTTTTAATATTTTTTAATATACGCTTAAATACTGTCTATTCAAGGGTTTTATGGCTACATAATTAAATTATGTATATGTATTTACAAAATTTTTTTAAACTTTTTATATTTTTTTTGAAAAGCATGATTTATTATTTTAGTCATGACTAAAAATTTTACTAACATTTTCAAAATTAAAGCATGACATGATTATTAATCTAACAACCGGAATAGATATTACTATATACAAAAATAATTCCGGACATAAAATCCGGAATTATTTACTACATATAAAATATTCTACTTTACTTATCTTCTGGTTCTACAGAATTTTCTTCATTTATTTCATACTCACCGTCTACCGGTGGTTGTTCAGGTGCGCTATTCACGACTTGTATGCCGAATTTAGTTCTGAACAAATGTTTAACTGTATCACTTTGAATTTCATACATCATTTTATTAAACAAGTCATATGCTTCTTTTTTATATTCAATAAGCGGGTCTTTTTGCCCATAAGCTCTTAAACCAATACCGTCGCGAAGCATGTCTATATTATGAAGATGGTCAATCCATTTACTATCTACAACTTTTAAAAGAACGTCTTTTTCAAGGTGACGGACTACATTATCTGAAGAGAATGGTTCCTGTAATTCATAACCTGCATTATAATCAGTAATTACCTGATTATAGAAATTTATAATTTCAATTTCATGATTTTTATACGCATCAATAACAAAATCTTTTATTTTATTATACATCGGTTCAAAACGCATGTTTTGAATATCAGCTACAGTAAAAGATGATAGCTGAGGAACGGTCGAATGAAGCTCTTTAATCATGGTTTCCAAATCTTCATAAACATACTCTTCGACTTTTTGTTCAGGTGAAATGTAACTTCTCATCAGCCTGTCTATTTCACGTTCCATCATATAAAGAATATCTTCATAAAGTCCCATGCCTTCAAGAACTTTTCTTCTCTGACGATAGAACTTTTCACGTTGAATATTCATGACATCATCATATTCAAGAACTGATTTTCTCATGTCAAAGTGGAAAGTTTCAACTTTTTTCTGAGCAGATTGAATTCTTTTTGTAATTAGTGGCGAATCAATAGCCATATTTTCCGGAACATTAAGGGCCGTCATCAGTTGAGTAATTTTTTCACCGCCGAATATTCTCATCAAATTATCTTCCAAAGACAGGAAGAATCTTGTTGAACCAGGATCACCCTGACGTGCAGCACGACCTCTCAACTGGTTATCAATACGACGTGATTCATGACGTTCTGTACCAATTACATGCAACCCGCCTGCTTCTACAACTTTAGCATGTTCTTCTTCAGTTATAGCTCTTGCTCGTGCTAAAGCTTCTTCTTTTAATCTTTCATATTCCGGATAATCTTCATCTATTCCATGCTCTTCCAAATCAGCTTTAGCCAAGTATTCGGCATTACCACCTAAAAGAATATCTGTACCGCGGCCTGCCATATTTGTTGCAATTGTTACAGCACCATAACGACCTGCCTGAGCAATAATATGTGCTTCTTTTTCATGGTGTTTTGCATTAAGAACATTATGTTTAATCCCTCTTTGTCGTAAAAGATTTGAAACATATTCTGACTTTTCGATACTAATTGTACCAACAAGAACAGGTCTGCCCTCTTTATGCTGGGTAATAATATCTTCAACTACGGCAAGATACTTTTGAACTTCTGATTTATAAATAACATCAGGATAATTTATTCTAATATCCGGTTTGTTTGTAGGAATTGAAGTTACTTCAAGGTTATAAATTTTTCCAAATTCAGCTTCTTCCGTCATAGCTGTACCTGTCATGCCTGATAGTTTTGGATATAATCTGAAAAGATTTTGGAAAGTAATACTTGCAAGTGTCTGAGTTTCATCCTGAATTTCAACTCCCTCTTTAGCTTCAACAGCCTGGTGCAAACCGTCTGACCAGCGTCTTCCCTCCATTAAACGACCGGTAAACTCATCGACAATCATAACTTCACCATTTTTCACAACATAATCTGTATCTTTGACAAACAATTCTTTTGCTTTCAAAGCTTGTAAAAGGTGATGGGCATATTGAGTGTGAATATCAAATAAATCTTTAATTCCAATTAGTTCTTGAGCGTGGTCAATACCTTCTTCTGTCAAAATTACGTTTTTATTTTTTTCATCAACTGTATAATCCACCTCTTTTTGCAATTGAGGTGCAATTTTTGCCATCAATTGATAAGTTTCTGCAGATTGAGCCAGACGACCGCTTATAATTAACGGGGTTCTTGCTTCATCAATCAAGATACTATCAACTTCGTCAATAATAGCATAATTAAAAGGACGTTGAACAAGCATCTCAACACTTGAAGCCATGTTATCTCTTAAATAATCAAAACCAAATTCATTATTTGTTCCATAAGTAATGTCACATTGATAAGCTTGTTTTTTTACATCAAAATCTCTAGCACCCTCGCCGTTAGACAGGATTACACCGACAGTCAAACCTAAAAACCTGTAAATTTTTCCCATCCATTCACTATCACGTTTAGCAAGGTAATCATTAACAGTAATCACATGAACACCTTTACCGGTCAAAGCATTAAGATATGCAGGTAATGTAGCTACAAGAGTTTTACCCTCCCCTGTTCTCATTTCTGCGATATGACCATTATGTAAGAAATATCCACCAATTAGCTGCACATCAAAGTGACGCATATTCAAAACCCTTTTACCAGCTTCTCTTACAGTTGCAAAAGCCTCAGGAAGAATTTTATCAAGAGCCTCTTTTTCAAGCTTAAGGTCTTCTTTAAAATTTTTAGATGTAGGACGTTTAGCTAAAATATCTTTAAATTCTTGTGTTTTGGCCCGCAATTCATCATCTGTCATTTTTGCAAATTCAGGCTCTAACGCGTTAATATGTTCAACAACCCCCATCATTGATTTAACTTTTTTCTCATTGGGATCGCCTAAAATCTTTAATAAATATTTTAACATTATATTACTACCTCTCCAAGTCTAACTTTGCTTAAAGTGTAACATAAATATATATTAATAAGATATATGTTAATAAAAAATTAAGGTTTCAAAAAAAACTGCTTGATTATTTAAAACATCTGACTGCCTGTTCTTCCACCCTTTTCAACAATAGAACAGCCACCTTGCTTTAAATAAAGTTTTGTCCCATCACTCATTATCATAAACGCAAAAACATCATATCCCCACTTATTTGGTCTACGTTTTCCATTTATATCAACAAAAAATATTTTAATAAAATCTAAATCTCCAAACATTCCAATAATAGTACCATCCATCAAAACTAAAGCCGTATTATTATTTAGAATATTATGTTCATTAAACCGAGTACAGCCACGCGTTTCAAATGCAATATCATCATCAGTAAGCTTGTCATTGCTTTCTTTTAATGCAGTATCAAAACCTTTATACTTGGGTATACAGCCATCTTTGTACGCATTACCCTTACAAATATGACTAACTTTTAGAACTTGCAGCATTTGTTCCGCAAGTTGTGAACATTGATCGTTAGGTCCCTGCACATAATCTCCGGAATAAGAATGCTCATAGTAACAAGAATATATTGTATCAGTTTTCTCATATACAAGCTTCAAAGCTTCATTCATAACACTTACAGCTTTTTTGTATTGTGTTTTCCGTACTGTCCAACCTATTTTTGTCATAAGCATTGGTATTGTTATAGCAGCAACAATGCCTATTATGCCGAGGGTAATTAGGACTTCGGCAAGGGTAAATGCGGCTTTTGAGCGAATGTTGTTATTCTGAGCGAAGGTGAAAAATCCCTGTTTCGGTGTACTCGTCATTCCGAATTTATTTCGGAATCTCTTGGTTTGGCGTTTTGTTTCAGATCCTGAAACAAGTTCAGGATGACGGTGCGAGGTTGGATGTGGAAAATAATTTAAAATAAATATTTCTAAAGACCTTAGAATACTGTCAGAGTAAAGCTTTAAAAGGTTACCCCCCCCCGATTTTCTTGTTATTGTTGAATTTTAACATACTCTATGCTCCTTTTTAGTTATTCTACAACAATTTTAGTATAAGCTAGTTTTTATTATTTTGCAAGAAATCTAATATTTATATAGAAAATTATTAGATTCCGAAACAATGTAGGAATAACATAGAAATCATTAACAAAGTACAGCGGGGCAGAAAATAAATTTTCTGCCCCGCTGTCGAAATAATAAATCTTAAAATATATTACTCTTCAACGTCTTCTGAGATATCTCCGTTTTGTATATCTTCTTCGTCGATTTCATGTTGATTCATTTCTTCTTCAATTTCTTCCTGCAATTCATCTGGATCAACGATATCATCAACTGAATCTTCTTGCGGCTCATTATCTTCGTATTCGTAGTTTGAAATATTTTGAGCTTCAGCTTGTTCCATTTGTGATACTGATTTAATATCTATTTTCCAGTTAGTTAATTTGTGTGCAAGTCTTACATTTTGACCTTCACGTCCAATTGCGAGGCTCAATTGATCATCCGGAACTACAACAAGTGCTTCGTGAGCAAATTCATCATCTGCCATAATATCAACTGACACAACCCTTGCAGGTGATAATGCGTTAACGATATATTCTACAGGATCTTCTGAATATCTTACAATATCAATTTTTTCATTTTTTAATTCGCCAACAATAGTTTGGATTCTGCTACCTCTAGGCCCGATACAAGCCCCAACTGAATCAACTTCAGGATCATTTGACCATACAGCAATTTTTGTTCTATAGCCGGCTTCACGTGAAATTGATTTAATTTCAACAATACCGTCTTCGATTTCAGGAACTTCAAGTTCAAATAGTTCTCTAACAATTTCAGGATGTGCATGAGAAACAATAACTTGAGGCAATCTTGTCGTTTCTTTTACATTCAAAACAAATACTCTAATTCTGTTTCCAGGCTTATAGTATTCGCCAGGAATCTGTTCTTTTCTAGGCATAATTGCATCAGTTTTGCCTATGTTAACGATAACATTTCTTCTATCATCAAGTTTTTGGATTATACCAGTAATCAATGTTCCTTTTTTATCTAAAAATTCATTTAAAACAAGATTTCTTTCAGCTTCTCTGATTCTTTGAGTCAAAACCTGATTAGCAGCCTGAGCAGCAATACGTCCGAATTGTTCAGGTGTTACTTCTAATTTAACTTCGTCACCTAATTCAACATCTTCATCAATTTCTTTTGCTTCTGCTAATGAAATTTCGTTATCTTCATCTTCAACAGATTCAACAACTGTTTTACCTTTAAAAATACCAATTTCACCGGATTGTTCATCTAAAAATGCTTCAACATTTTGTATTTCTTTTAATCTTAAGTGTTTTTTATAAGCTGCAACCATAGCATCGCACAATGATGAAATTACAACTTCTTTAGAAATACCTTTTTCTTTTTCCAATTCTTCGAAAACTTCATTCAAGTTTCCTGCTCCGATTTTAATCATATTAATTTCCTTTCATTTATTTTTTATTTTAATCAATATAAAGCTTGGCAGATTGAATATTCTCTTTAGGAATTTGAAGTTCACAACCGTCATCAAACCTAAAAAAAGTTAAACCTTCATTCAAATCATAATCAATTATTTCACCTTTAAAAATCTTTTCAGATTCACCGGTTAAAGGTTCTTTTAATTTTAAACTAATTCTTCTGCCTTTGAATATTATAAACTCTTTTTCAGATTTAAACTTTCTTTCCAATCCAGGAGAAGATACTTCAAGATTATATTTTACGGGAATAAGTTCATCTAAAAATCCCTCAAGACTTCTTGTAACATTTTCACAATCATCCAGAGTAATATTGCGTTCTTTAGAATACAGAAATATTCTCAAATACCAGCGGTGATTTTCTTTTGAAAAATCAATTTCAATTGGAATAAGATTGTAACGCATTGCGGTATTTTCAATTAATGGCGTAATCGCTTCCAAAACTTCTAACCTGTTTACTTCTTGTTTCATCTACACCTGCTTTCATCTCCGGCAAAACTTCCACAGACTCCGAAAGAGAATGCAAAAGTACCCTTTATCGTGAAAAAAAGAACGGGGTAACCGTTCTTTTTTGTCTTGCAATACTGCTTTGTTATTAATATTTTAATATAGATAAGTTTAAAAGTAAAGTCTTTGTAAATGTTTAGTTAAGATTATGCATTTACAAACTTTTCATATTCATCTTTTGTAATAGGAAGAGAATCTCTATAATAAACTTCCTGACCGCTTGGTGTTGTACCTTTTCTGTACTGACTTGAACCGATAGTAGCATCCGGAGCCTGTTTCATCAATGTTTCTTTAATATATTGAGTATCATTTACGTTTCCTTCCAAACCTGCTTTTTCTCGTAAACGTTCTTCATTTTTTTCATTTGTTTTCTCCATTCTATTTGCACGAATTTCTTCAATCGCACCCATTCCATTAGATGGATCTATATGTTTTAAACGCTTATCATTTTTCTCAACACCAGAATTTATCTTTTGAGTAAGTTCGTTATACCTTTCTTGCTCTTCTTTTTCAAGTTTGGTTAATCTTTTTTGTTCTTTATCAATAGCTTTTTGTAACTCATTTACATCTTCTTTATGCTGTTTGAATTTTTCAATAGCACCCTCTGCTGATTGCAATTCTTGCTCCGCTTTTTCTAATTTTTCTTCAGATTCTTTTAATGCTTTTTCTGCTTCAGTTTGTTTCTTTTTAGCATCATCTAATTCTTTTTCAGCAATCTTCAATTCTTGATCTGCCTTATCTACAGCTGTCTTAGCATTTCCAACTTCTTGATATGCCTTATCTTTTGCTTCTTTTGCTTTATTTTCAGCATCTGCAGCTTTTCTTTCTTCTTCTTTTGCAGTATTTAATTTTTCTTTTGCTGTTTCTACTGCTTTTTGAGCTGCATCATACTGTACTGCGTTTTCTGCTGTTCTAGGAGTTAATGCACTTAATGCACTTTCTGCACTTGCTAAATTTTGTTCAGCACTTGTTACTGCAGCCTTAGCTTGTGTATGAGCTTCTTGAGTTTTTGAATATTCTGCACTTGCTTTACCATATGCTGAATTTGCATTTTCTAATGCTAATTTTTTACTATCTCTATTCTTAGCTTTAATATCTACAGCATTATTTGCATTTGATAAGCTTTGTTTTTTATCTTTCACATCTTCTTTAGCATTTTTTACATTTGATTCTAAAGTAGCTTTATTTTGTTCAGCATTATGAGCTTGAGTTTCTAATGCTCCGGTTTGTGCATCCATAGATGTCAATTGATTACTTGCATTTGCAATAGCACCTCTCAACGAAGCTGAATCTGTTGCTCCTGACATGCTTGAAATAGCTGATGAGGCAGCTGATGAAGAGATGGTTGAAGCTGTACTAATACCACCAGCTCCGCCAAATGCCGCGTCCAAACTTTGTGAATTTGACATTGGCGCAGAACCACCTGATTTCATGCCATCAAATACACCAAATTTATTCAACATGCTAAATGCACCGCCAATAATTTGAGCAGCAACCATGCCCTTTTGATATGCACTATTGTTATCAATAGTGAAATTAGTATTTGTAGCAGCTCTAGACACGCCTGTTGAGCCATAAAAACGAGAATCTCTGACCTGTCCGCTATTTAAACGCTGTCTTATACCTTGATAATTATATTTACTTGTATTTCTATTTATTGAAGTTCCTGCCACCCAATTAGTTTTAGGACCTGATTTTAAAGAGAATAAAGAAGATTTATTCGCAGCAGAAGAGTTTGCCAAATTTCTTGTTGCTTGGCTTGACACACCGCTTCTGGCTCTTGATGCTGAACCAAAAGAGCTTGCCGTTCCAGGTCTATTCAGTTTTGACAAATCAACTGACATAATACTCTCTCTATTTTTTATTCTTAAATATATAAACAATTCCCGAAAAGCTTAATTTCACATGTTATTAGACTTGTTACATTTGTTTACAATAAAAATTCCAAAATAATTTGAAATCTTAATAAATTTGATTTCATACTACTTTTTGTGATACTCTAAATTTGAGGGTAGGAAAATGATACACAGAAAATCAAGAGATGAAATTAAGAGAATGCGCCATGCCGGTCATATTGTAGCTCTTGTTCATCAAAAAATGAAAGAAGTTGTAGAACCGGGAATTTCTACAAAAGAATTAGATAATATTGCAATGAAAATTATTAAAGAAAACCGTGCAATACCTACATTTTTAGGATATTCAGGTTTTCCTGCAAGTATTTGTACTTCAATCAACGAACAAATAGTACATGGCATACCGTCAGAAGATGTAATTCTAAAAGAGGGTGACATTATAGCTATTGATGTTGGAGCAACATATGGAGGGTTAGTTGGCGACAGCGCCTGGTCATATGCTGTTGGAAAAATTTCTCCGGAAGTTGAAAAATTAATGAAAGTAACAGAAGAGTCTTTATATGCCGGTATCGAACAGATGAAACCGGGCAATGTTTTAGATGATATTTCTAAAGCAATTGAGGCTGTTGCTAATCGTGAAGGTTTTGGTATTGTTCGTCAATACGGCGGTCATGGAGTAGGACATGAAATGCACGAAGACCCATTCCTTTTCAACTACAGTGTTGGAGACAATACTTTAATAAAATCAAATATGGCTATAGCAATTGAACCAATGTTGAATTTGGGATGCGATGATGTTGTAGTTTCTCAAGAAGATGGCTGGACTGTAAGTACAAAAGACGGGAAACCATCTGCTCACTTTGAACATACAGTTATTGCAACAGATGACGGTCCATTAATTACAACTAAATTAATGAACTAGGAGATTTAAATGAATTATTATATAGGTCTGTCTTTAGCTTCAGGCTCAAGTATGGATTCAGGTGTCGCAGTTATTGATGAGAATAATAAAATTATTCTTCTTGATAAGCTGTACAAAATGAGTGATGTTATTTTCTTTTTTGAAAACTTTTCATCCCTGAAAAATTCCAAAATTTGTGTATCTGTCCCTTATGACAGAACAATGCTTGATGGGAAATGGAGAATTTTGTCAAAACCATATCAGCTTGTAGCAACAAATAAACTTATGCCTAATAGAGATAATTGGACACAAAGACACTCTAACAGAGGTTCCGAATATTTTAAAGAACTAACTGATAGAGGAATTAAAGTTAACAGGTTTGATATTTATATGACAAGACAGAGTATGCATTTAAATTCCTGTTATAAAGACCGTTCTCCTGCAGATTGCAAATTCCTGCAGCAAGCACTTAAATTCGAATGGGGTTTTAGCGATTTGCCATCAAACATGATACCAATGTCACATCTGGAAGCAATAATTGGTGCAATGCTGGCTAAAGAAAATGTACACAACCCTGATAAAATCAGGTCAATTTATAAATTCAGAAATCTTGAGGTCATTGATATCAAAGACAATCTGAATATCTCTACTGATGTATATAACTTTGAAAGGGAGCTCGTCGGAAAATCAATTGTGGAATAACTTTGATTTTCGATATATTTTGTTATTGTTATGTTAAAAAAAATAATTGATACGTTAAGTAATCCTATTTTATTTTATGCAGACAAATCGGGAAATGCTGTTTTTAGAAATTTTTGCTGGTTTAAAAATACAGGATGCCTCTATAAACTAAAACTTTCAAAACCTGAAGTCGGAGGGGTTTTGGAATATCGTTTTGAACTTGAAAAATATTTAAAAACGGCTTATATTATAATACCTATTTTAATATACTTCATTTTTATCCATTTAAAATTTTCAATATGGAATCTTTTAATATGTGAATTTTTCTGGATAATCCTAATCAGTATTTGTCAGGGTATTTGCTCATATATATACAGTGATTATTTGACAAAAAATTTTGGTCCGTACAAACTGGTTGATTTTAACCCTAATTTAAATCAAAAAAAGAAAGATGAATTCAGAGCCAATTTTTATTCTAAAATCATCATTACCATAATAGTAATAGCACTATTTTTGCTGCCGGCACCAGGAATTCTATATGCGATGAAACTTAATGTCAACAAACATAAATTTCCTGCAGCAATAACACTTTCAAAAATTTATTTAGCTTTATATCCGAAAACAGAGTCCGTATATGATATGAGAGCATATGCTAAATACATGAAACATGACTACGAAGGCGCTTTAAAAGATTACAAAACAGCTCTTGAATTATCTGGAAAAAATTTCAGCAAAAAAGACTTTGTTCGTTTTGCAAACTTACTCTTGCTGGAAAAGAAATTAAGTACTCCGGAAAATGCTGTTGACGTATTTAATGATTATGCAACTCGTAAAAAAATGTCCATTTTAGAAGAATCTCAAATGCTATGGATAAAATCAATCTTCAGAATTGAAAATAACTCTCCTGAAAGCATAATTGCAGATTATGACAACCTTCTCGCTTCCTTAAATCCTAAAGATGCAAAAAATCAATTCTATATATCAAGCGATAAAGCTTATATGTATTATCTAATGCAGGATTATGAATCTGCAATTAATATATATAATATTTTAATCACATACGCATCAGCCAATATTAAACAATATAAAAAAGAATTACAAGCCTTATATGCAGAACGCGGATTTGCAAAGAAAAAACTTGGAGATTTGATGGGTGCAGATACAGATTTCATAAATTCAAAAATAGATATGATGGAATTGGATAAATATGAACCCTCATTCCACGAACAAGAATTTATGACTGACAAATTTTAACTTATACCATCAGAGAGAGGCTATTGACTTACACTCTGCCATCAATTTGTTAGTGCAAAGTATTGGCAAATAAGCATTTTATTTTACATGTAAGAATTTATGATTTTAATCACATCTTCATGAACGTCTTCAATTGATTGTGTCGAATCTATAACCTTTACTCTATCCGGTTCTTGTTTAGCAATTTGTAAATATCCTTTTCGAACTCTATCAAAAAAGTCGTTTCCGGAATTTTCCATTCTGTCTTTTTCTTTACCGACTCTTTGCATTGAAGTCTCAATATCTACATCAAAAACCAGAGTCAAATCAGGTTTTATTCCTCCTGTTGCAAGGTTATTTAACATATTAATTTCATTAATATCCAAACCTCTGCCATAGCCCTGGTATGCAACCGTGCTATCTGTATGCCTGTCACATAAAACAATTTTACCATCATTTATTGCAGGATTTACAATAACATCCACATTCTGAGCTCTATCTGCCAAAAATAAAAATGATTCACACCTGTCAGAAACAACACCATCATAATTTAGCAAGATTTTTCTAACATGCTCCCCCAGCCCTTTTGCTCCAGGTTCTCTTGTTAAAACAACATCTTTACCGACTTTTTCAAAATACTCTTTCAGCAAATTTAATTGTGTTGTTTTACCGCAGCCATCTGCACCTTCAAATGTTATAAATAAACCTCTAGTCATAAAAACCTCTCAATTATAGACCATTATAACGCAAGTACACCGAACTTAAATCATAAGTTCGGTGTATATAATAAATAAAGCAGCCCGTAAGCCGTGTTCTGTTTTAGATAATCATCTGTCTGGTATTAGGATTACTCCTAATCTCTAGCGATTTTTCCGAAGACGGCGAACAACCTTAACCTTCGATTCAATCTTGCATCCAACCGGGGTTTACCTAGCTGGTACCTCTCGATACCACTGGTGAAGCTCTTAACTCACCGTTGCACCATCGCCTGTGATATAAAATCCATCGGCAGTCATCATTTCTGTGGCACTATCCACCGACTCACATCGTCCGGAATTTCTCCGGCGGCCTGTTCTGGGATGCACGGACTTTCCTCACTTAATTTAAACTAAGCGCGATTATCCGACTACTTTATATTATTCATCAGTTACACTCTTATCAACTTTTACAGCCTCACGTGCCCACGGATCAAGAATTTCAACCTTTCCGTCGGCATACACTTTCATAGAAAATCTGTCCCAGCCTGAAGTTCTTCCATCACACTTGTCACCGATTGGACCAACAGCTGTAACTGCACTTTGACCACAGTCTGGCTCGCCTTTGCCATTAACATCAAGCACTATTGTTGCACTTGCATTGGTATTATTTTTAGTTGAAAAACCACCACTTGTCATTGCCCAATCCATACCATCACCTGTAGCAAAAATAACAGTTCCTGTTCCTCCGGCCGGAGCGTCTAAACCAAGCTTATCAGTAAATAATGTTACAAATTTTGTATTTGCATTTCCTTCAGTAGTTATAGTTCCGGTATTTTCTACACCGCCCCAAATTCTACAGTTTACATACCCGAACCCATCATCAAATCCAACTCTTTTATCACCATCATTTGCACTAGTTTTGTCCGGATAACAAGCTTCATCATTCATCAAATCGGCAACAACGCTTTGCACCAGATAATAAGCTCTTTTTGCCATAAGAGTATTCTGGTTAGGCAGCAAATTGAAAATTACAGGTAACAAAATTGCACAAAGAATACCTATTACTCCAAGAGCAATCAGCAATTCTGTCAATGTAAATGCCTTATTAAATCTTTTCATCCTCAAAATCCTCAAGTTATCTATATTTAAAGTATATCTTTATTATAGCATGTATTATTGTAATTTTCAACACGATATGTTATACTGGTAGTAGTAAGAACGTTTAAAATAAGAAGATAACTTTGTTTAAATGTAAAAATTTGTTTACAAAATAGCAAAATAATCCATTCAGACGAGTTAATAACACATCACGTACTTTATAATGTGTAGGAAAATAAACACGGATATTTGAGGCTAAAACTTCAAATAAACACAAGGTAACAGGTGAGAAATTATGGTCGATAACAGATCTGCAGGCTTCTTCGGAATCGGCGGTTCGTTCAATTTTAAAAGCGGAGACATTTCCGGAACAGCAGCAAAATTATCAGATGATAAAATGGGGCAGGGCGGAGAATACTTTGCCCAACAAAGAGCTGCAGAAGAAGAACAATCACAAAACAACCCATATATGGATCAAAGCGCAGTTTTACGCGCGACCCTAAACTCACTTGCAATGATGAATGTTGCAAATGTAATAAACTCAAAAAAACACAAACCCGTACTCGATGAAGAAGATAAAATCACCGAGGATTTAAAAGAAATTTTACGTGTAAAAAAACTTAAACACAATTCTCAACAACAGCACAATGATGATGATGAAGTTGAACGGTACTAATTTATTGGATAGTCATGTGGAATTTTCCACCCATTTGTTCTAATCAATGCCGCACAATATAATCCAAAACCATTTTTCTTACAATCATTACTAATTTTAGACATGGGCAGTCTGGCACCATATGGAATAATTGCATCCTCTTCTTCTATTCTTTGCAGAAAAAATACATCTTGCCCAAAAATATTTGGTCCTTCAGAACCGGTTATATCTATAATTATAATTGTTTTATTATCAGCCATTCCATCGCTTGACGAAGTCCCCCAAACATACATGACTCCATCCATTAAAACAAATGGAACTCTATTATAACTAAACGGATTATTATATAAATTATATCCCTGGCGGCTTAAATTTAACCACACATTATGAATATTTTTAAATCCGCAACTTCCTTGCCCCTTGCAGATTTGCATAATTTTAGTATATGGACGAATATATTTATCAATATACTCAACAGGTGGAAGAGATTTATCCCACGTTTCCATTTCACCATTTTCAGCTTCTGATTGTTTAATAACCTGATTAATCGTAGAAACAGCTTTCGATAATTTTGCTTCAATTTTACGTTTTTTGTTAGCAGTTATTAAATTTGGAATTGTTAACGCAGCAACAATACCTATTATACCGAGAGTTATGAGAACTTCGGCAAGGGTAAATGCGGCTTTTTTGCGAATACGGTCATTCTGAGCAGATGCGAAGAATCTTTTGGTATGACTCTTTATTTTAGATTCTGAAACAAGTTCAGAATGACTGTGCGAGGTTGGATTTGGAAAATAATTTAAATCAAATAATTTCAAAGACCCTAGAATACTGTCGGAGTAAAGCTTTAAAAGGTTACCCCCCCCC
>CATXCB010000025.1 GCA_958366705.1 uncultured bacterium
ACGGTAATGACACCATTTACAACAGAAATGGCAACGATACCATCAAGTTCGGGGAGGACGTTAACCCTGAAGATATAGCTTTTTATATGGATTCCTCTAAGAATTTATTTATCGATTATGGTTCTGAAACAGGAACTGATACAATCAAAATTTCCAATCAGGAAAATATAAATTATGCTATAGAATCATTTGAAATAAAAAATTCATCTGGAGAAACTCAATTATTAACTTCAGATGATATTAATAAATTAGTTCAGGATATGACTGCATATGCTACTGATAACGGAATTTCTATAAATTCAGTTGCTGATGTTAAAGGCAACCAGGATTTAATGAATCTAGTTATTAACTCTTGGGCTGCATAATAAATTACAAAGGTGAAAAAATGCAAACAGGACTTATTGCTTTTGATACAATCGCTAAAATAAATGGAATAAGTTTAGATTTACGATCTATCATTAGAGAATACAGCCTAAATAATGAAGAAATTGGAGTCGTGGAACTGCTTTGGATTATGAAGCAGTTCGACTTCAAATCAAAAATTAAACAAATTAGCGCTGAGCAATTTGTACAAAACTATCCACTACCAGCAATAATCATCTTAAATAACCTAACCTATGCTGTTCTACTTAAAATAAATGCAGATACAAAAAAGGCTCTGATATTTTCTATAACCGAAAAACACACTATAGAAATATCCTTTGAAGAGCTTGAAAAAATATGTAATAATAATTTTATTATTCTTTCACATAAACTAATCAATTCACAAATAAAATTTGGCTTTAAATGGTTTTTTAATGAAATCCTTACATACAAACAAGTTATTGTTGAAGTTATGCTGGGTTCATTTATTGTTCAACTATTTGGGCTCATAACACCTTTATTCACACAGGTTATACTGGATAAAGTAATTGTACACAGGAGTATTATGACCCTTGATGTACTGGCATTCGCGTTTGTTGTTATTATGATATTTGAACTGTTACTAAATTTTGCAAGAAAATATATATTCTTACATACAGCTAGCAAAATTGATGCTAAATTAGGAGCAAAACTTTTTAAACATTTGTTTTCTCTGCCATTTACATACTTTGAAAGCCGAAAAGTAGGTAATATTATTACAAGAGTCAGAGAACTAGATCAAATAAGAGATTTTATAACAAATAAATCGGTATCGGTTATTCTTGATTTATTCTTTTCTTTTGTCTTTCTTATTATGATGTTTATCTATAGTCCGATTTTAACTTTTACAGTTATTCTATTTATTACAATAATTGCTATACTATATCTGGTAATAACACCAGAATTAAGAGAAAGATTAGAGAAAAAATTTCAAATGGGAGCACAATCTAATTCTTATTTAGTTGAATCAGTCACAGGCATTCAAACAGTTAAATCACTTGCTATAGAAGGTAGTATGCAAAAAAAATGGGAGGATTATTTAGCTAAATATATTAGTTCTTCTTTTAGATTGTCTAACATGGGCAATATTGCAAGTGCAATTTCTAACATGCTGCAAAAAGCAATGACCATCAGCATTCTATATTTTGGTGTAAAGCTTGTAATTTCAAACAAACTTACTATAGGGCAACTAATCGCATTCCAAATGTTTTCCAACCAATTTTCAGCACCGGTGTTAAGACTTGTAAATTTATGGAACGAATTCCAGCAATGTCTTCTAGGTATTGACAGGCTCGGAGATATATTAAATAACCCTGTAGAAGTTCAATCAAGTAAAAGTATTACGCTCCCTCAAATACATGGTTCCGTTAAGTTTGACAACTTATGCTTTAAATATGCACCCAATTTGCCATATGCAATAAATCACTTTAAATATTTTGTAAAACCTGGAATGAGTGTTGGAATTGTCGGGAAAAGCGGAAGCGGTAAAAGTACGGTAACTAAACTTATTCAAAGACTATACCTGCCAAATGAAGGAACAATATATATTGACGGAATTGATGTCAGACAAATAAATCCAACTTGGCTTAGATACAATATAGGTGTAGTATTACAAGAAAATTACTTATTTGCAGGTTCAATAAGAGAAAACATATCCTTGCCTAAGCCAGATGCTCCTATTGAGCTAATCATGCAAGTTGCACAAATGGCAGGAGCTCATGAATTCATTTCAGAATTTCCAGAAGGATATGAAACTATCGTGGGAGAAAGAGGTTCAAGTTTATCAGGAGGTCAGCGTCAAAGAATTGCAATCGCTAGAGCCTTGATTACAAACCCCAAAATTTTTATTATGGACGAAGCAACATCTGCACTTGATTATGAATCTGAAAGAATCATTCTTAACAATATGAATAAAATCACAAAAGGAAGAACAACATTTATTATTGCTCACAGGCTTTCTGCTGTTAGGAATTGTGATGTTATACTTGTAATGGATAAAGGACACATAATAGAAGTAGGCAATCATAATGAACTTATGAATAATAAAAAAGGATATTACAGATTTTTATATAGTCAACAAGGCGGAGGAGTAAATGTGGCATAGAATAAAAAGCGTAATTCTTAACAGTATAAGACAAATAAATGACTCTTACGAATTTAAACCACTATTAAGCGAAATTGAAGATACTCCAGTTAGTCCACTTGGAAGATTTATGTTTTGGACAGTTTTATCTCTTATTATAATAACCATACTTTGGCTTTTTATAGGAAAAGTTGATATCGTTATAAATGCCAGAGGTATTGTAATTCCCGATGGAGAAGCAAAAGTAATACAGCCATTTGAAACCGGTGTTATAAAACAAATACTAGTTAAGGAAGGAGATTTTGTAAAAAAGGGACAATTGCTTATTGAAATAGATTCATCAATAACAGATACTCAATTAGAAACAGTAACAAAAAACTTGGAACAAAGTAAATTGGAAGCTGAACGTCTAAATGCTAACAGCAAGCTTACAAATTTTAACCCTAAAAACCATAATAACCAAGAAGTAGAAACCCAACAAAGAATTTACCAAGAAAATTTAAAATATTTACAAAGTTCAGTTAATCAAAAACAGCAAGAAATTAACCAAATAAGCCGACAAATAGATTCCTCTCAAGCGCAGAAAAGAGACTATTTATCTCAGCTTACGAACGCAAAAGAACGTCAACACCGCCTTGAAAATGTCCTTGATGTCATCGCATACAATCAATATCAAGACGCTAAAGACCGAACAATATCGTTAACAGAATCTGTAAATAGAACAGAATCTGAAATTCAACGTTTACAGCATCAAAAAAGACAAGTTCAAAATGAAATTTCTCAGCTACAAGCAAACTTTAAATTACAGAACTTAAATTTATTATCAGAAACTCAAAAACGTATAAACGATTTAAACGCAAATAGAGAACAGATAGAATTTAGTAACAAAAATCAGAAAATTACAGCACCTTGTGATGGTTACATTGATAAACTTGCAATACACACTATTGGAGGAATCGTTACCCAGGCCCAAGAAATTATCGCACTTACACCAGCTCAAACTCCTGTACTTATAAAAGCAAAAGTCTTGAATAAAGATATTGGATTTATTAAACCAAATCTACCTGTTTCTATAAAAATAGATACATATGACTTCCAAAAATATGGAATCTTACATGGAAAAGTTAGATCTATCTCACAAAACAGTATTGAAGATGAAAAACTTGGACCAATTTACGAAATTTATATAAAACCTGAACAAAATACGCTAACCATTGAGGGTAATGAGCAAAAATTATCAACAGGTATGACCCTTAATGCTGAAATCGAAATTGGAGAAAGAAGAATTATTGAATTTTTCATATATCCACTAATTAAATACATGGATGAAGGTATAAGTGTTAGATAAAAAATAAACATTAATAAAAATTTTCAATTTGTTCTAATATTTCATACCTAATTTCATTACCGATATTTTTTACATAAGACCTTGCAGGAATATTGATAGAACGACTCTTACCGACCTGTCCTCCGAGTTGATGAATTCTGGCATAAGGCAAAATTGAACCTATGATGGCAGAATTATCATCATATTGAGTATTTACTGAAGCAACTAGTTTACCTTACTTGCACAATTTATCCGGGCCATTTTCGTTGTTTAGTACGTTGTTTTTTGTTGATTCGCCAAATCTGTCCATTTCTCAGATCGGTCCTGTTCTCTAAAGTTGTCTTCAGTTGAAAATGCGAAAATACTTGCAATATTTTTCATTAACGATCGCATGTTTTCGCATTTTCTGGTGTAAAGAAAAACATTAAAGGATTATTTGTAACAGTAATAATGAGTATTAGATTATATATATTACTATTGTAAATGTTTGCTTTTACATAAACAGTAAAAGTTTATATTTTATTATGTTGCAATAATAACGAAAAAACTAAAAAATTAACCAAATTGATTTTTCTCTTTATCTAGCAACATCTAAAGAAAAGTGTTCATGTTTATCTTGTTTTGTATTATATAAAACACTGTTAAAACTCAAATACAAAGCCACAAATGCCGATATATTATGTATATTCTAACATATAGAACAAGATGGAAATAACTATGAGATGAAGATTTTATGGTATTTTGTAATATTGAAAAATTATCTAATTTAACAAATTTTAATAAATTAAATTTTGAAATACTTACATGATAACATGACAAAATAGTGTTCCTAAAAATTTTGAGGCAATTTGACAGAAGAATCTTTATATGAATTTGAATGTAGCGATATTTCAGAGCAAAAGATGCTTGAATCTTTTGAACCAAGTGAGTATGAAGATGTCATAGAAGATTGGGTTAATGGTTATTTAAAATCCAAAAGAAAATAGGTTGATGTTGAAAGGTTAGGAGGGAAAGGAGATAAAGGGCGAGATGTCTGTGCCTTTTATACAACAGATAGACAAACTTGGGATAACTATCAATAAAAACGGATTTAAAATTTTAAATGACATTTGTTGATTTAAGCCACATGCATCCCCGAATATGTCTTGCAGGTATTTTACAGCAAGCCATGAAACACTTTTGTGGGCAAAAATCGATAATAAGGAAAAACATACATTCAATTATAAGCTTATGAAAATTGGTAATTGAAATGAAGATTTTATTAAAAAACCGAAAAAACAAATGCGTTCAGTTTTGGCAATAGAAACTTCGAAAAGTTATGAAAAAGAATTTGGGAAACACCCAACACAAAAACCTTTAGAATTGTTAAAGCGTATAATCCTTGCATCAACAAATGTTGGAGATTTGATTCTTGATCCTTTTACAGGAAGTTCAACAACTGGTATAATGGCTTTAAAATTAGATAGGAAATTTATTGGTATAGACTTGGTAAAAGAATATATAGACGAAGTTGCTTAAGTATGAATTTATTTTTTAATACAAATTTAGCAGAAGAATATCACTCAAATTCTCAGGAAATAAGAGTAATGAGCAAAAATTGGGTAAATGATAACGTTTATTGTGTAAGGTGTGGGAACAAATTATCTCATTTTGAGAATAATAAACCTGTTGGAGATTTCTATTGTGAAAAGTGTAAAGAAGAATTTGAACTAAAGAGTAACAAATCAAAACTAGGCAAAAAATATGTGATGGTGCTTATGAAACAATGATAGAAAAAATTAGAAATGGTGACGTTCCTAAATTTTTCTACTTGAATTATGATTTAAAAACTTATTCTGTTAATAATTTATTAATCATCCCTAAGCATTATTTCACTGAAAATATTATTTTAAAAAGGCTTCCTATACCTGAAACAGCACGCAGAACAGGATGGATTGGTTGCAATATTGATGTTTCATCAATACCTTCATCAGGGAAACTATACTTAATTTCTAATCGACAAGTTGTTGATAAAAATGTAGTTATTTCTAATTTCAATAAAATGTTATTTTTAAGAAGCAAAAAAAAATGACTAAAAGGATGGATATTAGATATAATAAAATGTATTGATTTGTTAAATAAGAAAAATGTCACATTGGATGAAATATATTCTTTTGAAAATTTATTAAAATTAAAACATCCTAATAATAACAATGTTAGAGCAAAAATAAGACAGCAGTTACAAATTTTAAGAGATTATGTTTTTTTAACTTTTACTAAAATACTTTATCATGAAAACATTTATGTTTTATACGCGAGATGGTTTTACGCAAGATATAAATAATAAGGATATTGAGAATATGCAAATTTTAGGATTTGTTCAAGGGATAGATACAATATCTGCATATGAAAATTTTAGAAAAATCTTTAATCAAGATAATGAATACTATTTTAAAGAAACAATTGCTCAAGAAGTTATTGGAAAACCAATATATTTTTAACTTTAAAATGTATTTCTTTGCTTTTAGCAGTAAGAGCTAATGAAATTTATACAATAGATAAGGATGGCGAATATAATTATTCAATTGAAGAATATAAAATGTTTATGAGAAAAAGAATTAAATAAGTATAATTTAATATTATAATTTGTCCAAGCTTGATTTTTTATTATTCTTAAGTGATGAATACGATACCTAAAATTGTTCATTATTAAAATACCTTTTATGTCTAAATGATACGTTTTCCAAGAATTGACTTGATATTTAACTTATTGAGAGTAATGAATATCATTGCTGATAAGAGGTAGCAATGATTGAAACAGGTAAAAAATACAAACTTAAAAAGATTAAAGGCTTTGAAAAATCAGATAATGAGTATTACAAAGTAATTGGATTCTATAACTTTGATACTGTAATTTGTAAAAACGTCTACGGAGAAAGATTTGTGTTTATGAAGGAGTTTTTAATAGACCCACAAAAGCCTGATGATATTTATTCAGACTTGATCATTGAAAGGAAAGAATGATGACAGAAAAAGACTATGCACTTTATGGCACAAAGGTTTTGAATTTAAAAACACAAGAAATCGGATTGTTGATTTGTATTTGGAAAAACAAGTTTGCTGATGCAGAGGTAGATTACGCGACTTGCGTTGATAAACAAGGCAAAAGGTACAATATAGAGCTTGATAACATACGAGGGTTTGAAGATGATTTTTGCAAAGCGAACAGTTGAACCTATAGTGAAACTTGTGAGCCTGTATCTGAAATGGAGCGTAGCAAAATGAAAGTGAAAAATAAACTAACAAGAGAAACCTTAGAAATAACATATCCTGAATTTAGAAAAAGGTTTGCAAAAGAAATTAGGACTGCTTTTGAAAGTTATCGCAGAACACAGCTAAATAAATATTCTTACAATTTTAAAGATGATAATTCTATGGAATACAATTTCTACTTCCAATTACAATGGAATTTCAATCATTTTGGAATTTCTAATTGGTATATTGAAAAGTTATAGATAATTAATCACTATCCGTCAAATTATCCACAATTTTATCAATAATGTCTTTATCTATATTTGTCCTTATTTCTATTGTTCGAATAAAACTTTCAATATTCATCGGTTCTTTTTCTTTTCTTACAACACTTTCAAGTAAGTTTGTAAATTTATATATTCTTGAAGGCTCTATGTTGTGATTATTCTGTAGATCAACATTAAAACTTTGAAGCATATATTTGGCTTGTATAAACGTATCTTCTTTGGAAAGACTAAAATGTTCAATAAATTCTTTTCTTTTACCAGACCAGTCTCCATCTTTTTTCCAACGTTTTATAGTTCTTTCATGTACTCCTATTCTTCTTGCAATTTCAGCAACTGTAATAAATTTTTCAACATACATATTTTCTGCAATCGCATAATACTTATCTTTTTTCACTTTTTCCTCTTAGTTAATATACTTTTTATTTCGTTCTGCTAATATTTTATCGGTTTCATAAAGGTATAAGGTTTCTTTTGGTTTAGATTCTTCTTGCAAAAATATTGATAAATCAAATTTCCCAAAATCATCTTGTTCTTTCTTTTTCCTTACGGCTTTATCCATATTTGTATTTGCAATCTTTGAAACTTTAACATCTGTATTGAAATCTTTTTGGGCACTGTTATAAGCTGCTTTGTAATTTTCATATTGTTCTTCAGGAGATATTGTAAGAGTTTGTTTAATATAGGCCTTGGCAACTTTGCTATTGCGTTTTTTAATAGACATAGCCTCTTTAAATTCTTCTTTAGATACTTTATTTGCATGTAATGCAGCAACAGCTTTTACAGCATTCACTGTTCCTATAAATTCATCATTATCGCATCTGAACGCCCAAGCTTCTTTGTAATCTTCTATATCTCTACGTAAATAGACTTTCAATCCCATTTTTGAAATCATCCAATCAGCCCAATAAGTTATCCCAAGAGTTGTATCTTTTATTCCGTTTCTTCTGATAGTAAAATCTTTTGAAGTTCTCATACAAAATAGTTTTAGAGCATCTTTTGTAGTTGTAATTTTTTCTTTAAATTCAGAATAGAAAAGTTCATCCGGACATAACCCGTTTAAAGTTTTTCCTTGAGATGGTCTTTTATTTAAAATATCTAAAATATATTTATCAAAAAGAAGCTTAAAATCTTCAAATTTCATAATTTTTCCGGATTTAATTTCTTTTGCGAGCTTTTGAGGTCTTTCGACAACATTACCACCTCTATAACCTATAAAATGTTTTGAAAGGATTTCCTTTATCTTCAAAAAATCCATTTCTACAGGTTTAGTCTGAGCATTATAAGGCAGAGCAAAATGGACTTCTATATTCAATTCTGCCAACATAGACTGAGTTTTTGTTTTGTTGGTTGAAATTTTTATACTTCGACGACCACCTGCAAAATCCTTTGAACGGTAATCTTTACCATTATCAATGATAACATCTTTAGGCAGTCCATACTTTTCAGCAGCATAGTAAAAAGATTGGAAAATATAATCAGAATTTGGATTTCCTGTTTGTAATATCCAACCGAGCCATTTACCTGATTTATAATCACGCCACACTGTAACCCAAGGAAAAACAACTTTAGTATCTGAATCAAAACAGGCAACATCAATTTGAGCATGATCTGATACCCAGACCTCATTACATAAAATATTTGAATAATCTCTTTCTATATATCCGCCATATTTTCTATTCCAAGCAGTTTCTCCCATTCGTGCAAGATAAATACTTTGTTTTGGAATTTCTTTATCTAATCGGCGTTTAAAAGCCATATAACTTGGAAATGTTTCTCTTTTTGCATCAAACATTCTGATAGCATAACCAAGAGTTAAATCCCAACAAGTTCTTATAGATGGTGCTCCTTCAACTAAATACAAATTTTTAAAGTACTCAAAGAAATTATCAGGAACAGTGGAGCCTGATAAATGTTTGCCGTGTTGTGATAACAAACCGCTTAATCCATACCGAAAGAATCTTCTTCGCATTTTTATAACAGACGAATAAGATGTGTTTAACCACTTTTCATGTTCTAAATTCCACTTATCTATAAAATCTTTTAAAGCCTCTCCCCTTAATCCTTTTGATGCATTTATTATTGGTAAATATTTTTCAGCCTGGGCTTTTGCCCAATCGGGAGCTTCTGAATATTTAGTGTTTATAACATCTTCTTTAAGATACTTATCTTGTGCAAAATCAGGCAACGATTTTAAAAGAAGAAAGTAATGAGTTCTTTTTCCCCGTCTGATAATTTTAAAAGTATAGTAACCTTTCCTACATTGCTTTTTAAGAGTTTGGATGCTAAGTCCTAAAATTTCAGCAGATTTTTCTATATCTAACCATATATTTGTTTTGTCTTTATTTTCTTTCATAAATATCCTTATTTTAGCGTTATTAAAATCTCTTTTAAAGCCCACTTAACATTCCGACATAAAATTTGTGACAATTTTAAAAGCTAAAATGCAGTAATAATAAGATTTTTTAAAAATGCTATTTTTACAATATTCACCTCTAACACTTTATCTATCTGCTTTATAAAAAAGACAAATATTTGTCCTGTTTTTTACGAAGAAATATGAAGTGGTCTTGACGAAATTTGTATTTGTATATAATAGCTACCAAATTTTATTATATTTACTTCTACAGAATAATAAACAGGTAACAAATTGCAGTCGGGGAAATTTCCCCGCAAGTAAACTTCAAAATCCGCTCTATACTTAAAAAAATATTTTCAAGAAATAAGTATAAACACTCCAAAATACTCGTTGCCAAAGGAATACAACCCAAAAATAAAATCGGGGAAAAGTTTATGAAGTTCTATTACTAAAAACCGGCTAACATTTTTAAGTCATAATACAAATCCTTAAACTCTCTTTTTCTTCGCCATAAGGTTTCTGCTATTTTATAGTTCAAATTAGTAGCCATTTTATTATGTGTTAAATTTCTTGAAAGATAACAATAAATAGTTGTAAATTCTGCTTTTTGTTCTGGAGAAAAGGTTTTATCCTCAGATGATTTTAAAAGATTTTCAGATACAAAAATTTGATTGCAGTATAGGTATAAATATACTTCTTGATTAAAAAACTTTCTATGACGTGCTTTTTGTGGATATTTTAAATAGTAAAAATCTAATTTTTGTTTTTGCCTTTGGTAAATCAAAGTTCTGAATATTGTATAAAAGCTTTGAATTTGGTTTTCACCAATATTTGCAATATTAGATGCTTTTATCGAATTTATGTTTTCACAAAAACACCTTAATACAATATCATTTATTATTGCAGGGTATGTTTTAAATATAGAATATTTTTGAACTGAAAGTTTACTTTTTTGAAACAAATATTCATTTTCTTGCTTTATTAATTTATTTTCATCAACAAATTTTGACAATATCGGTAAAAGTTCTGCTTTAGGGATTTCAGATAAAATTTCTAAATTTTCAAGCGTAAATTTGTTGAGCCTTTTGCAAAGTTTCAATATTTGTTCTTCCATATAGCAGTTTCCTTAAAATATTTTCATCAATCTGTTTTAATTGATTTGTAATAGCAAGTTTTTCTATTTTATTTATCAATTTAACAATTTGTCTAAATTGGTTAACTCTTGTTGCAAGATATTCTATACCATCAGGTGTAAAAGGGATTTGCGTTAATTCATTCAAGATCTGTTTCACATCTTCAAAATCATATCGTTCAAACTTAAATGACTTATAAATCCTGTCTATAATATGAGGATATCTTGAAAGTTTTTTATCAATGTTGCCCATTCCAACAAGCACTAAAGGACAAGAAGTTGTATCATACAAATCTCTCAGTGTTTCTATTGTATTTCTTTCAAGCAAGTAATCTACTTCGTCAATTATTATAGGTTTTGGATTTTCTTTAAGTTTCTTCTCTATTAAATTAAAAGTTTCCTGAATATGCCAAAACGGTTCTTCTCCTAATTCTTCTGCAATTTCAGATAACAGCCACCGACTTGTCATACCTTGGTTTGCTCTTACATATATGCAATCATTTTTAAAAGTCCACCACTTTATAGTTTCTGATTTTCCGAGTCCATATTCTCCATAAACAAGAATAATTTTAGGTATATTATTAGGTAGTTGTTTTACCTCCTCCATTAATGATACAAAGTTTTTGACGTTCTTTGTTTTTACAAATACTTTATTCATCTTTATACTCCTTATTGGTCAAATACATTTTTCTCATTATGTTCGCAATCTGCGTATAAATTAGTATATTCATTACTATTTAAATACCTCTCAAGCCATTTTCTTTGTTCAGGATTGGTACAACCGTATTTCATTAACCATTCATATTTTTCATAATCAGCGTTAAATACTGGAATATTCATTTGCTGTTCCCGAAAGTTTAATTTGCGTTTTAGTGGTGTTTTAGTCTGTTCAAATTTTTCAATTTCAATAACTTCTCCCTGTTCAATCTCTATAGCTTCTGCTTTTTCTTTAGGGAAATACTTTAAGAACTCTTTTTTAACTCTCTTAAATCTGCGTTGCTGTTTTTGTATTTGTTGCTTAAATTGTTCCATATCTTTTACTGTTCCTAAATGATTTGCCATTGGATGAACTTTTTCAACTTGTCTTGCGATACATAAAAATTCACCTTTTATTGAATACACAAGGACTTTTGAAAGGTCAAACAAACTGTATTTTATAAATACTTTTTCTCTTAAATCCAATAAATAATCACTCCTATAATGCATTCCAAGAAATGTTATTCCATGCTTATTTATTGTCCTTGCTTCTGTTTTCATCATAAGGTCGTTCAAAATACTTTTATCAATGTTCTCTTTTGAAATATCATTTAACATCTCTTGAATAGTTTTTGAACGGTTATTAGGACAAGGTTTTGAATTATGGTAATCGAGCCAGCAATCAATGTATTTTATTAATTCTTGTATAGTTGGAATGTAATTATTGGAGAGTTTTTTATGCATCTCTCTATGCAATTTTTCTCCTCGTTTCAACCAAGCAGGTTTATTTTCAATACTTGTTCCTATATAACTTGTCATCATTTTTTCAAACTCTTCTTGAAATTCAAGGAAGAATCTTTCAATAACTTTTGCTCTTGCATTATATGGTTTTGCAAAAACTGATTTTATTCCAAGTTTTGCATAAATTCCATTAAATCCTGCTTCATCAAAATCTATATTTTGGAAATATTTTGCTTTAAATGCTTTTCCGTTATCTTGATAAACTACCTTTGGAATCAGACCAAGATTTAAAATAGAATTTCTTAATGCACTTGCTATGCATTGAGTATTTTCACTCATCATAATTTCATATCCGACTAATGCTGTTGATTTCCAATCTAAAAAGCCGACCAAAGTTGCTCTGGTCGGCTTTCCTGTAAATGGATTAATTATTTGAAAATTAAGAACATGTCCATCAGCTATCAAAACATCTCCTACTTCAATTTTAGAAATATCTCGTTCTATATATGGCTCAATTTTATCGTGATATGCTTTTTCACCTTCTCTAAATAAAATCCACTTTGAATAATTGTTTTTCTTAAAATTCTCTGCAAATCTTCTGAATGTTAGATTACAAGGAATATTTTCATATCCTCGCTTTTCAAGAATATGTTTTGTTAAATTTATAGCTTTTCCGATACTAAATTTATTGGAGTGTAACAAATATTTTAAAAATATCTGTTTCATTTCCTCATTCAAAATCGTATTATATTCACCTTGTTTATTAGTTTTGCGTTTTTGTAATAGCCCGTCCGTTCCATAATTGTCAAACATCTTAACCCAACGATGAAGTGTACCTATCGAAATTGAACCAACAAACTTATATATTTGTGGCAAATACATTCCACTGTTATATAAATCTAAAAATACTGAATCAGCCTCTTTTTTAGTCGAATATTTTTTACGAATATTATACAAGGCAGTTACTATATCCACTCTTGCAAGTGCTGTTAATCTTGCATTTTCTGATACAAAATTCACCTTGTTTTCAAACGGAATAATTGATGTTGTTTTTAATTCTTCTTTATCTAATCTATCTTGTATATCAGGCTCTAATGAAGAATAAAGAATTTCATACGATTTTCCGCCTCTTACTTCAACTTCTCTTGCAATATATTTACCTTGGTTGATTGCAAGTCTTATAGCTCGGGTACTTTTTAAGCCTTTTAATTCTGCAATTTTATTAATACTTATATAATCGTCCATACATACAGATTAACTCTAAAGTCGGAAAGGTGTTCCTTTTTTCCTTCTTTTGTATCATTAGGACATAATTTTATTCAATAGAGGAACCGGACTTTATTTACTTCAAATGTCAAATAATCGTTTTATCCGTACAAATTAGATTATGAGGACGAAATAGGCTATAACATTGATTTTAAAATAGAAAAATTAAGACAATTCTTGGACAGTAATCGGACAATGATGACCAAGAAAAGACCGTTTTGTAACATGTAAAACGATTACTTCCGACCGCTAAAGCTTAAACACAAAGCCAACTTTGACGAATAATCTTTTTATGCGTTCAGATAAAATGTCCCGTTAAATTACAATTTTCAACATAGTAAACACAAAAAAAGAGCCTTTGCTGGCTCTTTTAAAATTAGGAGGAGGTGGGATTCGAACCCACGGAACGCTCGCACGTTCGACGGTTTTCAAGACCGCTCC
>CATXCB010000026.1 GCA_958366705.1 uncultured bacterium
CCGAAAATAGGTTGGGGTAAATTTATAGGTACCGCCGGATTATTTGGCGCTTACTTTTGAAGAACGTCTAATCGGACGCAACCTGTAAAAACAGCTTGCTTTAGGCAGGTTTTATTGACATACCCAAAAACTCCTGTATAATGCAGATATGGGCAGAATCCGGAAAATCGGCTCTGCCCATTTGTAACTATTCACAAATCTTATATCAGTTTTTAACGTTTACACAAAACTTGAAACGGTCTCCCTTCTGCCGAGTTTATGCTCAGGGTGTCTAAGTATTTTAACCTACTGATTGAAGATATATTTGATTTAGATTACTAAATTTATATAACGAAATCTATTATACAAAAATAAAAAATTATTTCATTATTATTTTCCTATCTGCCAAAGCAATTGTCGATGGTCTATGTGCAATCATAATAATTGTTTTTTTATTTATCAAAGATTTTAATGACTCATTAACAAATTGTTCAGATTCATTATCAAGAGCTGATGTTGCCTCATCAAGAAGAATTATAGGTGCATCTTTAATAATTGCTCGTGCTATAGCTATTCGCTGACGTTCACCACCTGATAGCTTATTTCCACGTTCACCTACCATTGTTTCATAACCATTTTCAAATTTCATTATAAATTCATGTGCATGTGCTATTTTAGCAGCATTTTCTATTTCCTCATCAGTTGCATTAAGTTTTCCAATTCGAATATTTTCTTTAATAGAATCATTAAATAAATATGGTTCTTGCGGTACATATGCAATCTTTTGTCGAATTTCCATATTATTAATTTTTAAATAAGGTTGTCCATCAATCCATATCATCCCATTTTCTACTTTATATAACCCAAGTAAAAGTTTGGAAATTGTTGATTTTCCACATCCAGATTGACCTGTTATTGCAATACATTCTCCTTTATTAATATTCATAGAAAAATTATGTAGAAGTTTTAGCTCTTTTCTATAAGAGAAATCTATTTTATCTATGATAATTTCTTGCTCAGCTTTTATTTTTTTCTTAACATAATAATTATCTATATCTTCATATTTGATATCTTCATACCAACAATTAGGCTCTATATCTTCACCTATAAAGTCAAAGATATTTTGCGCATTAACCAAACAACCTATAAGCTCAGGTAAATATTTTCCTAATTGTAAAAATTGAAAAGAAAATACCCCATATAATGAATAAATTGCAGTAAGCGAACCTAAAGTTGTATATTCATTATTCGTAAAATAAATACCTATAATCAAAAATGCAAGTGCACATACCAATTCAAATCCTTTACTGCTACTTTCAAGTAAAGCCATAAACAAAAATTTTTTTCGGCTTTGCCTTGTAAAATTTTCGTTTTCTTTAATAAATTCTTCTATTGTTTCTTTGCCTGCCGAATACATCCTAGTCTGTTCCATACCTTGTAATAAATTAGACATTTTCTCTGTCATATCTCTATTACTGTTAGATATTTTTTTTGATACATCTCTTATTGGTTTAATCAAAAAAGTATTTATAATCAACATACAAACATTTACACATATAAAGCATATTGTAATTTGCCAATTTAAAATAAACATTGGTATCAAATAAACTATTACTTGTAAAATTGGTGCTACTGCTCGACGTAGTCTTGAACTATAAATACTTCCCATTTTTTCCAAATCATATGATATTTTAGAAATAAATTCTCCACTATGATGTTTTTCATAATATGAAAACGGCAATTTTATTTCTTTTGCAAAAACATTTTTACATAAATTTGCATATGCTCGCTTTGCTTCAACATTGTATAGTATTGCTGCTCCACGATATATTACTAAAGAAATAAACCCACATATAATATTTCCAATTATGATAAGTGGTATTTTTGTTGCATTTCCATTTTCTGCAGCATCAACAACATTTTTCATAAGCAGTGAAGTCATAATAGCAAACAATGACCATCCTATACTCATAAATAATATACCTAAAAAGTACAGAAAGCATCGTTTTCCCATAATATTTATCGTCTTGATAAATATTTTCCATTGGTTCATTCCATATTACCTCCCTACTTCTTTTCCATAAATCTTAGAATAAACCCCATTGCTACCAAGTAAAGATTCATGTTGTCCTTTTTCTACAATGCTTCCATCTTTCACAACCATAATCTCATCTACATTTTTAATAGTCGATAATCGATGTGCTATTATAATACATGTCCTATTAAACGATAATTTTTCTATTGCTTTAGATATTAATTGTTCAGTTGCAACATCTACTGCCGATGTCGGTTCATCCAAAAGTAATATAGGTGCATTTTTTAAAAAGGCTCTTGCTATAGATATCCGTTGACGTTCACCACCAGATAATAAAATACCTCTTTCTCCTACAACTGTATCATATCCTTGTGGAAGACTCATAATAAAATCATGAATTTGTGCATTCTTACATGCTATAATAATATCATCATCATTGGCATTAAGATTTCCATATCTTACATTATCCTTAATTGTTGAAGGAAATAAAAAAACATTTTGTGATACAAGTGTAATATTTTCTCTAGCATATTCAATATTCCATTTTGAAAATTCTCTTCCTAATAAATTATATTTACCCGTTCTTATTGGATAAAACCCACATATAATATGGAAAATTGTACTCTTTCCCCCTCCTGATTCACCAACAAATGCCACCTTAGAATTCTTTTTGATTTTAAATGACATATCTTTAATTATATCTTTTTCATTTGTATATGAAAAAGATACCGCTTTAAATTCAACAGCTATCTCCGTATCAATGCCTTTACATTCAATACCACTTTCCTCATTTTTTTGTAAAAAAATCTCTTCTATGCGCTTTACACATACTATATTCTCGCACGCATCAATTATATTAAATGGTACTCCTACATATGCATCCACAAACTTCTGCAAAATTATAAGAAATGCAACCAACTCTCCCATACTAATATTTCCGTTTATTGTTATTATATATGCACAAATAGCACAAATTATATTTGGTAGCCATTGCAACATTTTTCTAATAATCAAAGCTGTATTTGAAATACGTACTCGCTTTTCTTCATTCTCAACTAATTCTTCAGCTGCTATGTTCATCTTTTTTTGAAAATAATCTTCTAGTCCAAAAGTTCTTAATACAAGCATACCATTAATACATTCTTGTGAAATTTCTGTAATAACATCTGTTTTTTGTTTGTATATTTTTTTTAGTTCTTCTATTCTTTTCACAATTTTATTCGTAAAAAATAATATAACAGGATAACAAATCGTTATTAAAATCAACAGTCCTTTATTAAGTCTTCCAACATATATCGCATATGTTACCATTGTAATTAAATTAGTACATATTTCTGGAATATTTTCATTCAAAAGACTTTCTATTTCTACAATATCAGAATTAACTTTATTAAGCAAAGTTGCAGAACTATGTGAATCAAAAAATCTATATTCTAAATGATATATTTTTTTTGCCAATAAATTTTTATAGTATTTCAATGTTTTTATAGAAAACTCGGAAATTGTAAAACTTTTAATAAAAGCTACAATAAATCCTATTATTATTAGTATAAACATCTCCCTAATAAAATTAATATATTCAACTTTTTCCCCAGCCAGCATATTGTCAATAGAATTAGCAATAATGGTATTTCCCTTAATTATAATCAATGCCAATATATAAGAAGAGACCAAACCAATTATAAAATACATAGAATATTTTATGCAGCAACATCCCAATTTATTTTTCATAATCAATTATACCTTTTATCGATTAAATAATCATATTTTATATTAAATTAAGTATTTTCTTCAAAATAACATTTTCTTCTTCTTTCATTTCATCTAACATCAGAATTATACGCTCTAAAATATTAATTTTCCCCGACATTATATATTTCATAAACAAAAGCAATATTGTTTCAGAATCATTTGCCAATTTTTCTACAACTAATTCTATATCTCCATTATCAATTAATATCTTTTTATTAATTAAATATTTAATATGAAATAATAGCATTTTTTTATGATCTTCCAAAAATGTAAACACCCTCGTGTCTTTTCTATAATTTCCTGATTGTTTTATAATTGTATTTACATATCTTTTTATCATCTCATAACACTCAAGTCCAAATACAAATTCACTTGAATCATTCATATAAAATGGTGAAAAAGAACTAAATGTATACTCTGAATTTATATAATCTTTAAGCTGTCTTTTAAACCACTCCAAATCAAACTTATATTCATATGGTATTTTTTTACAAATTACTATTTTTTTATCTGTTAAACTTTTATTATCTTTTAAATTTCCTTCATTATATGCTTGTTCAAATGCATTTTTAAATTTATTGTAAGGTATAACATCTGTTACATAGCGTCCATTATCATAATGATCTGCTACTAAAACCTGTTTTTTTTCATCATCATATCCATATATAAATGTTTTATGAATATCCATTCCCTCTATTTTTGTATCTAAGCAGTTTTGCTTCAAAAACAAATATATATAATATTCATTATTAATTGCATTTTTTATATATTCAATAATATCTTGAAAATTTTGTTTTACATAACTACTTGATACATATTTAGTATCTAAAAAAGGACAAGAATTCCACACATTTATATTTGTATCTTCACAAAACGGATCATGCTTTGGGAAAAAACAAAACACTGTCTTTTGTATTCCATACATATTTTGACCAATCATTTGAATATAATTATTTGCAATCCAATCTTTTGAACCTTCCATACCCAATATCATAGACATAAAATGACTTTCAGATGACCATGTTTTTAATATTGGTTTTTCTAAATTTAAATTTTTCTTTTCAATCATACTACCATTCCTTAATTTTAACTTTGATTTGCTTTTGTGCATTTTCCTTTATTTGTTCATCATAATTTGATATTTACAATTTTTTGTAAATTCCCTTAATGTTATTCTTAATTATATTTTTTATATGCACTTAAAAATCTTTTATTTTTTCCATTTACATCTTTATCCAAATGCAAATCAAGCATTTTTAATCTATCCACAATATCTATTGATAATTCATCAACATATTCAATTTCTATTTCATAATCTATATTATTAAAGTAAAAACTTTTATCCAAAGCTATTTTGACATTTGGAAACGTATTACATATACATCTTATTGTCTTCAAGCTTCCTAATAATTTCACATCATTACTACAATGCAATCCACTTAACTCATATATTTCCTCCTTTGATATATGCTGTAATACCCTATTAACTTTTTTTTCATATTCCTTATTTATATGTAATGCTTTATCTGTTTTCTGTGGAATTTTAAGTTGTAATTTCATTTGTCCCAATTTTTCTCTTATACGAATCGTTATATTATTTTCTATAATTTCACGATTTGCATAATAATAGTTTATTTGCTCAAAAGATTCACTAAATTGGAAACTATTCATAACCTCTAAATATTGTTTTTCATCTAATATAATTTTTATTTCTTTCTCAATTCCATTCAAAACATTATGCCTTCTTTTCGTATTCATTTCTAACCATTGCTGGCCATTTATCAATATTATCTCCATATTGAGCCAAAAAAGCCAAAACAAAACGTTCTAATCCATAACCTATACATCCAGTTACCGTTTCCTTATTCATAACTGAAATATTAAAAGGCGATGTAAATGCCGTACCATGTAAATTAAATGATGCCACTGACATATCATTTTTTTTATCATATGTCATTCTTAGTTCATATTTACTTTTATCAATCATTTGTATCTTCTTATATTTTTGCATTTTAGGTAAAATAAATGGATCTGCTGCAATAGTAATTGTTGCATTTATATTCATTTCTTTTATCAACTCTTCTGATGCTTTTATCATACGTTCCCTTGAATTTTCAACAAATAAATCATCTCCAATAAACACTATTTCTCTTACATGATAATCACGCATTCGACCATATTCAGAAAAATTAAATCTTCCTTCATTTCTAAAAACACTTTGTGTAAATGTAATAATTGTATTATTGGGCAATGTAGCGTTTTTATACTCTTCATAAACATGAAAACATGCTGACGGCGATAATGCATATTCAGGATTCCTTATAATATCTTTATAATTATTTTCCATCCTCTTATCTAATTCATTAAGAACATTCATATTTTCACATACAGAACAACAAAACATAGCATATTGTGGTGTTCTTTTTAAATATCCTGTTTTTTTATATGCAGAGATAGGCAGCAATACAGGATATAACTTTTCAACAATATCACATTCTCCTTTAAATTCGCTATATACCATATTCAAAAACCTATCATTAAAAAATTCATATAAAAATAACGCTTTATTCGATAATGATATCATTCCATCGTCAAAATAAAAAATATCTTCTACCTGTGTATGATATTGAGTTATATTAGCATTATTGTAAAATATATCTTTATGAAGATTTTTATTAGCAATATATTTATGTGATAAGTCAACTATTTGCTCAATTATAACATCTATATCAGCAGATTCTTTCATTTCAAGGTTAATCCAATTTTCTTTTATATCATATGAAACAATACTTTCAGAAACAAAGCCTATAATTTTCTTAAATTCTACCCAATCAACATTTTCATCTAATTTAATTGATCTATTTATCATACACCCTCCTCGTACCCATTTTCACTTTGTATACTTTCTGTAGATTATATCTAGATTGTATCACAGTAATTTTCTATTACTTTTATCACATCAGCTATTGTATGACATTCTCTTATTTCTTGAAGACAGCCATCTAATTCTATATTCAATTCATCTTCTATATCTAAAATCATATTTACAATACCTAAAGAATCTATTCCATTGTCTCTTGTGAACGCCAAATCTGGAGAGGATTCCATATCAATTCCTTGCTCTCTCATAATTTTTGTATGTACTCTACATACTACTTCTTCTACTCTCGTCATTTTTTACAAAACCACCTACAAAAGTGGTTCTCCTTTCTTCATAATTTTCAATGTTATTCACCTAATTTAAAAGACTCTTGGTGATATGTAATATAATTAGATTGCTTTTGTTCCAATTTTTTATAAATATCCTCATGCTTTTCAGCTATTATTTCTAAACAATTTTTTATAAAAGCATCATTATAATACTCCCTGATTATAAAAAATGTATATATTGCCTTCTCAATAATATTTAATTCATCTAGCAAATCACAGAATCCATAAATATCAATTTTATCATAATAAAATCTAATATAATTAATAATATCTACTATTTTATATAAAACTAGATTTCTTTTATCTTTTATCCAAATATCATTTACGGCTTCTCTATAAAAATGCACAATAAGGAATGCAAGGTTAGACTCTATATCCAGCCCCTTAAAACTATAATTTTCTCCATTATATATATGTAATCCCCTATTAAATACTTTTCCATCCACCAAATTATCTTTACTATCAAACAAAAAATTAATATCCACAACAACCATACCATCCGATTCCATTTTTACATAAGGAACAAGATCATGATAATTCATCCTTTGAATAACCTTTTCTTTTCTTGAAGCTTCAATTAACTTTCCATCTGGTAATAAACTTTGAATGTATCCAATTTTTCTAAAAATGCAATCTAATTTGTCCAAATCTTCTTCATATACTAATAAGTCGATATCATTTGAACGTCTTACTCCAGCCTTATATAATCCTGCACCAAATATAATTCCCTTCAATCCCGCATATTTTATTGATGTATCTTTAAGTGCAGCATCTATTTCCTTAATATATTTAGATAAACGTATTTGTTCTATCTCTTGCCCCTTGATAAGTGCCTTTAAATTTTTCCTCATTTCTTCTGGAATAGTTTGAAGATTTTGATTTGATACATTATTATAAAAATATCCACTCAATCTATGATTTAATAAAATTCCACCAACTTCAATCCAATTTACCCCCTCCTCTATAGCTTTATTAAGAATACTATCTTCCTCATCTGTCCTTTTAATCAATGAACCTAACATTACTACATCATATTCTTTTTTCATACTTACCAAATACCCCTTTCTCTAATAAAATCGTTTTTAATTATATATTTTTATTCCGATTAACAATTATTTAATATCAACATCTTTAACATATTTTATATTCTTTGCATACTTCAGTCTATTGTATGTTCTTAACTGTCTTGTTATTTCTTTTTCCATAGTCAATTTTAACGCATCTGACACTTTTATATCTAAAATATTTCCTATACAAAATATCCAAGCAAGTAAATCTCCCATTTCTCCTGCTATATCTTTCTGATCTTCTTCTTTTCTTATGGACTTAAAAAATTCTCCAAATTCTTCAGTCATCCAAAGCATTGATTTTTCAAGATCATATTTCCCATAAATCTCAAGTGCCACTCTTTGTATTTCATCAACGCAATTTATAAATTCTGTATCAAAATTCATTTTTCTATCCCCCCTATTCATGATAATAATTTAACTTCTAACATAGTATTTAATTCATCTATATGCAATAATTCATTTTCGCTTAAATCTCCTAGTAATATTGTTGTTAATTCCTTATAATCTTCTTTCTGCTCTTCGCAATATGTACTTAAGTAGTCTTTAAATGTAAAGTAATCATCTTTCAAATCTTCCAAATAATTCTGTACATACTCTCTACCCCAACTATTTAAACGTAATTGAAAAATATGAATATTATTTTCTTTAAATTTTTTTGCGCATGTAAATCTATATATTAGTTTGCAAAAATCTAATATAAACATAGCCTTATCAAAATCTTTTTTCTTTATTTTTTCTTCTGGAAACACATTCAGCAATAAATTGTATATTGTTACATCATCTTTAATATAAAAATGATATTCATTATTGCAGTTATAACGCAAAACATCATCCACAGCCTTTAAAGATAATAATATTTTAATTGTTAAATTTTTTATTATATCATTTTCTTCCTCTAACACCGTTAAATATCTACTTATTGGTTCATATAAATTCAATTCGATTAATTCATCAATATTATTCATCTTTGCCCCCTTTCTAAATTGGGTTTTGTTGATTCAAAATATCTCATCAACAAAACCCAATTATCTGCTTTACCAAACTAAATTGTTTTCACATATTACTTTCTGATTGCCTTTTACAATTTCGCCTATCACATTGCAATTAATGCCATGATTTTGTAGATGTTGCATAACATCGTCCAAATATTCTTTAGATGTCACAAGCGTCATTCCAACCCCTAAATTAAAAGTTCTTAACATTTCTGCGTCGCTTATATTACCATATTTTCTTAACAACTTAAAAATAGGTAAGACATTATAACATTCCAAATCAATTTTAGCATCTAATCCTGAAGGTAAAATGCGATTTAAGTTCTCACATATTCCACCACCTGTTATATGTGCCAATCCATGAATACAATGTGGCTTACCAAATAAATCTTTAAGTGCCCTATAATAACATCTATGTGGTTCTAAAATTGCATCAATAAATGTCTTTTCACCTAGACATTCATTCATAATTTCCGGATTATCTTCCATAATTTTTCTCACTAATGTATAACCATTTGTATGAATACCACTAGATTCTAAAGCAACTACAATATCTCCTTCTTTTATCTCTGTTCCATCTATAATATCTTCTTTTTCCACAATACCAACAATGCTCGAAGTTAAAATATATGTATCTTCTCCAATAACTTTCGGTTGTTCAGATGTTTCTCCTCCTGTAAGTACACACTCCTGATTTTTGCATGCCTCTGATACCGCCTTTACAATTCTTGAAACAATTTCCTTATCCATTTTCCCACATATAATTGCATCCTGTACAGTAAGAGGTTTTGCCCCCATAACAATACAATCATTAATTAAATGATTTATCATATCATAACAAACATTTTCTATTTTATCATATTTTACTGCTATAAGCTGCTTAGAACCAGGTTCTTCTGTTTTTAGGACTAATACAGGTTCTTTATATTCATCGTATCTAATATCATAAAGACTTGCAAAAGCCCCCACTTTATTTAAGACTCTCTCATTATCAGTTTCTAGCGTTTTTACCATTTCCTTTTTTGTTTCATTAGCTAAATCAATATTAACATCATATTTTGTATTCATTTTGTTCCTCCTTATTATTCTAATATTGATGATAGTTTAATCTGTTCTATATTACAAGTACTTCTTTGTTTTAATACAAAATAAACCTGTTCAGCTACATCATCCGCCTTCAATGATATAGGACGACAACCTGGTTTCTTATTATTAAAATATGTATCAACTCTTGCCGGACTTATAGTAGTAATCCCAATATTCTTTTTTTTCAATTCAATTCTTAAGCTTTCTGTCATTCCAAAAAGCCCAAATTTAGTTGCACAATACACGCTTGCATTTTCAAATGGCATATGATCAGCATCTGAACCTATATTAATTATTTTCCCATAAGGTTCTTTACCAATATCATCCACTAAACTATGAATCAAATAAAATGGGATTGTTAAATTTATTCTAATAACCTTTTCCCACTCTTCTAAAGAAATATCTCTAATTTCCTTAAACAATCCTATTCCCACATTATTAACTAATGCGTTGATAACTATTCCTTTTTTCTTTAAATCTTCTAAAACTTGATCAATCTCGTTAACATTCTCCAAATTTGCCTGATATATTATTAAATTTGTATTTTTCATTGATGTCAAATTATCGACAGAACGTGATACAGCTATCACTTGATATCCACTATTTAATAATTTTTTCGTAATTGCAAGTCCTATTCCTTTATTTGCTCCTGTAATAAAAACATTCATAAAACACCATTCCCTATATTTTTTCATAAATCATTTTCATTTCGTGAGAATTAATTTTTTCTTTTCCCACTAATACTATTTTGGATTGTAATAATGTTTCTCTTACAATCAAATCATTTTGACTTAATGTTCCACCACTTTCAACACAGCCAATGCAACAATCAAATTCTGTTGGAACTAATGCCTCACAAGATCCTGATACATATTCAATCTCCATTTCATTATCTTTAAAATACCTTCTCGCAATATTAACATATTCTGATACACAATTTTTTAATTGTCCGAAGCTATCTTTATGAACAATTAAAGATATACTCGTATCACACCAGTCAAGTTCCTTTATTCGCAACAATTGTGCTCCTGTTTCTTCCAGCCATTCATCAGATGTAATTCCATAATCTAAAATCCCCTTTTCAATAAGTACGGGTATGTCTCTATGTTTCAAAAAGTAAAAAATATAGCAATCATATTTAATTGCCAACCTACCCTTTGGAACTTTTTGACCAATAATATTTGCGACAAATTGTTTCGACTTCTCGTACACATTCCCTTTAGGCAATCCTATGCGAATCATTTTTTTGCTTCGAATAACACCTGCATTATCTTTTTCAAACAATATTCTTTATTATACTCCTTTCCTTTTGTATTACACCACTTATTCATCCCTTTTTCCAAATTATTATATAACTCTTTATTATATATCAATTTTTCAATCGTATTTGCTAAAAGCTTAACATTTCCTACAGGATATAAAAGTCCATTTTGACCATTAGTAATAATTTTTTTTGCGCTCAATAGTCACCCGAGTTTCCCGTTTTGTAAACGAGTTTCACATTTTGAAAG
>CATXCB010000027.1 GCA_958366705.1 uncultured bacterium
GTATGCATAAAGGGAAATTAACAAATATTAATCCCCCAAGAATTACAACTGAGCCTTTAATACTTTGTTCTTTTATTACTTATTTGGCTTTGCACTGTCTTTGGTTGCTTAACTATTATTTATTGTATAATTTGAAAAGGGGATATTGTGTTGTTGATGATATTGTTATACTAATATTTATTTAAATCATTTTCTTTCTTTAACTTTTTTAGAGTAGGGAATCTCTCGAATAATTCTGTCTTTTATAATAGTAATACATTCCTTTAGAGGTTGATTTTGTGTTATTCTGTTTGTATCTTGGTGCTAAACGCATTATTTTTATATTGGATAGGCATTTAGGTTATGAATTGAATATAACTTTTGGCTTTTAAAGTATATTTCATTTTGTCAATGAAATACTAATTAATGGGTGTTTTACTGATAAAGAAATTTGTATGATTTTGCATAAATACATATCGCAAAGATGCAAAAACGATTTATTTTATTGTGTTGATAATGGATTTGTTTACAGCTCTTGTATGTTATACTTTTATTTTCATACTTTGGGCATAATAATGAAATTGAATGGTTATTTGTAATAAAATACCAATTAATTGGTATTTTATTGTACAGGAAAAATCCTTTAATTTGCAAAGACTAAACTGTATTAATATGAAAAAAATATTCAATCTTCTGTTCGTTTCCTTAGCATTATTTTCCTGTGAAAAAGAAGAAAATAATAAAATTTTTGAATATCAGTTGCTGCCAAGTGAGAACGTATCTAAACCATTTAGTTGTTTTGGGGAGAAACGTACTATTACTTTTACAATTATTCAAAAAACATTGATAGATGATATTTTAGATTCAGAGGTTCCGATTATTCCCAAGGATGTTTTGATAGAATTTGATAAAACTCTTTTTTCTGATATAGAGACAAAAATAAAGGGTGATCAAGTTGTATTAAATATAACCTCAAATATTAATAAGGAAGATAAAATTTTGAATGGTGATCTACAAATTTCTTACTCTACTATTAATGGTATAAAAGTAGAAAAAATTCCCCTAATTATAGATAAAGGGAAGTTGACATTTGTGTATAAAATCCATTCGGAGCAGAATCCTTTTGTTCTACCAGCTGAAGGTGGGAAATTTGAGTTGCCTTTTATCTGTAAAAAGCAGACATATTTGAATGATCAGTTTATAGAGGAAACTTATTCATCATTAAATGGATTGAGATTTAAAACGATAAGTACTGGTAATGTATGGTTTCTTACGGTCAGAAAAGACGGGGAAAAAATCGGTTTTTACAAATTTACTTTTGTAGGAGAAGGACCATATAACCAAACAGCAGATCCAGAGTGTTATTTTAACATATATACCCATGATGCAAATTTAATTACAGATAATCCTACGGAAATATTCAGACAGGATTTCATACAACCCCAGACCCCGGGTGAGGATTATTATAAATCTTCTCGATCCTCTTATAAACATGGTACTTTTGATTTTTAACATATTCAGTATTAACTTAATTATATTAATAATGAAACAGTATGTGTATTTATTAATTTTGCCAATTATGTTTTTAATTTCATGTTCCGATGATACAGTTGAAGAAACGGGTAGCTCTAATCATGTTCTTCTTGAGAGATACCCTCAAGAAGTGATAAATATTTCAATGGATAATCCGGAAAGGGTGCGGTTGGTGGTGCAGGAGTTGGTATTCGCACTATCTGTTATCGGTACAGTATCGGGAACCGCTTTAGGTGGGTGGAGCGGTGTCTTGGTAGGAGTTGCTACTTTTTGCTAAAACATGAAAAAAAGCACTCTGATAACGATTTTTTGTCTATCAACATTCATAATGATCCCACTGCTTGTTGATTTATTCGAACAGGAATATTATACAAAATGCTTCGTAATAGTTTTCCTGTTTATACTATCTGTTAAAGGATTGTGTAAAAAGATTGTGCAAAAATCTGATTAATCATTTAAATAAATATCGCAGAAATGTGAATTGACAGTAGATTTATTTACGGCCCTTGTGTGTTATGCTTTTATTTTCATGCTTTGGGCATAATGATGACAATTAATATGTATAGAAAGGTGACTACATTAATTAATTTTGCAGCATTTGTTGTATTTTGGATCATTATGCTGCTGTTTTACTTTCCTCTTGATACGTATGGTCAAGAGGAAAGGTGGGGTAATATGAATCCTGTGAGAGAACGGTATTTGCGTTTTCACAAAGATTTTGCAGTTGATTCGGTTAAATATCCTATTTGGGAATATCAAAATTCTGTTATTTTTGCAAATTCTGGTGTTACTCTTCAATTCAAGAAGGGTGGGCCGTTTTTTTACACAGACCAAAGTCCTTTACATAAAGGGGAATATAATGTGTCGGGGGTAATAGCCCCATTGTGGAATGGTCACGTTTACGGCATGGGACGCCAAATGAATTTAATTGGTATTGGTGTTTTTAACTATGCTGCTATTGGATATAACAAATCATTGTCAGATAATTTATTTGCTGATGTTGCATTGCATGCAATGAAGTTGAGTACTCCTCGCCATGTGGATGAAACATTTGGTATATCGGGTAAACTTTCTTATTCCTTTAATTCCCGAATGAGTTTGCATGTATTTGGCGGTTTTTTATTTACTCCTGTTACTTCATTCAGCCGTAATGACTACGGAGGCAGTGTTGCTTTCGATATAACGGATTCTTTTGGAACGGAATTAGGTATAAGGGGTTATCGTGAATATCCTTTTGAACGTGGGGGAGTTACTCCTATCTTAATGCCTTACTATAAATTTAAAAAGCATAAAGTGGAAATGGATTTTGGTGGATTGTTACAAGAAATAATATATGGATTGTTTAAATAAAAAGTATCATTTATGAAGAAAATAGTATTTGTTTTGTTCGGATGTTTGATCATCTTTCAAAGTTGTAGTAATGTGTTTTATAACCATGCTAATAAAACGGAAAAGGTTACTGTTAAGGTAAAGCCTTTTAAATAAAATAATTGTTTAATACAAAATCATACACTATGAAAATTGAAAAGATTTTTGGCTTTATTTTGAGTGCATGCATGATTGTAAGCTTGTTATCTTGCAATAGCGAAAATGAATTTATCGGTTCTGCACAAGAAACCATACCGGATGTTGAGGTTTCGACAATGGATATGTGGGTAAAAGAAACGAGAAGTGTTAGTGAGTACTTGAATATGCCAGTTCTTCATTTTAAAGATGAACAGGTGTATAGCGAGACACTCCGGCAGCTTAAAAACATGACAGAAAATGAAAGATTTACTTATTTTCAACAGTTGGGCTTTGAAGGGGCGTATATTTTATGGGAGCAGGCAGATAGGGAGCTCGATAAAATATTTGATATGGAAAGTGATGATTCTCACTTAATACAAGAGATGATAAATACGTACAAGGATAAATATTCAGATATTTTTTCTTTTAATACAGTTGACTTATTCGACGTTACCCCTTATTTTACATTCACTGATAATGATTTGTCCTTACTCGGTAATATAAAAGGTTACGTTGTAATCGGTAATAGTCTAAGAGGGCCCAAATATGATTATCCTACTTATGATTTGGATGAAGTTGTTTCAGCTACACGGGCAGCAGAACCAACTCCGATTGAGCCAGGTTTTAAGGGATTTAAAGATGCTTCATTAACAATCAAGAATGGAAAATATAAAAGCAAAATGACTATTGGGCGTATCGTTAATGGTAATTCTTTTGCTGTGGAATTTAAAACTAAAAAGAAACAACTTTTTTGGAAAAAGAGTGTTAAGGCCGGTTATTCGGCTATGTTAACAATGAAAAGCTCAAAGTTTAATTATAAGAATACAGTCTTTTGTCCTTATGGAAAAGAGGTTTCGATTTTAAACCTACCCATAGAACGAGTTGGAAATGTCTTTGATGCAGTTGTGGAAAACTTTAAATCTTCAAGGGGAGATGCAAAAGGAAACCAATCATTTCATAATATACGTGTAATATAGTAAAAGTAAGAATAATAACCATTCTATTATTTCAATTATATTAAATTAATGTCTATGAACAAAAATCTATTCCTATTATCTGCATTCATCTTTTTTTCTTGTAATAAAGACGATGTTTGCAATGACTTTGTACAAAATGAGAACAATGTGCAAATAAGTGAGAGTTTCTTTAATGTTGAAAGAAGTGATATAGAAAAGATCGTTAATGATTTTTTCTATAAATCAGCCGATACCAGATCACATGATAATACTTATAATATTGTAGCCATTGATTCGGTAAATACAGAAGATATAATAACAAGGAGTGATCCGGAAGCGAATCCTCCTCGTACTTTGTTGTATTTTGTCAAATTAGCTGACGGTTCCACTATTATTGTTGGCGGTGATAAGAGAGCGGAACCTGTCTATGCGCATTTTGAAAACATTGAACTGAATATTAATGATAAAAGAGAATTTGAAAAACAGGACAGCATTCCATATATGGTTGTAGCTCTGATTGAAAACTACATTGTTGATGTTAAGAATAAAACAAAAGACAACAGCCTGTTAAACAGTTACTATGGCAACAACCAGTATATAGCTACTCGCTCAAATAATTCGGGGGAAGATGAAGTCTTACCCAAATTAGCGTATAGGTTTACTGATGCATATACATATAATGAAAAAAATAACAACTATAACCTTTTTACTTCTCAAGATATAAGACCGTGGACGATCCATGCATTATGTGTCGCAATCCCGGATCATGTAGAAATTAGGAGCTTTGATAAATACACATTGAAAGCATCATGGAAAAAGGCTAAGAAACTGAATATTTCCCAGTTAAAAGGAGATATGTTTCAAGATTTTGTAGCGATGTCCAACAAAATTCCTATGTTTACAATTATACCTAATTCTAAGATATCTGGCCTTATAGCTTTTAACACTATAAAAAAGTTCTTTTCAGGTGCGGATGGAATTCCAAGTCTTTCTTATGATACAGATTGGTATAACATACTGAATAATTTAAGATTGGAAACAGGTATCTCCTATATATCCGGTTATCGTGATAGAAAACATCCAACTTTTTTCAGAAAGACATCGTATCACAATCCGGGTTTCTTCTTGGCGGATGGATATAAAAAAATAGGAAGTGATTATTATATACATGTAGTAGGGCCTGTTGGCAATCATGGAATTGTGTCGGGTTATGTCTTGGATTTTAACAAAAAAAATGCGGCCCGTTTTCAACATACCCGTTGGAGAGAATGGTATGGAACTCCGTACAAGACTGAGGCTTTAAATATTCATACAACCAAATATTTACCATAATGAATACAACAAAATACCTATTGTTATGTATAACAATAATTTTAATGTTTTCTTGCTCTGATGAAGAAAGAAACAAATTGCCAAGTATTACCCCGAGTCACATAGACTTGTCACCGGAACACCCTGAAGCCTATTTTCAGATAGCATGCGGTGATTACAATATGTATGGATTTATAATTGTGGGACAGGAAGAATATAGGATTACAAAAGAAATAATGTCAAAGGAAATAACAGTTGTCGAACTTCCTGACGGGAGTAAGGCCACTTTCCATTGTGAGAATCGCATACTTGTAAAAATAGACTTTAGTTTTATGACCATAAGTAAAATACAAAAGGGTAAATATAAAGTTCAATTGAATAAGAATGTTGATACACAAAAAACAATTGCCATTTCCTTTGGGTTCAGTACTCCTAATGGAATTTCTACTGTTGGGATAACTTTAAAACAATGAAATATATGAGAAAGTTACTTTTATTATTGTCTTTGGCACTTCTCTTTTCATGTAATGAAGAAGAGTGTTCTCAAAAACAAATTTCCCCGACAATAAATGAAAATAATTTCAGCGTGGGGAAAAACGATATAGAAAAAGTTGTTAATGGTTATTTATATGAACCTAACACAAGATCCCCTAATAATACTTATCGGATTATTAGTATTGATTCCATAAATGCACAAGATATTATAACAAGGGGGGCAATGGGAATAAAGGAGTCCAAGAATTTACTGTATTTTGTAAAAATATCAGACGGGTCTACAGTTGTTGTGGCAGGTGATAAACGGGCAGAACCTGTTTATGCACATTTCAATAATTTGGATTTAAAGTTTAATAATGGAAAACTAATAGAGCAAGAAAAGATACCAGAATCTTTCCTCTTTATGATTGGCGTATCAGCAACATCTGTTTTAAATCGGATTGATACAGAAGTTTCCATTAACTCCCATTGGAATTTATCTGAAACAAGAAGCTCAGAAAACTACGGAGATATTGTGCCTTCAAAATGTTTTGTAGCGTGGGGACAAGGAAATCCCTTTAATCTAAAGTCACCAGCATCAAATGGGAAATATGCAGATAATGGTCAGGCGGCTGCAGGTTGTGTACCAATTGCTGTAGCCCAGGCATTGACAGTGCTCAAGAATGATTTTAATGTGTTTAAGGGATATGAATTAAAAACTTCTTGGAGTAAATTAAGGACAAATGAGTATGACTTTTTATTTACCGGCCAAAATGAAAAAGATGACATTTCAAATATTGTTAAGAAAATTGCAGAAAATATTGGAGTATCATACAATAAAGACGGTTCTGCCGGAGCCGATACAAAAGACGCTGTAAGATTCTTGGATGATTATTTGGGAGGGATGTTTAGTTATGACACCGATTGGAGTAATATCAGCAATAACATGAAACGTAATTCATATGGCATTTCATTCTTGTCAGGTAAAAAGCGTAGCAATGGCTGGCTGTGGAAAAAATTAGGTATAAATATACCTAGTTCAGGGCATTGCATGTTATTAGATGGTTACAAAATAAAGAATGGGCAAACTCTATATTATATAAATTTTGGTTGGGATGGTTTTGGGAATGGTTACTTCCTATATGATGACAAAACATGGCATGAAGAAGCGCAGTCTCAATATGATCTTAGAATGAAAGTATATAACTTTCATATAGATACGGACTACGATGATTTTTGATATGCGTTCCTTTTTCTGATAAGACAGATATGTAACTAATGAAATAGGGGCTACTTTTTGAATAGCCCCTATATCACACTTCACTCAATGAAATATGTGAATATGAAAGCAATAAACAAATACCCAGGAAAAGCTATGAAAGAAAGGACAGGAAGAATATGTTTTTTATTCTTCCCGTTAGTTTTTTAGAGCACTAATATGAATTAGTCAAGACTTAATCTGACAGTTACGTATAAAAAGAATAAATTTGTAA
>CATXCB010000028.1 GCA_958366705.1 uncultured bacterium
TTAAGAATCTACAATATGTTTAAGTATTTACGAAAATATAATCTGTATTTTATAAAAATATATTAATGAAATATTTGGTCTTTATGAATGACTATTTAGTACCAATTAGAATCTGGCTTAAGGGTTTTGATAAAGACAATAGTTTAGTGATTCCAAGTGAAAAATATACAATTAATAGGGTTAGAAATGAGGCCACTATGGTAAGTATTCCCCATTGCGTATACATATCAATACTATTACCCACTTCAGGTAATCTTAAACCTAAAAAAAAGAAATAATGAATTAAATAAATTGGTAATGTATTACGTCCAATAATACATAATTGTTTTCCTACTTTTGTTTTTTCTGAAAAAACATCTTGGTATAAAAAGACAAGCCGATAAAGTAAAAATACACCAACTACTCCCATTAGAGTTCCAAAATAGAAACCGCCATTCTGCTTTAAAAGCCCTGCTGAAAAAACAATCATCATTAACGCAATTACGTATTCATTATTTATTATTTTATGGAAAAAGGATTCCCATTTTTTACAGCATATACCCAATACATAAAATGGAAAATACATGGCTACAAGTCGTAAACTGAACCACCTGGCAAGTAAAGCTTCATTATGATTCCAATCCCAATCTTTCAGTAGCACAAGCAAGACTGTTATACAAATTAAAGATGTTATATGAATTTTATCAGATATTTTATTGAAGCAATTTATTGTCCATGATGTTCCCAAATGTAAGAGGTTTATTAAAAATAGGGCAAATGTAAACCAATATCCAAACTTATATTCTCCAGAAACACAATAACTAAATTTTTCCATGTTTCCCCAATAAAAGAAAACATATATTGAAAACATGAGAAATGTTGGTATAAGTATAGTTCTTAAACGTTTAATAACTATCTCTCCTTGTGTTATCTTAATTGTTGTAAACCAGCCACTTATAAAGAAGAAGCCGGGAAGCATCACAAGGTTAAAAATATGATCTAGCCAAAAGAACTCTTTATAGTTTAGACAAAAATACTCACAAGCGTGAGTAAAAACGACCATTAACATTACTATGCCTCGTAGGCAATCTAGATACTCTAAACGTTTATTCATGATGATATTTTAATATAAATTTCGATGATATTCTCGGTACTTTAAAAACTTTGCAAGCATCCACCAAGTAAGCGGTGTATATTTAGCTAGATTCATAAGTTTTCCGATAGGGTCTTTTATGAAATATTTCCCATAACGTAATGCTTCTTTACGGCTCAAATTTAATCTGTCCGAAAGTAGTTGACAATATGTTAGGTTACGGCTTACCCGTCCACGTGCTTTCTGATAAGAAATTGTTAATTCTGGCAATCGTGTTATTATACGTTTCTCCCATTCAGCGATACTAGGTGCATTCTTCCAACGGCGTTCCATCTTGCTCAACCAACCCTGAGATTGTGTTACATCCCCTCCGTCACTTACGTAAAGTACTTCAGGAATCAAGCCCCACTTGCCAAACGTAGATAAATATAACCAAAATTCATAATCTTCAGTCACACGTAAATCAGTCCGCATTCCTCCAGTTAGTCGAACTTGTTCAGCCCGCATAGTAGTTGAACAAGTTCCTACGTGGCAGTAGGAAGCCCAATATGACATAAAATCTTCTAAAACAAGGGGATTCTCCTTTTTCGAATCATCCATCCATGAAGGGTTGTAAGAAGCAGATTTTGCAAATGAAGCAATATTTTTACAAGTTACAGAGACTGCTACACATTCATTGTGTGTATTTAAAAAATTTACTGTTTTCTGAATATATCCTTGATTCCAATAGTCATCTGCATCTATAAAAGCTACGTATTTTCCTTTTGCTAGTTCTATTCCTTTATTGCGGGCTACTGCAGGGCCGGCATTTTGCTGTTGATATAGCACAATATTAGGTTCTTTTCGTGCTTTTATTAATTCTACGGAGTTATCTGTGCTTCCGTCATCGACTAAGATTACTTCATACGAATTTTGTGTTTTTTGGTTAAAAATGCTATCCAAACAACGATTTAATAATAATGCTCCGTTGTATATGGGAATTATAATTGATAAATCCATAAGTCATTTGTTAATACATTTATTTAATAGATTATCTAGATAGTTTACTGATTTAATTAATTCACGCTGTTTAATTTTATTGATTTTTTCGAAGTTGAAATGATAATTATATGCGTTATCCCAGTCTTTTTTTGTATTTAGAATACATATTTTTAAGTCAAAAAGTGTCATTAGACTTTCCATACGTGAATTCACCTTATGTCGATGTCTGTTAAAGACAAAAACAGGCTTATTAAATATGATAGAAAAGGCTGTACCATGAAACGAGTTTGATATAAAGGCTTTGCAATGATAGATTAATGTAATAAACTCTTTGGGCCCAGCTTTAGTATAATTTTTATCAGCATATAGTAATGGATATGTGTCAACTATAGCATAAATTTTTAATTTATGTTTTTGTGCATATCCTTTTGCAAATTCTTTTAAATCTTTGTTGCCCTCAAAGTCGTAAATTAAGAGATAGTCTTCTTGGGGAAAATCATCGGCCATTAATTTTTTCCATTGTTTTTCAGATAAAAGAAATACAGGGTCAAGTACCCAGTCCCCTTTTATTCCCATGCTTTTTAATATATTAAGACCTTGAATTTCTCGTACAGATACAGCATTAAACTTTTCTAGTGATTTTTTTATACGAATTTTATTTTCTGTATCTATTTCAAGATAAGAGAAACTTGCTGCGTATGAAGCTTTATATCCTTGCTTTACAAATTCTAAGAAAAAGGCTGGATCACGCCCAGCTTCATAAAATACGTTCCATATTTGGTCACTGCCAACTATATACAAGTCTGCCTTAGGAGGGTTGTCGCATAAACTCTTATATGAAGTATATTTTACAGAGGTCTCTTTGAGTATTTGATGATTAAATATGTCAAATGCTTTTTTTCTCCCTAATGTTGTTTGCCTCTGTAAATATTTCATTATACGATAAGCTATTCTTGTTAAAATGAATTTACTTAGTTTTGATTCTGGATTTACCCATTTGTAATCATATTTACGAGTTAGATAATAAGGTTGGTAGTTGATTATTTCTACATCATGACCTAAATTAGATAAGAAATGTTGTAAAGCATAAGCTTGTAGGGATGCCCCATAATTGTATACATCGTATGTCGTAAGTGTTTTTATTTTCATGATTTGTTTCTGATTTTTTTTATTAAAAGGTTGTGGATAATAAAAGAAAATCTATATAGGTGAATAATAAAAGATGATACATGTTTATATTTTTGGTAATAAAGTATTTGGCTATCTATGAGAAACTGTTGCTTTCGTAGATTAATATTGCTACTACTTCCTCCTTCATAGTGTAGAACCTCAACATCAGCTAGAAAATAGACCTTTTTGTTGATTTGTAATAATCGCTCTGCTAGTATTACTTCCTCAAAATAGAGGAAAGTGGAATCATCAAACATTCCAGCTTGGAGGAAATAGTCTGCTTTGACCATCATGAAAGCTCCACATACCCAATAACATATACTACTAGATGGTTTTTGTCGTAAAATATTTACCCTTCCTTTTTTTGTTCTTAAGAAAGGTAAAATATTCCATCCTATCATTCTATATGGTGATATATAACGTGTATGGGGTGATTGATCATGACCATCGAGTCCAATTATTCGTGGACCTATACAACCTAATGAATTGTCGGCATCAAGTTTATCTGCAAGTTTTGTTAATGTATTGGGATCTTTTATTTCTATGTCATCATTTGAGAATAAATAGTGAGTAAATTTACCACATTTATTAAGAAATTTTACTCCTAAATTATTACCACGAGCATATCCAAGATTTTTTCTACAACTTATTAAATATTTATTTGTATGTGGGATGGATATTGCTGTACTATTCTCTTCTAGATAAAATAGTCCACATGAATCTGCTAATTTTTTGCTGGATTCAGGACTGGCATCTACGTCTACCACAATTAGGGTATACGGATATGACAGCTTTGTTAATTCTTTTTTCAGGTAGCGTTCAGTACCTTTGGGATTATGATATGATACAACTACTATTCCTATTTTTCTATCCATTTTTTATGTCTATGTTTATATGCTAATTTACATGCATCAATAATACTTTTTGCCGCACTTTCTGGAGTATAATGTGAAACAATCTCTTTAGAAACTTTTCCCATTTGTCTAAGTCTATCTTGGGAATCTATAATTTTCTGAAGAGTTTGTACAATACTATCTTGATTTAATGGATCGAAAACCCATCCATTCTCAGGGTATACTAGTTCGGGATGACATCCATTGTATTTAGAAGTTGCTATTGGCAATTCACAAGACATTGCTTCTGGCACAACAAGACTCCAATTGTCTTCAAGTGTAGGAATAATAAAACAATCTGCAGCTTTGTAGTATGGTACTATGGAATCATAATCTATTCCTCCAGTGAGTATTATGTCTGGAATATGTTGTTGAGAAATTATTGTTTTCAGTTCGTTCATTTGTGGACCATCTCCTACATAGACTAATGTTGCATTGGTATTGCCTGAATATTTAAATTTATTCCAAGCTTCTAATAGCTCTTTTACTCCTTTGCGAGGGATTAATTGTCCTACAAAAAGTAGCATAATTTCTTTACATTTTAGTTGATTACGTAGTGTATTTACTTCATATGGGGATACAGATTGTACAGCTTGGATAAGTCCATTTACATCTGCAACCATGTGTCCGTGGGTCATTCTATCTTTGGGGAACCCCATATCAATAAGGTATTCTTCAGTTTGTATTCCATTGCAATCAATTGCATCAATCCAGTGTGATACAAATTTTCTATAGATTGTACGTAGTTTACCGGCAGAACGCTCTGTGTATTTTGTTCGTTCATAGCACATCACATGTGGTGTACCTTTTAGAGCTCTAACGATAAGTGCAGCATAACTCCATTGCATAAAGCCGTCTGAAATTAAAACATCAGGTTTTGATTGAATTACTTGTTTTATTAATCCTGGACTAATTGGTATGCGGATGCTAGAATTAGCTCTAGAGGCATTATCTATTTTCGGCCGATTACCTATGCGCAGTTCTTTTTTACGAGCGATAGCTCGACTCCCTAGAATTGCTTTAAGTTTATCTTGAGTTCGTTGTGGAGGAATATCTCTGTAGTAAATTACAGTCAATTCATTTCCACATATTTCATTAAGAGCTTTGAATACTGGAATGCGGTAGTCAAGAAAGCTTCGTGTTACCCATGTTATTTTCATATTTTGTAAGATTTATAAAGACAAAAGCAATTAATGCGTATACAGAAGGAGCAACATAATTCCAATCTGATCCAATGGCGGGAAATGCATTGCAATTTACAATTGTTGCTGTCATTGCTGGTAATAGGACGCATGCGTATCGGTTTGTTCTAAGATAACTATATACTTTATAAAACCATTTAAGAATGAAAAGTATAAATATTAATATTCCGACAATTCCGGTATTGACTAATACTGAAATAAAAGAGTTATGTGCCGATATAACAGCGAGTCCAATATAATGGACGATTTGCCGTTCACCGATAAGAAACCCATTTCCTATTATCGGGCTTTGTTCCCATAATTTCAAAGCTGCTTCCCAAATTGCTTTTCGCCCAGACCCATTTTCAATTTTTTCAGTAGATCTGCCATGAAAAATTATGTCGAATACTAAATCTTGGTAATAATAGTATATTCCATAAAGTATAAGACAAATGAGCAATGTGACTCCTAAGTTAATGCCTTTCCTTTTTTTTGTGGAAAATAATATAATAATTCCAATAATAAAGGATATATATGATGCTGAACTGGTTCCAGCTATTAGCATACATGCATTGATAATAAATAATAATTTAACTTCCTTAAAGTCCAGTATTTTATTGCGTACGCTTCCACATATTAATAATAGGGCAATCATAGCTGTCATAGTATAGGCATTTGTATGATAGAAACCAAAGCCATATTTAATCCATTTATTTAAAATATCCATGCTGGTACTAGCTGTTGCAAGATATATGATGTATAATAGGGCTAATTTAGAGGAACGAATTATATAAAGTGTCAGACAAATGACCATAAAACTGCAGATAACCTCTATTCCTTTAAATAAAATGGTTCCCATGTTTCCTGCCCATATAAAACTTAAGGTAGCAAATATATAGTATCCTAGAAATGGAGATATTCTGGGGATAATCCTATTAATCTTAGAAGAATTTTGCATTATCAATAGTAAGGAGGCACAAATTCCTAATAATGCTAATGATGATCCTCTATCGATTGTTGCTGTATAGTTTCCTACCTCTCTCGTTACATTGAAAATAGTTTTACGTGAAATAAAAATAAATGTGATAAGAGTGAGTATCCATACTTTTTGGGGATATAGTTTATAGATTTCTTTTAACGACATTTGGTGGTATTTGTTTTATAATTTAGTATTTAGGATTTAGATTGGTGTGATAGTATGTTTATAGTAAGAAATAATATTAAGGTTGAAAAACTTATGTGGTTGGTAATGAAAAAAATATAGTTAAATATGTTTTGAGAAATAGATTGAGTTGCAAATATGTTCGCATCATGCCGTAAATCTCCATAATGGCTTAATAAATACATGCGTATCAAATTTGAATAAATTTGATTTGAAATGATTTTTTTGTTTTATATCTTTAATGAATAAATTCTATGAATTTAACAAATATGTTGAGGCTTTGGGAGGTAAGTAAAATTATTTTGTACTATTAGATTCTTTTTGTGATTCAATATGATTTTTAACTGATAATAAAACTTGTTCTTTTCCTTGTAGCCATAATACACATAGTTTATGCATGTTTTCTTCTTAATAAGAAAAATGGATAGCCAAAATATTGGGGTAAATAATGTAAAATCGTTATTTTGAGTTTGGTAGTCAATGAATATTGTTTAAATTTCCAAACATTCAAATCGTTCTCTGGAAAAATTTCTTTCCACCTATTTAGATGTTCCCAAGATGGAGCACTCAACAGACGTTCTTTAGTCAGTAGCTTCATTCTTGATACATATAAATATGATTTTTCTTTTAAATTATTTTTATTGAGAAAA
>CATXCB010000029.1 GCA_958366705.1 uncultured bacterium
TTTCAATTTCATAATACTTTAGTTTTATTGATTAATAGTTATTATTTTATGTTTTCAAATTTGTTGCAAAGTTACCCTTGCCACCAAGAGTACACAATACCTAAAAATTGGGGTTTTATTACTGATAATCATATACATCATAAAATACATGAGTACTTATTTTTAGGTATAAAGCCGAAAATTATCACCATTAATAGGTATTATCAGTATGTATTTCTATAACCAATTTTGTAAAAAAAGCAAGCATGATTAAATTGACACATCATGAAATGCCTGTGAACAAGACACTTCATCATAGAACAATAGAGATTCTGACAGTACTTACCCTACTTATAGGTAGTCCGTCATTCCTTATTTACTTCTATTGTTCCCACGACACAAATAATCCATTATGCCAATGGTTGCTTTGTACTTTGAACCATACTCCCGAAGATGGGGAATACTTATATAATCGATACTTAGTAATCAGTATCACATGAGCGGCCTTATATTCGGATTTTTATTTGTAATTTCCTTATTGTTCATTGCAATAAGAAAAAGATCCTTAGATTTATCTCCATTCCAAATCACTTATTTACATTCACTCATAAAAAAAATCAGTAAACATCTTCCACTTTATAAGCTACCATCCAAAGCATCCGGCCTTAAATACCTTATAATTTCATATGTTGATAAACTCTTTCTTAAACAGAAGATTCAATTTCATATTAGCAATGATTTAGTTGCATATTCCTCCTATAGCTTTAAAACATTTTAAATATCAAGTTATATTTGTCCGGGATAGATGTATCAAAACTTTTTTTATCTTAAAATGTTTATAATGTATGGAAATGCTATTTTTACTAAAGAATTTATACCGTGATCCTCTTGCGCTATCCAGATTCAGCCAATTCAGGTGTCTTCATATAAGTAAAGGAGAGATTATCCAAAACTTGAACGAAACCCATGAATTTCAAGTTTGTTTTGTTCTAAAAGGATCATTATGCCTATTCAGAGATCATATAGAATCCATGCCTCTGATGGCAATGCAGAATGAATTTTTCTTCATCAGCAGCCTGCATCAATGTAAAATCAAGGCAATGGATGAAGTACAACTTGTCATTCATGCATGTAATATTGTGGCTCCTTATCTACATAGCAGAACAATAGAGTATCTGCAAGATATATCCATCGAAGAAGTAAAACCGGTAGAAGTCCTTCCCATTTATCCGTTAATGCGTTCCTACTTAGATTTGCTGGTCGATTACATGAAAAATGGAACAGAAATTCCCGACTTACATCGAGCCAAAGAATATGAATTGTTCTCATTATTTAAAATTTGCTATAAGAAGAATGAAATTGCCTCCATTTTCCGTGATGCGCTATCTAACGACCTTCAATTCTTCGTATCCGTCATGACACATTACAAAGCTTGCAGAACAGCCAAAGAACTAGCTGTTTTATGTGGATATAATGATACTGTTTTCACACAGTTATTCAAAAAAAACTTCCATGGAGATACACCATATCAATGGTTACAAAAACAAACATCTTATGAAATTGAATTCAAATTAAAAAAAAGTACTTTACCCATCAAACAAATAATGCTGGACTATCATTTCAAGACTTTCTCCCATTTTACAACCTACTGTAAAAGAAATATCGGAGCTACTCCTAACGAAATACGTAAAAAAGGAGAAGAATCAAGAGATACACCTTCTCTTGAAACATATTCAGTTTCTGCAAACGATTAAACAAACATCCCGCATCCTAAAGATTATGAATATAGTTATCTCCATCATACACACTAAAGCTAATAATAAGTTTGTTTCCTGATCTCGGTATATGGATCTATTTTAAGAGTTTCTATACATCTATAATAACAAATATCACAAAACCTAATCATAATCCACCATCAATATATGGAAAACTTATCACATATACCCCTCTGTAAAATCATATAAAGCATCTACCATTTAAAACTATCCCAAAACGAACATTTAGAAAAATAGGAAACCTTTTTATGCAGATATAAAAGAAAGAACTGATTATATGCAAACAAATCTTTTAAATACGCAACTTCTTTTTAGTACCAAATATAGAACTTTGCACCCAAATAAAATGTGAATATTATTATAATGTAAATCGCACACAGCAGAATAACCTAAAATATAAAATTGCATGCCCCCCAACGATACAATATTCAATAAAGCAGAACGGAGTTTATCCAATATGTAACAACAAAGAACAATTCATTTTTAATAATTTACAGTCATGTATACAAAGAAGAAATGCAAAATTTATGTATTATCAGTGCTACTTTGCACATTTTTTTTCTCGTGCAGCAGTATTGATTTTGAATTACCCCAAGGTCCTCAGGGAACCAATGGCAAATCCGCTTATGAGATATGGAAAGAAGAAGTTGAAACCGGTCATATAAACTGGCCTTCCACCCAAGTTGATTTAGCAGACTTTTTAGTTTATATTAAAGGAGAAAAAGGAGACAAAGGAAAAGATGGAATGTCTGCATACGATCAATGGAAAATCCTGATCACCCAAGGTAATGTCACCAACCCTCATGACCCTTCGCTCATTTGGCCTTCTTCAAAAAATACAGAAGCCGATTTTTGGGATTTTCTTAGCGGAAGAGACGGAGAATCACCTCATATTGGCGAAAATGGGAATTGGTATATCGGCAATAAAGATACAAAAATCAAAGCTATCGGCAAAGATGGAAAGGATGGAATTAATGGCAAAGACGGATTTTCCGCCTATGAATTATGGAAACAATCTGTTGCTGGCGGCAATATAAATTGGCCCAAAGACCAAACAACAATGGAACATTTCTTTTTATATTTAAAAGGGAAAGATGGTGAAAATGGTATTACTCCACATGTTGGTGAAAATGGTAATTGGTATATTGGCAATCGTGATACAAATTTTCCGGCTCAAGGTCAAAAAGGAGAAAATGGTAAAGACGGAACATCCCCTTATATTGGTCCTAATGGAAACTGGTGGATCAATACATCCGATACAAAAATAAAAGCTCAAGGAGAAAAAGGAAGCGATGGATTAACCCCTTTCATTAAAGACGGATACTGGTGGATAGGCACATCCAATACAGGGATTGCAGTGCAAGGTCCCAAAGGAGAACAAGGTGATAAAGGAGCGGACGGACTTACCCCGGTGATAAAAAATGGGAACTGGTGGATAGGCACCACCGATACAGGAATAAAAGCTCAAGGAGAGAAAGGAGATGATGGCGTATCTCCCCATATAGGTAATAACGGAAATTGGTGGATAGGTACTACTGATACAAGAATAAAAGCTCAAGGAGAAAAAGGAGTTAACGGAGCATCTGCATACGAATTATGGGTAAATGACGTCAAAAATGATAAAATCAAAGACAAAAATAATTCAGCATGGTCCAAAGATAAAATTACAATGGCAGATTTTTACACTTACCTCAGTGGAACAAATGGTAACAATGGAAAATCCGCTTATGAACTATGGAAAGAAACTGTAGGAACAGGCAATATGAATGATCCTAAAAATCCAGGACAAAAATGGCCTTCTGACAAAGTTTCAGAATATGATTTTTTCAATTATTTAGCTGGTAAAGACGGAATAAACGGAAGCAATGGTTTATCAGCACATGAACTGTGGAAAAATGACTTAGCTAAATTTTGCGGTACAACAGATGCACTTATTGACCACAAAAATGGTGGAGTATGGGACTGTGAAAAAAATACGTTAAAGGATTTTTATGACTATCTACACGGGAAAGATGGCAAAGACGGAGAAGATGGCAAAGACGGCAAACCCGGAGAACCAGGAAAACCGGGAACAGAAGTTACCATCATTAAGGGTATACCTAATGTTATTGCACAATATTCTCAATCAGAATATGGTGAATATGTACGCACAACTGATGGAGGTGTACTCTATAAAGTATATGATGAAACTGGACAAATCGCACCAAAAGCTCAAGTAAAAGGCATGCCGGGTATCAATGCGGAAAAAACTTACATTACCAATGAAAACGGAGAGTTTATTGTACCTAAAGAAGATTTACCCGAAATACAAGACATAAACTTACGCTGGGGAACGGTAAAAGAAGTAACCCTAGCCGGAAAGTTGCCGCAAGAATCCGCTAAAAACACATATGTTCCTAATAGAGTACGCATGAGAATGATCCTCCGCGATAATTCAAATTCATTATACGATTATCAGTATCTATATTTCTATATACAACGAAAAGTTAATCCGGAAGACCAATGGCAAAATATCCCTTCTTATTTACCTAATAGTGGTTCAAGGAATTTAGACGCATATAGAGTCTCTGACAAAAATAATCCCAACAGTATTTTGCCAGACAAAAAACTATATTCAAACCAAAGTTATAGTTCAAATAATGGAGGATATTATTACTATATTTATACCTATCGGTTCATTCAAGAAAATCCCGGAAAATTCAAAAACAATCAATCTGAATATTGGGATGGAAGTGACGTTTATTACACTGTAAAAGCTAGAGAACCTTATTATGGAGAAACTTTCCAATGGAATGGTGTTTGTTTATTAGCTCCTTATCAAATGGGACCTACGCTAAAAACATTAAAATTAAAAATAATATCCAATGGAGAAGCACCCAGTTTCTCATCTGCTGAAGGTGAATTGGATTTTTCAAAAATAGACTTTACAAGAATTTACAAATCATCGACCACACGTGTCGTTAAAGAAAATGGAATGGACTATGTAGAACCGATAGCATATACTGAAGAAGAAGCCAGCAAACTTAAAATGGCATATATCACATTCAGATATACCTCAACAGCTGGCTCACAAGAAGCATCAAGTTCTAATAACAGATCTTCTGCAGAAGTTCCAACGTTCAAAGTATTCGCACCATTTTTAAATTCATCCATATACATTGACAGTGGCAACAGTTCATATTTCTATAGATATTATCAAGGTTATCTCCGAAAAGGAAAGGATGAAAAAACATTTATTATTGAAAACTATAGCAGCTCTTATGAGTTGCCCGAAGTACAAGTTATCTATGAAGAATAAAAATATGAAGAAAATATATATACATAAAATCCATCTCATACTATGCTTTACCTCAGTATTATGTTTCGGTTTACCTATAAATGCACAACAAAATGCAAAGAATGGAGCAGCCGATAATAATAAAAAAGCATGGGAAATAGGTATAGGCGCAACCGGACTTCAAATGACACGTTTTAATGTCATTAATTTCCATACTAATAATAAAGGCGGTTACACTGTAGGTACTAATAAAAAAGATTTTATTTTTGGAGGAAATCTATATTTTGCTCGTGAACTTAACTCTCATTTTTATCTAGATTTACAAGGAACATTAGACTACAGTTCCGATCCTGTCCGTAACGGTAAAGAATCAAGATGGCTAGGTATGGCAGGAATCGGTTTACAGTGGCGTCTAGGTGAATATCTCCATTCAAATTATATTGATCCTTTCCTACGGATGGGAGCCAACTATATGTACAAGAATTTTAAGATCAACTATAAGGGGATGGAAGAATTCAACAGTGAGGAGATGGGATGGAATCTGTCAAATGATTATACTAAAGAAGGGAAAGATAAACAAAATCTTATCCCTATTTCATTGGGAATAGGCGTGAATATGTGGCTTAATGACAACATTGGCATAGGACTCCAAGGAGACTACCTCATCATGCCATACAAACATATAGCCAATTCATGGCAAGGAAGCATTCGATTGATGTGGCGCATTGGTGGTAAATCCCTAAAAGTCAAACCGGAAATTCAATATGTGGAAAAAATCATAGAAAAAGTTATAGAAAAACCTATAATCATGAAACAAATTGTAGAAACTCCAAGCCAGCCCAATGTTTTATGTGATTTATTCAACAATATCTATTTTGAGTTTGATAAAACAGAAATAACTCCTAAAGCAGCTACTATCATTGATGAAATAGCTCAAATTATGCTGACAGACACAAGCAAAAAATATCTCATCACAGGATGTACTGATGCAAAAGGATCATCACAATACAATATGGATCTATCCCAAAAACGTGCAGACGCTGTAGTCAATGCACTTATAAAGAAAGGAGTTCCCAATAAAATGTTAAAAGCAAAAGGAGTGGGCGCAAAAATATCGTATGCATCTCAGAATGCTCCCAACGAAATACGAGAAGGAGATCGTAAAATTATAGTTCAAATCATTACAAATATGGATTATTGGAATTATATACCATAAAAAATTTCCCCTCTATCAAAACGGCATATATTCCTATATCGTGGAATATAGCCGTTTTGCATATTCCAAAGAAAAGTTCGAGCCATGTATACCCTCATGCCCTCACTGCATATATAACAGGTTTATTATTAACGGTTTATGTAGTAAGGATAAAAAAAATTGCTCTCATTCATGCTCTCATACTCTCACAATGTTTTGAAGTATATTTCCACATAAATTACTTGTTTTCAGCCACATACCATTTTCTTATAGATCGTTTCGACTTGATATAAAGTAGGGTGTTTTAGGCTTTTTCCCCGCAAAAAGTACGCATGAAAGGTCTGTACCTCCACAGAATGACGGTTTACGATGCATTGGTAACAATAAAAAAGACCAAGACGTTTTTAAAAAAGTTCCTGTTCTTTTTTAAAAAGGTCGTCGTCTTTTTTGAAAAGTTCTTGATCTTTTTTGAGAGCATGAAGATATCACATATGTAAGCATAAGACCAGGTACACCGAATAGTACACCGAAAGAATGCTTTGATATGCTTGTTTTTGCCATGCACCAAAAACAAAAAATCCCCGTAAAGTATTAATTTACAGGGATTTTCTTTGTTTTGCAATTCTTTCCAGCGGAGAGACAGGGATTCGAACCCCGGGTACCTCGCGGTACAACGGTTTTCAAGA
>CATXCB010000030.1 GCA_958366705.1 uncultured bacterium
AAAATATCGTAAAAATGGATGGAAAATTATGGCTAATCTTTGACTCTGTCAAAACAGGTACAGAAGTGAAATTGCCTTTAAACTTGCTGTTTGAAGGTAAGGCTTTAACTTTATTACAAAAATACCAGGGAAAATGGAGTTCGTTTTTTTCAATTAAAAATAACTCAAGTGTAAATAAAGAGCTGATACGAATTGGCAAATTAGCAAAAATAAGCAAACACTTTTCATTCCATTCTGCAAGGCATACTAATGCTACTTTATTGATATATAAAGGTGCTAATATAACAACCGTGCAAAAATTATTAGGACATAAAAACCTTGCTACAACACAAATTTATGGAGAAGTTATGGGAAGTACAATTATACGAGACTTGAAAAAATGTCAAAAAAGATAATTAACTCTATTGTCTATACATTATCTCTTATAAAGATGAAGAAGAATCATTTTCAAAAGTGAATATAGCCTTATCTTCTTAATAAAGTTTATCGTTTTGTGAACATGATAATTTTTTGTTGTGATTGCAATACGATAAACTAAAAGAAATAAAATGTGACAATATTTCCATCTCAGCCTAACCGGGTAGAAAATAGGTATCAAGGTTATTGAATTTCTGCAAAATTCATATATGTGTATCATATAATATGCGCATATAAAATTCTATATCAGAAAATGATAATAATAGTTTGCTAATTTACTTCATGTCCTACTATCTTCTTTTGTAATCTAAAGTGCAAACAATCTTTGGAAGTTTTGAAATATTTAAAAAGTTGAGAAATATCAATCTTAGTACTTCAGGTATTTTATGAACAGAGTAACAACGAACAGGAATGCTGCAAGTCAATTCTTTTTTCAGTAGAAGAAAGGTAGAAAATTATTATTATCATACTCTTTAAACGGCTTAAATCAAGGAAAACGAATAAGAGATTCAGTAATACATATGCTGGTTATCAATTATTTACATAAATAATTAGTTCCGCAAAGACTTTGGTAGTTTCCTTTATCGGAATGAAGAGTCAAGAATTGGATGTCAAGTCTAATTTACATATTAGTTTGAAACCCGATACTGAAACTCTTGATGAAGTTGTGGTGGTTGCGTATGGTGCTGCTAAGAAAAATTCATTAACAGGTTCGGTAGCTACTGTGAAATCGGATGCTTTAGAGAAAGTCCCAACTGCTTCTTTTGAGAAAGCGTTACAAGGATTATCCGCAGGCGTACAAGTAGAAAGTCAATCAGGTCAACCTGGTTCAGTAAGCCAAGTACGTATCCGCGGTATTGGGTCTATGTCCGCATCCAGCCAGCCTTTGTATGTTATTGATGGCGTTCCTGTTTCATCAAAGAATATATCAAAAGTCGCAGATGAAGATAGTTATGGAACTTCTGTAAATCCATTATCCAATTTGAATCCTAATGACATAGAATCCATATCGGTTCTGAAAGATGCGTCTGCCGCTTCATTATATGGTTCGCGTGCTGCTAACGGGGTTGTCATGATAACTACAAAGCAAGGTGCTTCCGGACAAGCAAAGATCGAATTTAAAGCTCAAGTAAGTTCTTCACATTTACCTTCCAATGGCTATGATTTAATGAGTTCTACAGAACATTATAAGACTTGTTACAAAGGATTCTATACTCAAAACATAAGCGACGGAATGACTTCCGAAGCAGCTAGTATTGCAGCTAATGCATCTGTACAAGATATGTATAAAGCCAATCCTTTTAATATGGCTAATCCTTTTACTGGAGAGGGTATTTTGGCAAGTGGTGCAAAAGCTATGATAAATACAGACTATTTAGACGAACTGTTTAAGACAGCAACTACCCAGCAATATGATTTAAGCATCAGTGGTGGTAGTGACAAATCTAAATATTTTATATCTTTGGGATATATGGACCAAGATGGTTTGGCCGTTGGTTCGGATTTATCACGTTATTCTGCCCGCATTAATGTCAGCAGTAAAATTAAGCCTTGGGCAGAAATCGGTGTAACATCCACAATGTCAGTCAATGAGCAAAACACCCCTCCGGGCGGTGGAGGTGGTTCATCACCTTTAACCAATGCTTTTTTTGTCCCTAATGCTATCTCGCTCTATAAATTGGATAATGATTTTAATAAAATCTATGATGAAAAAGGCAATCCTGTTTATAACTATGTGAACCCTGTGTTCAATGACATGAACACACTGGCTTTTTCGAAAATGGATATCTACAATACTAAAACGCATCGGGCATTAATTAGTCCATTTATTGATTTGAATATTTTCGGTGTACATTGGCGTAACAGTTTCTCTTATGACTATACCAATATGGATGAAATGCGTTGGTATAATCCAGAACATGGTAATGGTGCGGCAGTAGATGGACGATTAAGCAAATATGCTATTAGTGACATCACATCCACATTTACCAGTACGTTGAATTATGCTTTTTCTTTGTTTAATGATCATCATATTGGTTTGCTGGCCGGTTATGAAGCATATAAGAACACTTATTCCATGCTTCATGCCCATGCTACAGGCTTTTCTAATAGTGAAATGATTGAATTAAGTATGGCCTCTACTCCTTATGAAACTAAATCAAAGAAAGATCACGAGCGTATGCAATCATTTTTCGGGCGCATAAACTATGATTATTTAAACAAATACTTTCTTTCATTCAGTATTCGTACCGATGGCTCCTCACGGTTTGCACCTGGACATCGTTGGGGAACGTTCTGGTCTATCGGTGGCAACTGGCGTATCAGTGAAGAGAATTTTTTTAAAGGTATTGAATGGGTTGATGATTTAAAATTACGTGCCAGTTATGGAACTTCAGGTAACAAACAATCTGATTATTTGTATGGCTTCCAAGGCTTATATGATACAGGAAACAATTACAATGGTCAAAATGGCATTACACACTTGCAAATTCCTAATGATGAATTATCATGGGAAAAGTCTAAAAATTTTAATGTAGGTATTGATTTTGGAATATTTGGATGTTTGAATGGTAGTATTGAATATTACAATAAAACTTCAGATGCCTTATTACTTGAAAAACCATTGGCGCCCTCAACCGGATTTGAAAATGCTATATCAAACCTAGGTGGTATGCGTAATCAAGGTATAGAAATTGATTTGCATTCAACAAATATCAATACGAAAGATTTCACTTGGACAACGGACTTTAATATTGCTTTTAACAATAATAAAATAACATCTTATCCTCAAAAAGAAGAAGTGGTTGGCACCAAAATTCGGACTGTAGGCTATAGTATCTATGAATTCTATATGCAAGAATGGGCTGGTGTAGACCCCGTTAATGGAGACCCACTGTGGTATATGGATGTAACTGATGATAAAGGCAACCCTACAGGAGAACGTACCACAACCAATACATACTCTAAAGCTACAAAATATAAATTAGGGTCTGCACTTCCTTCAGCAACCGGAGGTTTGACTAATACTGTTTCATGGAAAGGTGTAGATTTCTCATTCATGTTTACTTACGGATTTGGAGGTAAGATATATGATGTATATGAGGAAAATTTATTAAATGATGGAAATAAGACTGGATATCAGTTGATAACAGAACAAGCAGATAGTTGGACACCGGAAAACACAAATGCTTCCAATCCAAAATTTATTCCAAATAATTCCAATACTTCTAATGGAAGATCAAGTCGTTATCTACATAATGCAGATTTCATTAAGTTAAAGAATATCAGTTTAGGTTATTCACTACCCAAATCACTGATCAAAAAAAATCTATTACAGAATGTACGTATCTATGTCAGTGCAGACAACTTGATAACTTGGAATTTGGATAAAAAATTCAAAAGTTATGATGTAGAATTAGGTGGTGTTGATGGTTTGCTTGATGGAGGCGGTACAGTTCCATTGGCGAGAACATTTACTGCGGGAATTAATCTAACTTTCTAACTTATAAACCAGATATATATGAAAAAAATATCCTATATTTTTGCTTCTATACTGTTGACTGCTTCATTAAGCGGCTGCAATGATTTTTTGGATGTAACTCCTTCTGACCAGTATTCAGATGCAAGTGTTTTCACTAGTACTGAAGGAGCACAGCAGGTGTTAATTGGTGCTTATGACTGGTTTACTAATGGCCATTACGCTCATTATACCAATCAATATATTTTCTTTATGCCTGATGTGATGGCTGATGATGCAATGGTAAACAGTACAGGTAACTATAATCGTTTTGTTTCACCTTATCAATACTCTATTACTCCAAGCAGTACTTATTCTGTGGATCCTTGGATTGGTTGCTATAGCTTAATTGATAACTGTAATGCTATTTTAGATAATTTAGAAACATTACCGGAAAGTAGTGAACGTAATCGTATTGAAGGAGAGTCTTTGGCATTGCGTACCTATGCATATCACTATTTGATTAGAATGTATGCAAAACCTGTTAATAAATATCCTGATAATCCAGGAGTTATTCTTCGTTTAACATCTTCAACTACAGACATACCTCGCTCTACGGTAAAAGATTGCTATGTTCAAATGGTGAATGATATTGAAAAGGCTTGTACTTTATTGACAGGTACATCCTCTTCTTCAAAATGTTACATAACAGAACAGGCAGCTCATGGAATTGCTGCTAGAATTTATTTAGACTTAGGCGATTACACTAATGGAACGTCACATGCAAACAAAGCTTTATCAGAAATTACATTGATGTCAAAAGCTGATTATAAAAACAAGTTCTGTGAAAATAACACTGAAACAATATGGTATTTTACATGTACCTCTACTGACAAGCAATCATTCTTATCGTTGCCAGCATTTTGGTACTATTGTGACCAAGATTCTACTTATGTAAAAGACGGGTACAGTTCTCTAGGTGTTGCAAAAGAGTTGATTGATATTTTTGATGATACAGATATCCGTAAAACTTTATTTGTAAAGATAGATGGCAAATATTACAAACGCAATGGCAGCTATGTCACATGCAAAATTAACAGCCGGAAGAATGACGATAGCGATGGAACAAAAGGATCTGGTACAGTAGCTTTTGCTGAAGGTGATTATAATATGATGCGTGGTTCTGAAATGTATTTAATTATAGCTGAACTAGCCGCTGATAATAATCATGAAGATGAAGCCTTAGCTGCTTTGAATAAAGTGAGGGAAGCACGCGGTATAAGTGCATATTCAGGCACAGGTGATGTTTTAAAAACAGAGATACAGAATGAACGTCGTCGTGAACTTTTTGCTGAAGGTCACCGTTTATTTGATCTTAAGCGCAGAGATTTACCAATGGACCGTTCAAATTTAACATTGGATTGGAGCAGAGTCGGATTGATTCCTGCCGGTTCAGACAAATTAGAAATGCCCATACCTCAAAATGAAATTGATGCGAACGGTGCGTTAACAATAGCAGACCAGAATCCTGCATATAAATAACTAATATACAGCAAATATTGTTATTCGGTACTAAGGAAAGAACTGATATTTTCATTTAAATTGAGAATATCAGTTCTTTTATAATATATAGTCAAAATATATTTAAAACAAAAATGAAGTAAACACTTTATTTCAGTAGAATAAAGGTAGAAAATTATTTCTTTTATACTTCTCAAACAATTTATATAGCAGAAAAGCAGGTAAAGCGAAGAAATACTTTTGTGTTGATTGTCAGTTATTTACATAAATAATTAGTTCCGCAAAGACTTTGGTAGTTTCCTTTATCGGAATGGCTAGTCAAGAGGTTTCTATCAAACAGAATGTTAGCATCATTTTAAAATCTG
>CATXCB010000031.1 GCA_958366705.1 uncultured bacterium
GAGCGCCGCCCTGTCACGGCGGAGGTCGAGAGTTCGAGTCTCTTCTGGGTCGTTTCTCTTATTGATTACCAATAGGAGAAAACAATTTGATAGTTGCCGCAGTGGCGGAACAGGCAGACGCCCGGGACTTAAAATCCCGTGGGTAGTGATACCCGTACCGGTTCGATTCCGGTCTGCGGCATTAGTTAAAAATGGGAGAAACGTTGAATTTACAGCGTTTCTCTTATTTTTTTGTTTTAAAATGTTTGAACACCTTTGAACACTTTATGATGAAATACCAAGATTCTGAAAAGCAAGCCTGTCATTCTTCCGCTTATTGACATTCCGCAAGTAATGCAATGTTGTAGCTGTCTCACTATGTCCCATTAAATAACTAAGGGTTGTAAGATTATTTCCGTCAAAAGCTGTTGAAGCATTGTAAAAGCGGATTTTATGACTGGAATGATAAGGAACACCGGCTTCTTTGCAATATTTCTTCAAACGGCGATTAAAGCTGTCTGTTGTCATAATCTCGCCGTTGGGTTCAAAGACATATATTCCATTTGGATTTAATTCCTTTGCTTTGTGAAGAATTTTAAGTGCTTCGTCTGTAAGGAACTGTTTACGGAATCCATGAGAAGTATTTCCTTTCATTTGATTTACTACTTTTACTTTTCGGCTTGAGAATGTTAAATCATCATTCAATGTACGTTCACAGGTCGCCTGTCTGTGAAGATATACAAGCCTGTTATTGTAGTCAATATCTTCCCAACGGATAGCTTTTGTTTCTCCAACACGGATAAACAGATAGAAAGATAACTGTATTGCAAGAGAATATGGCTCTATGATACACCGAAGATAATTTAATAACTTATGCGTATCATCACGGGAAAATACATTGTCACTTTGTACTTCTACTGGCTTATAGGTAAACTGTTTGAAATTCACATCAGAGACAGGATTATGTGATATAATTTCTTCTTCGATCGCATAACTCATTATTCCATTCAAAACAGAACGGGCATTACTGACTCGCTTGTGCGTGAACTGTCGGTCTTTTGTAGCTTCTCTGAAAAAGCGGATAAGCGTGATTGGTTTGATTTCGCCTATCTTCATTTTAACAAGTTCTGTATCTTTGAAAAATCTATTCCATTCAGATACATATTCTTGAATTGTTTTTGCTTTTACGGAAGTATAATCTCTTTTATACAAAAGCCATTCAGCATATAATTCTTCTAGTGTGACATTCTGACGGTTTTCAGCTTTCTGCTTTTCGATATAAAATCTGATGATTTCTTTTTCAAGGTTCTCTTTACTCTTCCTCTTAACAGGACGGCGTTTGTTAGGTTTGGTTTCATCGGGTAAATAAGTACGCCAGCTTTTTTCTGATTCCGAGTAATAAATTTCATATTTGTGATTCTTCAAGATTTTTTTATTTGCCATAATTTTAAAATCTTTGAAGACTTCATCTGTGGTCATGTTAGCACAGGTGGCTAACGTATTCAATAATGTTATATCTGAAAACGTAACGGGATTATCCATAAGATTCCCCCTTTACGCAAGGATTTTCTTTTTTTATTTTGATGTAGATAACACTGCTGTCCTTTAAGCATGAACCAGTAGATAAGAAAGCGTTGGTATCGTAAATTTGCCTTGTGTATTCTTTCTGAAAGACGATATTTTCTTTTTGTAAGTCATGTAAAATGTCTTCGGTCAGCATGACTTTTGTTTCGTGTGGAACTTTCAGATTTTGAGATTTAAAAAAGGCTTTTTTCTTATGTTCTTTCAAATCAAGGTCTTTTCCAAAATACTTGCTAAGATAACGACCTCTGTTTTCTTTGCTGTCTACATCAATGCGATTGATTTTAATAAATCCATGTGACCATAAATTCTGTAATTTTTCTTTTGCTATATACAGAAAATCAAAGAAAATAACATGATAATGGATTGCTCCACGCTTCTGTTTCTCCCACGTTGCAAGGTATTTTAATAACTGGGTTTTGGTATGGTACAAATAATAATTTAATCGCTGGATAAAATACTTAAATTCTCGGTTAGTTATCAGGATTTCCTGAATGTTTTCTTTAAATGTCAGCGTTACAAATTTTGTTTTGTTATCAAAGTTGCAGTCAACAATACGGGCAATATCCCAACGAGCCTGTTCGTAATGCTTCTGCTTGCGTTTTAAACTGTCATATTGCTTATGAGCTGACATTTCATCAAATTTTTTTCGGTTACTTGTGTCTGTTAAATCTGCCTTTTCTTTCGAGTGAATAAAAATAGGGTTTTCGTAAATATATACTTCTTTTGTAGTAGGAGTTTCAATGATTTTCGTATTGTATGCAAAACACTCTTTTGTTTTGCTCACGAATCTCACCTCATATCCCAATTTTTGTAATGAATGTTCCGATTGTTTTCGGAAGATGTTGTTTTATATATCAAGTATAGAGGTCAGCCAGTTCAGCACCTATGACGTTGTCCGGCACTGACTGGCTGACATAGTAGGGAAATTATTTCATTCCCACTTTTCTGATATTGGAAGCTTCTGCTTTGACAGAAAGACGTCCATTATAGAGACTAGCCCAAGTATGTAATCCATCAAATGAGACTGGAATCTGCCCTTTTTGTTCAAGTTCTTCGTTGGTAACAATCGCTGTGTTAGCTTTAATGCCTACTTTGACTTTTTCAAACTTTAATTTTGGAAGAAGAACTGTATAGTAGAATCCTAATTTTTCTTTTGTAGAAAAGTCTACCCAGTCAGAAACTTCTACTAACTGAAATTCCTCTTGCAGTTTGTCTGGATTTAAAATAAAGTCATTTCCTCTAATCATCGTTTCACCTCCTTATAGATATCTGATTATCAGATATTAAGATAATCTTATGATAAAACAAGCATTGCAGAATGTCAATAGAAAATATCTGAATATCCGATAAAAAGATTGACAGAGAAAATTTGATGAAATATAATGTGCTTATAAAGGAGGTTTGCTATGAATAAAATAAAAGAATTGCGGAAAGAAAAGAATATAACCGTTGCGGAACTTGCAAAAGAATTAGGCATTTCACAAAGTATGCTTACGAACTATGAAAATGGAAACGGAACACCGAGAGATGAATCTATATGGGAAAAATTATCACAGATATTCGGCGTGAGTAAAAGCCACGTTATGGGATTAACTACGGATATTGAAACAGCAAATAAGACAAAACAGTTGAAAGTGGTTGTGGATACATCTCAGCCGATCTCAATACAACCGAAGAATCAGACAGACCTTGATGTATTGATAAAACTGGATTTGATAGACAGTGAAGACATGGAAGAAGTGTCAGAATTTCTTGATAAACTGTTGGCACAGGAGAAATATGAGGGACGGAGAGAATCAAACGTTAAATATGTCGTTGAGTAGAAAATGCTTCTCAGCCGACCACTTGCCCAGTCGACCCGCCGCCCTGTTAGGAACCGTCGCACTGGGCATCCTTGCGGAACGTTAGTTTGCGAAAATACGAACAAAAGAATATAAGGAGAGGGAATAGCCGATACTACTTCAAAAGCAGTAATAGAGTGCTATTCTTTTTTATTATATTCAATGGTTGTAGTTCGGAATGGTTTGCTATTATTGTGCAAGTAATAAGTTGGATAATAGAGCTTGATTTCCAAGGTGGTAGGCGTACCATTGATTTTGTTATGTTCATTTTCAATGTCTTTGATTAATCCATCAATTTTCCAACATTTGTAAACAATTACAGTCAATTCAGTATCTCTGGTATCTGCACTGCTAAAGGATATGCTGTTAGTAATATGATAGTCCGGCAGTCTGAGATAATTATAGAGAACGGTCAGTAAACAGAGCATTGTGATTGTTGCTATGATTTTCTTTTTCATGTACATACCTCTTTTGTGTTATTAACAAGGGACTGACTGTATAGTACCTCACTATATAGTGAATTACTACATAAAGATTTAATAAATATACTTTATGTAGAGGTGCGGAACATGAATTATGGACATTTAGAATTAAGAATAGAAGAACTGTTACAAGAAAAAGGTATCAGTAAGAATATGATTTGTAAGGAACTCGATATCCCAAGGTCAAATTTCAATAGATATTGCAGAAATGAATTTCAAAGACTGGACGCAAATTTAATCTGTAAACTATGCAACTATTTTGAATGTGAAATTGGTGAGTTAATTCGATATGTAAAAGAATAAAGTGATAAATGGGTATGCGGAAATAAAAAATATTCGCATACCTTTTTAATTGAATATTTTATAAAATGGAATTATACTGTGTATAACATGAAACAGACAAATCGGGATTTGTTAAGTTGGTAGTAATTTTTTGCAATAATGAAGATAAAGGAGAGCATTTTATGAGTACAAGAAAGACGATAGGAGGGGCTTTGGGAGCTATCATTGTATTGATAGTAGCTCAAATATTAGCTCAGTTAGTGGCAAGTTTGTTTGTTTTGGTTAAAATTCCAGAAGGTATATGCAATATTATAGCAGGAATTATATATGTTGGATTAGCATTTGTTTTAAGTGAATTATTTTCAAAAAGACTACTTAAAATAAAAATAGAAAATTTGGGAATGCCAAAATTTTCAATTAAAGCTAAATGGATTATTGTAGGTGTATTATTACCTGTGATAGTAAAAGCGGTTTATCTTTTTTTCTTTTCTGGAAAGTACGTTTCTTCTGGAATGAATAGTAATCAGATTTTTTCAACACTGAGTGCTGGTATTGCTTTTACAGGCATAGCCGCTGGTTTTGTTGAAGAAATGGTTTTTCGTGGAGTTATTCTAAATCTGTTAAAAGAGAAATGGAATATTAAAGTAGCTGTATTAATTCCATCAGTTTTATTTGGATTAGTACATATTATAGGAATGGATTTTTCCATTATAAGTAGCCTGTTGGTTCTTATTGCTGGAACAATGGTGGGAATAATGTTCTCAATGGTTGCTATTGAAAGTGGTTCTGTTTGGAACAGCGGAATTGTCCATTCACTTTGGAATATTTTAATTATTGGCGGCGGTTTATCAATAAGCGAAAAGGCAGATGAATATTCGGTTATGACATATGTACTTGATTCAAAAGACTTTGTTTTCACTGGTGGAGAATTTGGAATTGAATCATCAATTATTGCACTATTAGGTTATGTTATAGTTACTTTAGCAGCAATATGTATGATTAAGAAAAAAGCAAAAGTGTAATAAGTATCAAAAAACAAACCTTAAATGAAAAACTAACTTCCACCTTTAGTCTGTTTTGCTCTACATTAG
>CATXCB010000032.1 GCA_958366705.1 uncultured bacterium
TGAACACCAGATAACTCTTTATTATCCATACATAAAAAGTAGGTGTAAAAAATGCAACTTTTATTTATTGATTTACATTGTGATGCTACTATGCCGTCTGGAGCAAATGAATTCGGCGGAGGAAACACATATTCGAGAGGCTTATTTAAAGGAATTGCCGATAATAAAGATATTTTCTGTGTGTATGTTACTCGCAAAAAATACAATAACATTAAATCACAAGAAAAGATATCGGATACTTGTTATATTGAAAGAATTGTATTAGGTGATTCTATCAATGATAAAGATACACTTCAAAATCATATCCAAGAAGCACTGGAAGAAATACGAAAAATAATTTCAAAATACAATTTGAATGATTTTATTATTCATAGTAGCTATTGGCAGTCTGGAATAGCTGCATTAGTATTATCCCGTGAATATGACACATATTATATTCATACGATTCAATCAAACGGCAAAAAGAAAAAATTAGTTAATTCCAAACAAAATAATCTGGATTATAGAATCTCCACCGAGCAAGAAATATTTTATAACGCTAAATATTTAATATGCTCAAGTTTTGCTGAGCAAAAAGAAATTCACGAATTGTATAATATTAATAGTGATAAACTTATCTTAACAAGTCTTCCTATAGCAAGGGAATTTTGTTATCCGACTCATGATAGACATAGCCGAATATTGACATATAGTATTACACAAAAGAATACAGGCAGTTATTTACCGATTGAATTTAGTAACGACTATTTAGAAACATGGTGGGTAGGCGGACCTTTTCTTTATTATGGTCGTCTTCATGTTGATAAAGGTATACCTGAAATTATTATCGCATGGGATATGTTATATGATGAGTATGGTAATAATACTCCACCACTGTGGATAGTCGGGGGAACACCAACACAAATTGCGACAATGCGTCAACTGTTAATTAACGAAGGAATATGCATAGATAACTATGAAAAACAACAAAAGCTAGTTTGGTGGGGAACACTCTCACCGGCTGATTTAAGTTGTTTGTTAACAAAATCTATGGTTTTGGTCACTCATTCAAAATATGAATCTGGAGGACTAATGGTTCTGGAAGCGATGGCCTGTTCAACACCTGTTATTGCTTCTCCTTATGGATATGCACAAAACTATATTTATAACTGGTATAACGGATTCACGGTTGAATATGGGAATACAGTACTTCTTAAAATCAGAATGTCACATTTTGTGGATAATCCCTACCTGTCGGATTTGTTAAGCAAAAACGCTAAAAAAACATACGATCATGTTTCTGACAGTATAAACTTTTTAAAAATACATTTTGATTTATATAAAGGAATATTAAAAAATGATGTTCCTATTTATTTGGAGTATAAGCAAGAAAAAAATTTAGTTCTCGAATATCAAAATATACCTGAACAATTCACTGTTGACCAAACAATTCAAGACTTTTGCAATGGTTCACCACACAGCTTAATTCAAAAATATAATTCTGCTAATTCTATTGTTATACTATTTAAGCTAAATGATAAAATATATCGAGCTGATGTATGGCTTACAACATTAAATCCATGTAAATTTTTAAATAATTCTGAACCATATCTAATATCTTCCACTGATAAAATATTAGCTCTATCAAAATTTCAGAGCATTGATGCTTTTCAAAATCTTGATTATTACAGTTTAGAAAACAAAATATCAATAATATGTGAAGAGCCAACAAAGCAACATCTCGATTTTAAAAATCTTGCAAATATAATGAATACAGTTTTTAACAGCAGTCTTTCAGGAATAAATTCAGAACCATCATTATCACATAAAATATCAATTCTTCATCACAACATAAATTATTACAGCGAATGTATCAGCCAATCACTTGAAGACGATATGCTAGTAGTTTTGAATGCTTTAAAGTCATACAATGACAGACGAGAGAAAAATATTCTTGGGATAACACCACTTATTGATTCTGAAGAAAATATACATAATTCTAAACTATATGGTGTATTTCAATGTTCAACATCAGAGTATGGACACAACATTGCACTTGTATTACGCTTGTTAAAGCTGAATCCAAGTTACAAGGGAGTTATGGAATTCAGCAATAATATAAGGAAGAGTATTGCAGCATGGTATGTATACCTAAAGATGGAAGAAGTAATGTATGGTATATTGTATTCTTTAAAGAATGATGATAAGGATAAAATTATTGATTTACTGAATTACTTAAAATAAGATTATAGGAATTTCATCAAAATAAAATGTATTGTTCATAACAACTCTATTTGAAAGAATATCCTTCAACTCTTTCATTTGGAATAGTATATTATATTGTGATATGTTTCTTAGTTTTAAAACATCAGCAAAGGAATAAAAAGCCATGATTATTTTGCTCCCACTTCTTTCCTTTTGAGATAGCTCTGCAATTTTTTTGGAAATGTACTCAATATTTTTAGCACACCATTTCATAAGCATTACAGAGATTTCATTAAATTCATCCTTGCTTTCTTTAGGAATTATCTGAAGATAATTAACTGCAAAATAAAACATTATATTGTTGTTTTCGTACTTAGAAATTAAATATACTGAATTCTTGAAATATTTACATGCAGTTTCAGCATCTTTATTATACTTTAGATGAAAAGCGCCGAAAGTGTTATTTACCCTAGCCTTATCTGTTTCAGAACAAAGATGTTCTGATATGAACATTATGGAGTTATATGCGTCACAGATTTCTTTTTCAGTAAGTTTTCCCGTTTGAATTCCATATATCAAACGATCATTTAACAACCACAAATGAAGATATTTATCTGTAACTTTCGCCGAGGGCAAGGCTATATTTTCAATTATATCAAATGCTTCCCTATATGTTTTTTTATTTATATCAGCTGCTAAATTTGCATAGTATACTGATTTCAAATAATCATTATATGGGTATTTAGAAACACCTTCAAGTAATATGTTATAAAATCCTTCTTTATCCCCTAATTCTTTTCGGCAAATAGCGCGAAATCTGATTAATTTCATTAATAGGATTTCATCGTTGCAGTTGTTGATATAGTATTCAGGCAAATGTAAAGTATCATTTGCTTTTTGGAATTTGCCATCGCGCTTATAACGAAAATAATTAAAAAGAGCATATTTGATTCTAGAAGTTGAAATAATAGATTTTTCTTTTACGCTTAATTCGTTAAAAGCATATGTAGCCTCCAAGAAACAAAAATATTCTTCCAATATATCTGTGATTTGTAAATCTTCTATATTTAAAGGTGTACAACGGTAATCATAGTCTATCATTTCATAAAGCAAATCGGAAGCAGCCTCAATTTTTTTGATTTCATTAATTGAATCATTATAAACCGATAAATAAAACAATACCCTGGTTTCGATAATATTGCTATATTCCATTTTGTTTTCAAATACAGGAATTGTTTTTCTAACAGTATTTTCAAAATTGCTTGTTTTTGAAAAATAATCGATTCTAACTTTTGTAATTGGGTTCAATTCATAATTATATATTGCAGCGATAAAATCATCGGGTATTTTTGCAAATAACCACGCTCTATGGGTAATATAATATTCCGAAATCACACGATAGGCACATTCGTTACAGATTTTTAATTCATAGCGGCTTTCACTAAAAAAACCAGTTGCTTTCAACAAATTATAAACACTTATATCGCCTATCAGCGGAATAAATTTTTGCGGTAATTGCGAATTAAAAATCCAACAGATGAAAAATACTTTTAAATATATTTCATTTTCCCTAATATATTCTGCTAATTTGATTTTGTAAATCTTCTCGCAATCAAATGGACGTATTCTAGTTGAATCAAAATTGTTTCTTGCTTTCATTTCTTCAACAGCAAGTTTAATTAAAAGCATGTTACCGCCAAAGTAACTATATATATTCTTTTTGCATATATCGGATATGTTATGACAAAGCAAATCAATGAATATTGAAGCCTCTGTATTAGTAAGTTCATTGATAGTGTATTCATTAAACAAGTTTTGATTCACTGGAATGCGTTTTATCTTTTCAAGTTCAGTGCTAGAGATATTATGACCATCAAGGTCTCTTACAATAATAAACTTTATATTATCCATTGACTTTAAAATATATTTAGATATAAATTTATCAAGCTCTGGCGAAGCAGCAGAGTAATTATCAATTATTATACAAACATTATGAACATTAAATCTCAAGAATATATTATCAATATATTCTTGGGCGATAAAGAAAATATTATCAGAATATGGATTTAAACTAAATACCTGAGTTAAAACTTTTGAAAAATCGCACTGTTGTAATATATTAGCACTATTAGATTCGTTGATATGAATGTATTCTTGTATTAGTTCGTTAATATTTATTCCAATTTGTATATTAGAGATTTGATATATAAAAGATTCAATAGTATTATATTGTTGACAGTCAATAAAGATTGTGCTGTATTTTTCAGCCATCTGATTGTCTGTGATATGAGCCAATGTGCTTTTCCCAGTTCCAATTTTACCTGAGATAATAATGCACTTTTTGTTATTGAGAATATCATTAAATAGTAAATTTAAAAAAGCTTTTTGAGTATCTAGTAGTTTAATCGGTTGCTTTATTATTTTTTTAGATGAACGATTTTTTCTTATTTTCTTACAATTTTTAAACTCTGATAGTAAAATTTGTGCCAGTTCTTTTTCCTCGGAATCTAATTTATCTATAAGCTTTTTCAACGCATTTATTGTACTATCACCGTCAATATAATGAATGGCACAATTTTTCTTTGTATTAAGCTTGTCAAGAATATTAATTGTATCTGCAGTTAGATATGCATTTGTTACTATATAGTGCTGGTCATTTAATCTTAAAAGATAAAAAATTACAGATGATGCAACATCTTTTAACCCCAAAGAGCTAAATGTTTGCCTTAATTTTGCTTCAATAGTGATAAAATTATCGCTTGTATAAATTATAGAATCTATACCTTCGTCTCTCGTTTTTTGTGTTATTCCAGAAGCACAGATGCTTTCGGTTAATTCTTCTTCAATAATTTTACATGCTAAATGTTCAAATGCTCTAGCATACTTATGAGAATCAAATGACATGATAGTTAATCCTTTTTAAGTTTTTAAATTGAAGTATGATAATAAAGAGTTATCTGGTGTTCA
>CATXCB010000033.1 GCA_958366705.1 uncultured bacterium
AATATAATCATCAAAATTAATTTCTAAAGTAATACCGTTAAAAGTAAATATTTGCTGTGTAGAATAACAACAATTACGCTGAAAACCGTTTGCAATTAAATCATTATAAAAATCATACTCAACATTAAGAAATTCTAAAACCTGTTTAAAAGAAACGTTATAGACCATAGCAGAGTACCAGTCAAGCTTACCGAAAACCATAATAAACCTCCGTTTTTTTTAATAAACTATATTATGTAAAATGCAAATTGTACATAATTATTAACTATATTATAACATAAAAATTTAAAAAATCAAGAGGTTACACCAAAGAAGTTAAATAAAATGTATACTTAGAATCTGCGTGGTGATACATTACCACGCTTGCCGGCACAAAAGAAACGGAGGCAACTCCGCAAAGCGGAGCCGCCTCCTGTTTCTCTTTCTATTCCGCCGCGCCTTCGGCTTCTCTGCGGCGGAGCAGATAAAAGAAAAATTAATATCCTTTAACAAAATACTCGGAAATCTTATACGTTAGTTTAGTAAGCCATATTAAAGGCCTTGAAAAAACAAAAACAGACAAACAACCAGTAACAACAGCAGGAGTTAAAACAAATTGATTAACTAAGCCACGAGCACTATATATAAAGGAACTACCAAGCAAAATAATTTGATTAATAGCATTTTGCCAGGTGGCAGGAGCTAACCAAGAAAAAAGATTAATAAGTACAGCAATTACAGCAACAAAAGCAGCTATTAAAATAGCCATTCCGGCAATAATACGGACAGTCTCACTCATCTTCAGACCCCTTTCCAAAACAAGAAGAAATTAAACGATATAAATAATAAAGAGCAGACCACATCAAAACAATTTCTAAAAATGCCCGAACTATAGTAACAAAAACAGTTGGAAACTTATTAATTGTAGAAGATATAGGTATTTCTTGTTCTTCCCATAAAACAACCCCACCACCTATACTATCAGGAAGCTTACCAGCTGGAAAAGTCAAAGTGTCCAAACGGCTCTCATTACCAAAAGATGTAGCAAGAGTTGTTAGACTTTCTTGAAAAGACATTAAAGGCATAACCTTTTCAATTTCATCAAGCGCAGCTGCCGAGTTTTCATCAAAAGAACTTTCAAACTCTTTTACTTCTTCTTCTGATTTAGACTCCAAAGCATCAACAACAGATTGTGGCATATTATCAAGAGTTTCACTAATTTCAGTTAACTTCTGATTTCCTTGTGATACAGCTTCTCCAACAGACTGAACGGAATCGTTTACATCTTGAACAGATGAATTAACATTATTCATCGTATTATTAAGTGTCTCTACAGCTGGAACAACATCATTAGTTAAAATATCCTGCGTTTGTTTTGTCAAATAATCAGAAAAAGTAATAGAGCTTGTCAAAGTAAAAGAAAAGCCAGAAAAACCAAAAGAAAGATCAGAAGAAGAAACAGCAACAGTATTAACAAGTGAACAATCAATTTTTATAGATTTCAAAAACCAATTACCTGTACCCAAATCAACAGAAGTACCATCACAAGATATAATACGGTTATTAGAATCAAGAGAAGTAACAGATTTTAAACTAATAAGTTTGTGATTAGAACTAGAAGAATCAACAAAATATAATTGTATATAACTTACAGAAGGATTATCACCAATACCAGTATAAACAAAATAAAAATCAGGAATATATACTACATTACTTTCAGAAAGAGGAACGGAAATATTAACAGGTATAGAAATAGTAAAATAAAAAGTTTTAAAAGCAAAATAAGGAGAGGGAGAACTAAAATTAGACCACTGATAAAGAGAATCACTTTGCCAGCCTTTAGAAATAGGAGTTAAAACATAATGAATATTATCCATCCCACTAACACCATAAAAGGAAGCACTAGGAACTATACCACTATCACGATCTAAAACAAAATTCTGTACAGTAGAAACAAAATCTTCGGCGGCAAAGCAAGGGAAAGCTAACAAAGAAATAATAGCAATAACAATAATTATACACGCTTTTTTCTTCGTAATAACACACCCCCAAATATAGCATTAAAAGCAAGAACACCGCATAAAACAGCGAGAAAACCGCAAATAAAAGGACTATAATCAATATCTAATTTAGTACCTATTCCCAAATTAGAATATACATATAAATCATTATAAACAGTATAAGTCAAATCATCAGTAACTATTTTTTCGGTAGTATAAAGAGATGAATATGAATCAGACCGAGAAATACGAATCAAATAATCATCACCAACAACTCTATCAACTAAACAAACATAACTATATTGACCATCCTGCATAATTAAATAATTATCAGTAGGCATTATATAATTTTTAAAATAGTTAACATAATTATTACCAGGGAGACTATAACCACCGTTTGAATTGTGATACTGTGTAATCATTAGAAACCACCTGTAAAAGCATCAATTACAATACCCCAAATAATCTTTAAAATACAAAAAACAACAACAGCCGGAAGAACAGACGCAAAGCAAAGAATCAAATTATCCAATAAGATTATCCCCTTTCTTTAAAGAATTAGGATAAACGCATTGATGAGTATCATACATACGCATTACAGAAACATGAGGAACATAAAAACTATAATGAATATTTTTTTCACCTATATACTTACCATTATCATCATAATCAGACCCATCAATTATACGATATCTATTTATAAAACCACCAATAAAGCGGCGACATTCATAATTATAAGTACATTGTTCTCTTATTCCTTTAATAACACGGGTAAACCGCTGAGAAGTACCTAAAATAACACGCCTATTTTTCCTATTTTGAGACCAGATAGTCAAATCAGTAACAGGCATTTTAGCACTTTCAAGAGAGCTATAAAGAGTTTGAATTTCATCTATAACAAATATTAAACCCTTAGATCCATTATCAAGATCAGAAAAACAATTAAGACCAGTATAAGGAATACAGGGAACACCGAAAATACTAATATTAGAAACTATAATAGCATCAGGAAACTCATGATGCATTTTTTTTACACATTCCATTAAAAGAAGTGTTTTTCCTGAACCTTGAGAACCGGAAAAAATCCATATACCTTGATAAGGAAAATCTTTCTTTTCACCAGAATAAAAACGTTCACGAATAGCATCGGGCAAACCCTTTAAATTTAAATCAGGCTCAATCATAAAAACACTCCATTCGATAAAAGGGGGTAAAATACCCCCATAAATTAAACGCCTCTCTTCAAAGCACCTTTGGCTTTTCTGTAAATCCAACGAAAAGCAAACCAGACAAGAACAAGAGGAACAGCAATACCGAGACCAGCAACAATAACAGAAGTAACATTAGTACCAGAAAAATCAGTTAAAGCGCCAGTAATAGAAGTTATTGCACCCGTTAAAGCTGAAGCATCCATTTTAAAAACTCCTTTATTTATAAAATATTTATGTAACAGCAGAATCAGCTGATAACATCAAATCCAATAACACGAGTATAAGGCTTACCGTAAGATAGATCAACATCAGTAACTAAATTATAAAAATCACCACAATCAAAATCTAAAACATCATCAAGCCAAGCAGGAGAACAATGAATAAATCCTTTACTATCTGTTCTATTTACTTCAAAAGAATAATAAACAACAGTACGAGCTTCGCCACTATCTTTATTAAATAAATGCTTGTAACCATCAATTCTTACTTTCATCTTTAAAACCTAACCTTACTAAATCCAAATTCAAACTACCAAAAAAATTAGATAAATACAAATCATCAAAACATAAATTTTCTTCATTCAACATTCGAGAAGTTTTTATATTAAAAGCAAGAGAACGAGAGGAAGCAAACTTGCTTTCATAACTTAATTTTTTCATTTCATTATAAAGATAATTCAAAAAATCACGAACACCATAACGAGCAATATAAAGTACTATACTCTGCATAGAACGACTTATATTTGTCTTTGCAGTTTCTATAACAGTTTTTAATTCCGTAAAAGATACATTATACGTAATTTCTTGCAGACTGCCCCAGTCATACAAATCAAGCAAAATTGGAACAGGATTACCATTTTTATCACGTATCAAATAATCATTAAAAATAATTTTCAAAATATCTTCAAAGCGAGTAAAACCAAATAAATATTTTTCCGCCTCTACCTTTCTTGTCTGAAATTCTATTCTAAACCATGATTTAACTTCTAAATCATCAGAGAAGGGGAGAGGTTTTACTAATACACAATTTTTCTGATACTGCATTAACTTATTGTAAATTCTTACCAATTTATTAGAACGAGTAGTTCCGAAATATATAGTATGTTGGTCACCGGTACGTAAAGAATATTTTAATCCAGGAGTAGAACGACCAGTATATAAACCACCGGAAGAAGTACGAAATTCAGGATTATATTCAGTCTTAAAGAACCAATCAAGAAGCTGTTCAACAAAATCTGGACATTTTTCATAATTAACAAAATCAAAAGCAAAATCAGCACGAGTTATTTTAACATCTTTACCAAACTCACCGAAAGAAATATAATTTTGAACATTTTGTAAATATGATTCAAGCTCATAAGGGCGCTTAAAGATACCACGCAGAAAATCAAGACCAGTAGCAGAAATATCTATACGAATATGAGAAAATTTATGAGTAAAAATATCATCAAAATCTAAATCAAGTAAAATATAATCATCAAAATTAATTTCTAAAGTAATACCGTTAAAAGTAAATATTTGC
>CATXCB010000034.1 GCA_958366705.1 uncultured bacterium
TAGAAGAATATGCCGGTCGGGATAAGATAGTTTTTGGTGAAGGAATAACGTTTGATGATCTGTCGTTTACTTCCGATGGATACAGTCTAAAAATTACTGTAGGTGGAAATGAAAATGAAGGTATGCTTATTGATGCTCATTTTAACTATAAATCAATTGAAACGCTGGAATTTTCCGATGGTACGACAGTTGATTTGGCAAACCGGTTGATTCAGGCGATGAACTCTTTTGGAACAGATACATCTTCAACAATGGACGTATTGCCCAATCCGACGGAAAATGTCAGCGATATGTACAATCTTGCTGCTGGCTCGGATTTGATAAAGAAAGCAGTCTAGCCAACCAAGCATTATCCTGTTATCATGTAGGAACTTGGTAACAGGATAAGCCAGAGTCTAAAAAGAAGCGACTAAAAGTCTAAAATCGCGCAGTGTGCTACATAAGGTCATTAAAAAAGCTCCTGTAAAAACAGAAGCTTTTTCTAATGGTGATGCGGTTTCCAGTCATCGCGAACTGGTCTAACCCACCGCAAACTTTTGCGTATAAACGCTTTGAGGAAGGAACGAACTTCTGCGAATCAACCGATTTTTTATTAGAAGCACTTTCGATCCTTCTCGAACTTGTCTAAAGTTTAATACACGTTTTTTTCTTTGTCAATAGCGAAATAAATATTATATATTCAAAATTTCAGAATATTTATTTTTTACATAATCAGCTCCAGTATTACTGGATAAGTCTATTTCCAAAGATTGCTTTAACATATTCATGGCATAACTATTTTTATCTAAAATATCACCCCACCGTTTTATGTAAATTTTTTTCAGTGGATTTTTTTCGGAGTATCCCATTAATCCTGACTTTGTATCAACTATATCTCCATCAATAATATTTTTTTCAATATCTGAAGAAATGATAATCAGATCAATTTTCCAATTTTGAAACTCGGGACAATCCTTTATAATATCATAATAATCGCGAATTTGCTGGGCTTCTTTTTTACCGATAGTTACTTTAGGTCTTTTTAATTCTACAATAAGAGCCCAAGGATCTTGCTCAAAATATTGCTTTTTTGTAAAAAATAAATCTGGAATTCTATGTCCCCCTTCAAATTCTTCCTCAATAGATAATCCATCAATTTGACTACGGATTTCATTAATAAGCGTATTAAAACTCTGGTCAGAAAAGGACAAATTAAATTGTTCTCCAAATATCCAAGGTTCTTTTTCCAAAATTTTATGCAATTGAGAACGTTCTCTTATAGTTTTTGCCAAATCTCCATAAACCATATATCTTAGGCCTGATAAAAATTTGAGGCGATCTGATACTATCTTAGTCGTTTTAATCATCGCCGGTAAAGGAGTTTCATTTAATAATTTCGAAAATTCAATCGTTTCTTCACTTGTAAGCTCTAACAAATTTTGTAAAATATTTACAAAATGCTCTGGCTCTTGTTCAATAAGCACTTTAACTGTTGCTGCAATAAATTTTCGAGTAGAAGGATTCCGTAAAACAGCTGGTTTTTTCTCATTGATCTTTATGATAATATTATCATAAAGAGGCTGGCTGACTTTTTCAGAGGGAGAAAGATCTTCCTCATTATAAGGATAAAGATTTTGTTCTTTAAGAGATTTAATAATATCATTTGTTTTTAATTTTTTCTGGTAAATTAAAAAATTTTCCCGAATTTCTTTAGCTTGCTTTTCTATTTCAGAAAAATCTTTATTCTCTTCTGAGAATTCAAGTGTTTTATTATTCTTCGCTTCTTCTACTCGCTTAGATGCAATATACAAAGAATTATTTGTTTTTTGAACAGAGCTATCTAAACGTTCCTCTTTTAAAATATTGTAACTATGATCACACCAAAACAATCTATTATTATCTGCTGAATTTTGTTTCCAGATAATTGTTTTGACATTAACATCATCATACGGTGCTTTTAATGTTTCTGTAGACGAGGCGTCAATGTGTTCAGAAACAGAAAGTTTCTCGCCATTCAAATAAATTGATACAGAATTATTTGTTTTTTTATCAACATCTAAGACTGTTAAAAAATGCCGTTCCAAATTTTCTTTTAGTTTTTCACCATCAGGAAGATCAATATTACGATCGTTAGCATATGCTGTAAACAAAGTTCCCGTCGGGGTATTTATTTCATCTAATTTGTCGCCATTTTTAAACTGAAAAGCCTGAGGCGCATCCTCTTTTCCGACAATAATTGTAGTTGTTTCTGTTGTTTTACTTTTCCATTCAACAACAGCTCCTAAAGCATAGCTTTTAAAGCGCCCATCCCCATTTTTTCCATGTAAATTACGGTTAAACTTATTTGTTTGTCCAATCTTTTTTTCAGAATATCCCCGGCGAAGGAAAGGATCCCACTCATTATTTTTATCCGGTGCTTTTATACCGCATCCATTATCTAAAACGCTTATTGTTTCAATTACACCCAATAAATTATACTTTATTGATACGTCAATACGACTTGCTGATGCATCTAGAGAATTATGTATAATCTGGGTTAATGCTTCAAAAGCATTACCTTTTATATATGCATCCATTGTATGATCATCATTGATGATAGAAGCAATTTCAAATTCAGCCACCATAACTCTATCCCTAGAAAAAACAATTATTGTATCGTTAACATACCTTAATAAAAAAATCAATGATGATAAAAAATATAATCTGCAATTATATTGTATATTAATACAACATCTTATCTAAAAAGTTTTTGAAATAATATTCATTCAAGGTTTTTATGACACCATGTAATTTTTTCTCTTTGGCTAATTTTAGGACATCTTTTCCATTTTTCCAGTGTATTTCCACGTTATTTTTAATCGTTACCGAAGTCAATAATTCAATTGCTTTTTCGTCAAAATCACTAGTAGTCCAAAAATTAAATAGAAATTTTTTACCATTATTTTGTGGATCTTTCTGCAATAAAGTCTTCCTGACAAAAGGAATCGTATCTTTCAGCCATTCACTGATTTCCTCTGCGTTAACCTTATGATTCGGTAAATATCCTTTACATTCTATAATAATAAATTCACTAGAATTTTGAGCAAAAACATCTAATTCTTTTTCTTTATCATTTGAAGTAATATGCTTACTGTTTTCTATGAATTGTGCTGAAAAAGTATTTTGTGCCAAATGTACACAAATCATTTCAAACAGAGGTCCTCGAATTTGATTGGAAATCCCTTCAAAGGTTGATAATTTATCGAATAATTCATACATTTTTTGAGGATCTTTAGTTATTGCTGCTGCTAGATTTTTTAGGCTTGTATATAATTCAGCAAATAGTTTTGCAGTTTCTTCCCCATATAAATTGGAATAAGTGGCAACGATAATACCTTTATTTCTCAATATACTAAATGTATCTGTTTCAAAAGAAGGAGCTAAAATTATAGGCAGAAACTTCGGTATATTACGGCATTTCTTTAACATTTCCAACTTATTTAAATAATATTGGATTTGTGACGAAGAAACTATTGAATTTAAAAATAAGTCACAAACAATAGAACCCTGTTTGGGTATTTTATTACCAAGTAATGGATAAAGGTATGAAGGGCCTGTCAAATCCCAAAAAGTCGAGACAAATTGAGGAGGAGAACCATCTAAAGAGGTTCGATATATATTTTTTTTAAAAGAAACAAAATTTAATTTTTTTAGCCAATCCTGTAATAATTTAAGCTGAATTATTCTCATAGTTTCATCAGCTTGAACTGAGATGTTATTATAAGCAGATAAGTACAAATAAGTTCCCATCGCTTCAATATTAATAGACGAAAGGAGGCCAGAATCTAAAAGGTTTTGTTTAATCAGTTCAGGAGGAATATGTCCTTTTTGATTTCCCGAACCACAAATAATAGGAAAATCTTTTTCAACAATGAAGCCACTTTTTGCTCTCAAAGCTTCTAAAGCATAGCCATAGACAGAATGTTCTTCAAGTAAAATTTTAGTAAGCTTTTCGCAATAATCGGGAGTTTTCCAAAATGCTTTATGGTAAAATATTTTAGCTTTATTTGCTAAATGAATTTTGGAAACAGAACGAAATGGGTCTTTTAAACGTGATATGGATTTTCTGACGGAAGTATTTGTTTTTCCTTGCGATACAAAATATTGTATTATTTGCCGTGATGACACAACAATATTGTCCTCGATATAACAATGTAGTTCGCTTCTATTCATTATGTCACACTCCGCTATTTATAAACAAAAATAACTACGTTCCTGGCGCATTTTTTAATGGAGAAATTATGTGCTTATTTTTCAATATGTTAATAAACAAATAATACTGACAATAAAAAAACAATTGTCACATAGATACAGAAAACTAATTAATTATGCCGCTACTTTATTAATTTTTCAATCAAATCTTGCATTTCCCCTCAACCTTTTTATTGAAGATTAAAATATTATTCTATACGATACGGTTAGCCGAACGTGAACGTATCCTGGCAATTGAAAAAATTGCCATGCCCGGCCATGAAGATTTGATTGAAAAAGCCAA
>CATXCB010000035.1 GCA_958366705.1 uncultured bacterium
AATACTTTGTGTATGAATTAGTTGGCTGATTTTGTAATATTTAATGAATGTCCCTGATAAGTGGTTGGGGGGGGTAATTTTGACATATATGCGAATTTCGTTAGTCAGCGGAAAAAGAAAACGGTTCCGCTTTCCCGTTGCGTTACATTCCGTAATCGAAACAGTGGGTACATTAATACTCCACACGGGGGTCGGAACCGTGTTATGAAGAAGCTACAGGCAATAAAAATCGTCTGTAGCTCAATACGAGACAACGCCTCGATTACTTCAAAATGTAACGCAATGCAAAGATGGGTATTTTATATGACTTTACAAAAAACAAAATGGGAAAATTTCAATAAAGCATAGAGGTGAGAGATTATATAATGATGATGAAAAGATAATCTTATTATATTTGACACCATCCCCGTAGTTGAGTCGCTACGGGGATTTTCTATATTAATTGGTCAATGTCAACTCCCAGCTATCCATAATGGTCATCTCCCAATGTGGAGTTCCACCACTATCTTTGACTGATACTCCATATACAGAAAGGCTCTTACCCAGACTGTCATATTCCAGTAAGGCAGCCTCCTCTCCTTTCCGAATACGGAGATTCATAAATCCAGTCATTTCCTCCCAATCGGTAGACCCAATGGAAAGATGTTCTATTATGCGTCCTCTTACCGATGCTCCAATAGCAAATTCCCTGATACGGTTCAAATATGATTGAGCTTCCTTATAAGTCATAGTACAAAAGTATGAAGTCTTAATGAAAGACAAAAAACGGGCTGCTTACTCAACCGCCCCTTCTATAAATTCCTTTAACCGATACAACCGGACGATTACCGGATTATATTAAGCATCCGGATAGTGCTGCTTAATATCGCAGATATTCGCATTAACATACAGAGAGGGTGTCAAAGATATGCTCTGCCTCGCTTAAAGTTACCTCTTGGGCTAATTGCGCGGTCTCAGCCCAGTTAATTAAGGCATTCACGCTTTCTTCGTCATAATTGTATTCCATTTTATTTAACTTTATTCCAAACAGGAAGGCTCCCAAATTCTATCTCATATTCAATTAATAGTTGGTGTTCTACAACTACAGGATCATCATTCTCGGTATCATACCATAATACAAGAAGATGATCTATTGCATTTTTCTTCATTTCTAATGGCCATGATCTCTTTCTTGCGATTTTACCAAACTGATGTCCATTAACAATACGGTCTTTTATACCACCCAAGCCAGCTTTACGGTGTACAATAACACCTTTTTTCTTATCTTTTTTGCCAGAGCGGCCGATATAGATCAACTCCTGTTCACCACCAATGAAAGCAATCACGATGTAAACTCCACTTTTGTTCGTCGGAGCATTACAAACATCATTAAGTGAATCCGTACTTTTGAACTTAAAACTGCCATTATTGGGGTATTCATTAAGTAGGTCAAACATAGCATTATAATTTAAAGTTTCAACAAACATACAAATATATAAAGAGAAGTCAAAGAAATCTCAATAAAATGATCTGAACCCAATAAGGCAAAGATACTAAGAAGGCAGCTTATTTGGCTGCCTTAGTTTTTTTCTTTTGGAATTCATCATATCCTAACTGCCAAAAATACATATCTACAATCTTCATTGGAGGATAAAAATATTCTAGTTCAGCTTGAATAAGGCTCTGACATTGTCGTATACAATCTCTATTTTTCTCGGAAAATTCAATTATCTGCACCATTAATTTTTCATCAAATGACCTATTTGAATAAATACCTGCTCCTACTTTAAACAAGTTATCAATAGCGGGAACACAACCTATAGTACCCAGCATAATTTTAGTGACCAATGTATCTGTAGCACTAACATCTAATTCTGTACCATCTGCTTTATAATATTTTAATTTACTGTAGTAGCTTTGGATTTCTTTGTATAACTCAATAATTCTAATAATATCTTTACTCACATACCATTTATTTCTCAGATTATAAAAATTTCTTATTGTGTCAATAGTCTTTATATGAATTTTGTAGTCTTTCCAGAAGATGCCACAACTACCTCTATACATTCCCCAACTCGCTAAATAAAAGGCAAGATGAAGCGCCAACTCATCATCTTCCTTCGTTTGATTTCCAAAAGCTTTGTAACAATGTTCCCATGATTTAAAACGATGGTTGGAATCTACTTTCATATTATCTAGATATTTTCTCACAATCTTTTTTCTCAAAACAAAATCTAATGCTATATTTTTATCCATAGTGTTGATTGTTTATTTTCTTTGTTAACAAACTGAGTCTTTCGGATTATAAAAGATGTGTCCTAATCATTTTCTATTTTTATTTCTCTTTAAAAAAGAGTATTATTTCACCACTCAATGCATCTTTTAGTATTGCTTTTGTTATATTCTGTGCATCAAGAGTTATTAATTTCTGTTCATGCATTTCGCTGTTGACATATTTTAATGATTTAATTTTAACTTTTCCCCAATTGCGGGTATTGACGTAAACATCTTTGAATTCAAATATTCGTTCTGTCTGTTGAATGGCCTCCTCTGCCAACTTATCTAAAGTTGCGACAACCTTCCCTTGTTCATCGAAAACGTTATTTTCTATAGTTTCCAAAGGAAGATATTTTTCTCCCCATTCATTGCCGCGTCCCGACAAATGCGCACTGAAATTCCTATATGATAGCCAATCTATATTATTTTCTTTTACCCAATCTGCATCAAGTGAAAAAAGCTGCTGGGTTAGAGATATATTTAAATCAAGCCTCGTTTCTGCTATTCTACAATCATCGTCTTGACAAGGGGTCCTTAATTCTTTTAGATTAATTCTATAATAATCCGCATATTTTTTTGCACCTTTCTGATATCCTACTTTTGTTATCATAATACCGGAAACATCTGTCAAATCAGACAAAATTCCATAAAAATCCCGAACTTTACCAATAGGAATCTCTTTCTTATAATTTTTACATTCAATAGCCACTTTGTGTTGAATGCCGTTTATGCTATATTCCCAGTAGACATCAATCTGATGCTTTTGTCCAGATCTACCTATAAGTTTGACATCATGCTTTACGCTAGTACTAATACCACGAGCATTGATTAACTCCTGATAGATTTTTTTGTGTAAATTTTTCATATTCGATGTTTTGATTCATAAGATTATGACTTTTATAATAGATCCAATTCATTCAATAATTCCAGCAGACTTCAGTAGGCCGACAAATGGGCTTTGCCTTCTATCAATGTATGGCTTGACATTTTTAGTATTGATACATTCCATATCATGGATTTGTCTAAATATGGATATAAATTGATTCCTACTGATAGATTCACCATTCATAGCCCTAACGCTCCCGTTTTTACCACCTTTGTATTCTATAAAATCAAAAGTAGCTATTGCATTGTATTTAACGGTACCAGTAGAAGATAAAAATTGTTTATTCTTATCAATATAAGCTATTACTACATTCCAGATTTCATTAGCTGACATTCTCTTGTATTTATTTTTGACTTTCATGATAGATATTTTTTGCAAAAATACAAAAAATATAGAAACGAAAAGATTATCGCATAAGAGTCATTTATGATGATGCGAATCTTGTAACTCCTTAGATTTTGCTTTGCTTGTGTAAATATGAACTAAATAAACTCTGTTTTTTCATTTTTAGCCTTAATAATGCCTGATAGCATATATAATACATAGAAAGATTTTGATTTATTTAAGCACTTTAATAAATTTGCACTTATCAAAATTGTTATTAAAAATGTGATATGAAGAAAAAAACGTATTTTGTTTTGATGGCATTATTGCTGTTGTTTACTTTTAATGCCTGTTCTTCCGATTCATCGGAAGAAGTTCTGTCTGAAAAAGAAGAGCCGGAAGTTCCCCCCGAAAAATATGAAAACGATGTTGTTAATCCTGATTATGTACCTATAGATTGGAAGAAAACAAAATTGCATGAGGTAGATGAAGAGAATGGAAGATATTCATTTGATGCTTCGTCTGAAACTAAAAATTTAAAACCGGGCTCGATACTTACAATTAATGCTGATACGGTGAGTTATATTGTTATTGTAAATAAGCTAAAACGTGATAATGGTAAAATAAGTATAGAAGCCAGAAAAGGTGACTTATGCGATATATTCGCCAACACAGAATTTACGTTATCAACCGGAGGACAATCTGCAAAGAATTCAAGCAAAAATGTAATTCTTCCTCAAAAAATATCTTTTTTGGACATAGATGGAGAATGGAAGGAATATAATTTTATGAATTCAAGAACCCCTTCGCATTTGACGGGTAATTTGTGGAAATGGGACAATGACAAACTTGAAGGTCGTGTATTATATGATCATCCAAAGTTTAGAATTTATCTGGAAAAATCTGATTTTCATATTGATATTGATTTAAATATGACCTTAAGTTTTAGTGGGCGAACACTTCAAGAAGTGAAAGATGATATAGAAA
>CATXCB010000036.1 GCA_958366705.1 uncultured bacterium
TTGTCTTTGGTGAAGGTATCAGCCAAAGTGACCTGTCGTTTGAGAAAATAGGCAATGACCTGAAAATCTCCATCAATGGTGATGAAATTAAAGGCATTCAGATTAATAATCACTTCCGTTATGATGATTCCAAAGTTGAGACTATCGAATTCCATGATGGCAGCACGCTTGATATCAGTAATGCCGACCAGCTGATTCAGGCGATGAGCAGCTTTAGCATCAGCAATTCCGCTTCGACAGATACCCTGTCCAATCCGGCACAAGATGTCACCGATATGTACTCTCTGGCGGCCAGTCAGGATTTAACCAGAAAAGCTATCTAAAGGAGGTATTTAAACGGCAAAAAGTCCCCTACTCCGTAGAGCAGGGGACTTTATTATATCTTTGTTGCTTATAAAAAATTATTAAGAATTTCTTATTGAAGAGCATTTTTACAATTGATAAAATTTCTTAATATTATTAGAATAATTATTAATTTATTTCAGATTATAAATTATGTTTTACTCCAAAATTATCATCCTGTTTGATTGTTCCCTCTTTATCAAGATATATGCTTTTAACACTACCAGTAAGCTGATTATATAAAAATCCATTATGATTTTTCATTGTTACATCTGCTCCAGCATCTATAAGTAATTTCACAGCAGAGGTATTATCATAAGAATAAGCCATAAATAGAGGAGTGTTCCCTTCTATATCTGGTACATTAACATTTGCTTTTTTTTCAATAAGATATGATAATGGTTCTAAAGTGACTGTCTGAGGTATTGAAGCTGCATGATGAAGAGGTGTCCTATTCTTCGCATCTGTAGCATTAATGTTTGCCCCATTATCTACTAAAAACCTAATAATATTCATCATATATGGTACTAAATTTTTTCTCGCTATTTCATAGGTTTCATGTATTGATTCTCTAATTGCTTTTCTATCTTCCTGTGTGAGCTCTTTACACGGTTTAGGAATAGCTCCAGCCAAACAATTCTCTGTACCTTTATCTGATTTTATTTCCTCATCAATTGCACGATTAAAAGATTCTTCAAGACTATACATATTAAAAGGAAGTTGTATTGCGGTAACTAATGGAACTGAAGCAGGAGTACATGGCTCAAAATTAGCATCTGCTCCTGCATCTATTAAAATTTTAACTTTTTCTACGGCATTTTCAGGGGGGAAACCCGTTGCAGATCCTAAAGCATAGGCCAAGCTTGATATAGCCATATTAAGAGGTATTTCACATCGATACATTCCATTAACGTTTAATCCGTTTCTTATCATCTCTTTTAATTCGTCCGGGGAACCTTCCAACATTACCTTTCTTAGATTGCTATAAGTATCCGGTGTTATTTCATTGTTAATTAAATTGTTTTGCTTTTCCTGAGCAAAACATTCAGCCATATAGAAAGCTCCCGATAAACACAATGCTATTGCCGTTGTTGCTAAAAACTTTTTCATATGAAGCTCCCTTTAGCTGATTACATATCGTAATTTTATGATGTAAAGTTTAAGCTGTTGTTAATAAAATAGTAAAGATAAATAAAACAAGAATAGATCATCTAAAACTTATTAAGAATTTCTTATTGAAGAGTGTTTTCGCAAATAACCTACCCACTGAGCGTTTCAAGGTTTATTAGCGAAACAATAATAGAACAAAGCATAAATAAAAAAATTTTTACTTGCATAATTAAACTTAACGATAGAGAATAAGTACATCTTAATCTCGTTAAGAGTGAGGAAGAATGAATAATTATACAGAACCGCCCGGAACCGGATTCCCTTCCAAACTACTTTCATCTTATGACTTTTTAGATGTTCTTTTTAGTGCGCTCTGCTTAAAATTTTCTCCCGCTCGATTCTTTTTTCTGATCTTCACGTTTTGTTATCTGCTTTTAAGTTACGCTTTCCAAAGTGCTAATTTAATTTTTGCCATGGGAGGCGTTTATGAATAAAAATTTCAAATATACGATTCTTTCATTTGTTAGTTTGTTGATGTTTTCTAATGAAATATCCGCCCAAACAGCTCCCAGCTTTGATTGCACTCAAGCGACAACAGAAGTTGAAAAACTCATCTGCTCCGATGATGAATTGGCAAAACTAGATGTTGAGATGAACAAAAGCTATCATGCTTTTATGAAGACATTAGATGAAGAATATTACCGTAATAAATTAAAGATAAAGCAAATTGATTGGTTAGGTTATAGAGGAAAACTAACCTGCTTTAATACCGATAACACAAAGAAAACTAATTGTTTGAAAAATGCATATCAGCGCCGAATTGAGAATTTAAATGCTTGGACTACCCGTAAAAATTATGATTTTTTCAGAGATTACTTTGATGTAACAAAGGAGGACAGTATTGCAAAATTTATGGATTCCTCCGGGCATGAAGTTATGGTAAATTGCAATGGAAATATTATTTATCCAGATTTCCCATCACAAGATCATATTTTATTACATAATAATGAAACCATGAAATATATAAGTGTTCCTGCTTATACTCATTATGAAGATAACAATATATACATATATTGTGAATCCACTAGCACTTACATACCAAATGATTATCAGCCTCCAGTATTTAAAAAAACAGATTTTGAAAATCCTACTTTTATGAAAAGATATGGTGATTTCTATTATGCTAGAGATAATGATTTTGAGGTTTTGCAAGAGATTTTGAAAGAGAAAATAACTCCTCTTGTTCAAAAAGGGGGGAACGAAAAAATTTGTAAAGAATTTTGGAATAAATTATCAGCCGATAAAGTTTTATTGGTTACCCCTATTATTTCAAATAGCTTCGAAGAATTAAAAGACAAAGCCAATCTAAACTGTTCACGGCAACAATTTGAAAATTTGATTGATAAACAAACTGTTCTGGTTGAACCATATGTTTTTCATAGAACATCAAAAGGAAATATTCTTGAGGCCAATTACATTGACCTACGCCCACAATTTGATACGCAAATATTAGGAAGGAAAATATGTTTTCTCAATGATAATACATGCCATTGCAATAATTCTGCTGATTTTTACATGAATAATATTTCTTATCCATATGTAAAAATAGACAATCAAGATTTCATCCTGAGTGTAAGTGAACACAATTCGAAAACATTATGGGTATCATTAAAAAAATTATCCAACCCACTAAAAAAGAAAAATCTGGAACTTTTCTGTAGTTACACAATTACAGAGGCTCAACGCTTTATTAAAATCTTAACTAAAGATAATGGAGGTGTGAAGCAATAAAGTTTTCTATATTTTTATCAATTACTACATTCTTTTTGTTTCAATGAAAATGTAGTGGGATGATTCCTTATCATCAAATTTGATAATCTAATTTTTAATTATTCATCGAATAGATATTTGGTAACTAAATATCTTAAAGTTTTTTATACACTTTTTAAAAGGGGATAAATTATGGAATTTCAAACATTACAGGATGCAACCTACTTTATTATTCATGAAACAGAAGGATTCAAGCAGAATGTTTATTATGATGGAAAAGGGATTCCAACATTTGGTTTAGGGGTTGCTTTCATAGGGTATAATTCAAAAAACAACAGTTTTTCTGCTATATCTCGAATTGGAAATACACCTATATCTAATTTTATCAGAACAATTACTTCTAGTGAAGCAGATGCTATAGAATTTGAAAATGCACTTCGTGTAGACTTAGTTGCATTGCAACAAGGACAAAAGCCATCATCAACTTATCCTTCAATTAATATGAGTGAGGAAAGATTTAAATCTGTTATTTGGAATGGAGATATTAATTTGCATGGGTACTATCTTAATAGTGTCATAGATAATGTAGGAAAGAATGTATGGAATAAATTGAGTCTTTCGGAACAAACGGCTTTATTCTCCTTAAATTATAATAGTAGTGAGTTAATTGGAAAGAATCTTAAATCAGCTCTTTCTTTTTATGTAAATGGAAGTTCTGATGAAAATAAAATGCTTGGAAAACTAAGCGCTTGGTATGAAATTTTGTATGCATCAAATGGTGGCGGAGACAGAAAAGGTGTACAAAACCGCCGCTTTATGGAGGCAGATGCCTTTCTTGGAGATATTCACAATAAAATTGAGGAAGGAAAAGGAGAAAATAATTCCATCATTCGTGTTAATAATTTTGCAGAAGCAAATGCGACGATTGCCTTTATGAATAAATTTAGTGAGCAAATGATTAGCTATATGGGCAATATTTCAGAATACAAGAAAAGAAACTATGAAATTGTACAAAATAACTTTAGTGAAGCCGTATCGGGGTCGGCAGCTTAGACAGGTCAATGACGGAAGAATTCGACATTATTCTTTA
>CATXCB010000037.1 GCA_958366705.1 uncultured bacterium
ACAGACGCTAAACAGCCGACGGATAATAGAGCTGTTATTACTTTTTTAATTTTCATTTAAATCACCCCGTATTAATATAGTAAAAAATAGCATTCATAATTTAATCTTCTTGTTGAGCTTACTCACAGATTATAAACTAACATAGTTAATATCGGGTATATAACCATCAAAACTACGCCCAAAATGATTAATGATTTACCCGAATCATCTCTTTTATCATTTGACATTTTAACGCAGCCTAAAATTATTCCCAGTAGCGGTATTATGACTGTACAAACATACATCCAAGTATTTGAATTAGATTTACCGTATTGCTGGTTAAAATAATAGTTTTCGTCGTATGTAACCAAACGCTCGCCGCAATAATCGCAATTATCTTTACTTCCATTGAATACTTCGCCGCATTTAGGACATTTCTTTTTATATGAAGCCACAGAACCTATGCTTGTACCACATTTATAACAAGTGCTACGGTTATCCCCGTTAAGTTCCCCGCATTTAGAACATGTTTTCATCGTGTAATATCCCCCTTATCATATTATTTAAATGCAATTTAATGATAACATAAATTGACAAATAAATCAATTTGCAATTAGCAATAAATAACAATTAGATTTTTGTCAAAATTATACAAAAATTTACAATTTAAGAAAATTCGTTCGACTTCCTGTTGACATATTAGAACAGCTGTTCTATAATATAGACATAAAACAAATGTTTGTCACTCTTTTCGATACTTAGGAAGTTCCAGAAGTTCGTCAAGACGTTCGTTAAGTTTTGACTGGCCGGATTCGTTGAGTTGATTGTATTTAATTGTGAAATCATCGTCTTTAGCTTTGATATTACTTTTATTATCTATATAATCTTTATAGAATAAATTGATATCAATGTTTAATGATTTACAGATTTTTATTAGAATAGAAATATCAATTTTCATATTGTCACGTTCTATAATACTGTAAATTGTTGTTGGCGCAACATTTATATTTCTTGCAAGATCAGTTACTGTTGTATTTTTTTCTTTTAATACATCTGAAAGTATTTTTCCTATTGCCATATTATCACCTCATTTATTAATTATAGCATGCGGAAGATTCAAATGCAACAAAAAAATACGATTTTTCGTAATATTGTTCAATTGTACAATACAAGTAATTAAAATTTGTTTAATATCCCGAAATTACGAAATATCGTAAACAGCTATTGACAATTACGATATAACGTGTTAAAATAAAAACACAGATTACGAAAAATCGTAATCAAGTATAAAAACAGGAGGATTTATTATGTACAAAAATCTTGAAAATGTTATTTATGAAAACCATATGTCAATTAATTCTGCGGCTTCTGCTATCGGAATGACTGACCGTACACTTAGGTACAAAATTGACAAAGAAACTTTTGATGTTTCAGAAGCTTTCAAAATACGAAATCTGTTGTTTCCAAAGTATGATTTATACTATCTGTTTGAATCAGACGAGAATAACACCAAATCAGCGTAGGATAATGAAAAAAAACTCTCAGAAAGCAAAATAATATTACTTTCTAAGAGTAAATGATACTCAGCCATTAAAAGATGCTGAACGTTCCATATCTGCCAAGTCCAACAAGTCAAGGTCTTTTAATGATAAGGTGTCATTTGGATTGTACGTTAGTCTACGTTCTTCTCTGATACGATAAAATTCAGATATGTAAGGCTCTCCTAATTTATTCAGTCTGCGTTCAATTTCTGCTTCATGTTCTGCATCATAAACAGAATTTTCTAATTGCGCTTCGTTAATAAGTTGTTTTCGAATCTCTGAATGCAATTCTCTTTTTTTAGTATCGTCACTCCATAAAGAATCGAGTTCGGATTGAGTTTTTCGATTTTCAGATTCAAGTATTTCTTTATACTCGGGAAATTGAGTTACATCAGCAATAATATCCGGTGATAACGAAGTTATTCTTTTTTCAATCGGCATATTTAAAATTTTGTTTATACGTCGTTTCACTGATATTTTAGGGTTGTTGGAAACTGCACGATTATACTGTTCAAGTGCGCTTTGAAAATATTCATTGTTATAATAACAATCTCCTAATGCTTTGTGTGTTAGAGAAAGTTGATATTTTGACATTTTTGGGTGCAAGGAAGCGGAATTAATCAAGATAAGAATTTTCTCTTCGAGTTCTTTTGAAAAGCTTTCATTCAAGGATTTTATTAATTCCATTGCAGCAGAATTTAATTGGTAAGGAGATAATGCCGTATGTAAATATGAATTAACGCTCATGTGAATATCCTTTCTATTTAATTTTTATGCGATTCCGGATTATCCGTCCTGCCCAAAAGGTAATCAACGGAACAGTCGAGGTAGTCGGCGATTTTGGTTAGAGTTTCGCCGTTGGGGATTGTACCATTTTTCCATTTAGTTGCAATGGCGGTAGAAACTCCTATTGCTTTTGCTACGGTATTAGGTTTTATACCTTTATTTTCGCATAGTAAATAAAGTCTTTCGAAAAACATATACATACCCCCTCAATGTAAATTCTAACAAAAGTTAACTATCTGTTTTGTACAAAGTTACAAAAATCTAACTAAAATTAGAATGAAGTGTTGACGATCTAACTTAAGTTAGATATAATATAAACATACCCCAGAGGAACAAACAAATTGTAATTCGAAAGGGTATAACTTACCACAATTATTATAACATTTAAAGACATATTTTGTCAATGGAAAGGAGATGAATAAATTGCCGTTCAGAATAAAAATTAGACTGATGGAGTTGGGCAAAAAGCAGCGCGATCTGATACCGGAGCTTGCTAAAATGGGTATCAAAACCGAACCTGCCGAACTCAGTAACGCATTAAGCGGACTTTATCAGAAACCAAAGCTTGACCGAATTCTTTCGGCTTGCAACGTTATTGTCACCGCTTGGGAAAAAGAAAATAAGCAGGACACCAAATCAGCGTGAGGAGGGTGCTATGGGACAACAAAAAACTGTTTTTTTATCGATTGGGCTTTCTTTGATTGTAACATTAATCGGAGCAATATTACACCTAAGACAGGTTGACAAAATGCTAAATACATATATGGAAAATCTGAATAAGGTGCACGAGAGATTTTTGAAAAATGTCAATCAGAGATACGGACAGAAATAGGAGTAAAATTATGACACTTAAAGAATTTATTGAAACATACGAGGGATTTGATTGGGAGAACGGCGAAGTTGTTCTTATCGATCAGAGAAGAGGAAAAAATTATATTTGTACTTGCGAAGACCGCCGGCTAAAACATCCGATCCATCTGGACTTTGAAAGAGAATATAACTTAAATGTGTATTCGCAAACGCACACTTGTAAAACAATGATGATTGTTATTTAATCGGAAAGGAGAAAATCATGGCAAGATATAACACCCTTGACGAATTATTAGAGGGGACAGTTGGAAAAGAATTTTTAGTGCCTGCGGATATTTCAGGCATATTAAAATGCGACCCGTATTTGATAACGCTCATGGCAAAAGACGAAAACGAGAGAAAGAAATTGGGATTTCCGGTTGTGGTAATAAAGAGCAGAACTAAAATACCTAAAGAGCCATTTGTAAAATATTGTAGGGGCATGTTTATGTTTGACAAAAATGAACTTGAAGAATTACAGTCTCTCTATAGTTTATTAATGGAAATGAAATCACAAGGTAAAAACAAGGAGGAGTAACCAATGAACATATACCAAAAAATCGGAACGATATGCTTAATAGGAGC
>CATXCB010000038.1 GCA_958366705.1 uncultured bacterium
CCCCCCCCCGATTTTCTTGATATTGTTGCGTTTTGGCATTTTCATTACTCCTTTTTATTTATTCTACAACAGTTTTAGTATAATTTATTTTAGTTGTTTTGGCAAGATATTTAATAATTTATATCGCAAGTTATAAAATACCAAAACACCGAGTAGGAACAGAAAATTACGTTTCGTATACTCAACTAATTTTCTAGTCAGTTCGAAATAACACAAATATTGACAAATTACAAATTACTCTTATACATAAAATATGATATTGAGTGAGATTCTAGGCTTAAGCAAAAAATGTAAACATACAAATGTACCAATAGATCAGGATATTTATTATTGCCCTGACTGCGGAGAACTTATTAAAAATCAATGGTATCTGGTAAGATGCGCCTGCTGCGGAGTAAAACTTGTTGCGACAGTAAAAAATGATGAAGCTTGTCCTGAATTTGATTTTTGCCACAACTGTGGCTGTAAAAAATATACTGTAGAAAAAATTAAAAAAATTGACTGTATTAATATCAATTATGCAGTACTGGTTCGCGAGATATTAAATAACGATATTAACGAATATACCCAAAGCTGGATTGACGTTATGCAAACAGTATGTGACAGACCAAAATTGCTGCAATAATCCCGACAATATCGGCTAATAAACCAATGATAAGCGCATACCTGATTTTTGAAATACCAACGGCTCCAAAATAAACCGCAAGAACATAAAAAGTAGTTTCGCTGCTTCCAACCATAACAGCAGCCAATTTTGTTGCATAAGAATCAGGCCCAAGATTATTCGCGATATCTGAAAACACACCTAAAGCTGCAGAACCTGACAATGATCTGACAATCATTAAAGGAAGAGTATCTGCAGGCACATGTAATTTTGTTAATATAGGAGCTAAAAAATTTGCACACATTTCAATCGCACCGCTAGCCCTGAGCATTGAAATTCCAACAACTATAGCAACCAGATATGGAATAATATTTATCGCAACCTTAAAACCATCTTTGGCACCATCTGTGAACTCTTCATATATTGGAACTTTTTTTACAATCCCAACAGTTAAAATAATAATTAATAATGCAGGTAAAGCCCATAACGATATTATATTAAGGATTTGGCTCATTTACACCCTCCTTAACTTTTTGAGGCGAATACAATTTCTGTCCTATTTTGGCAAAAATAATTGCAGATATAAATGCAATCAAAGTAACTAAAAGAGTCGGCGCAATAATTTCAGTAGGATTTTTATACCCTATACCAACAAGAACAGCCAGAACTGTTGTTGGAATAAGCTGAAACCCGGCAGTGTTCATCCCCAGAAATAAACACATTGCATTAGAGGCTGTTGTTTTATCTTTATTTTCTTTTTGAAGCTCTTCCATAGCCTTAATACCAAAAGGAGTTGCAGCATTCGATAATCCAAACGCATTTGCGGAAAAATTCATAGCAATATCGCCTATTGCAGGTGAATCTTGAGGGATTTCGTCAAATAAATACTTTGTAACAGGCTTTAAAAGATTGGAAATCCATTTAATTATTCCGGCTTTTTCTGCAACTCGCATAATACCAAGCCAGAAAGCCATAATTCCTATAAGTGAAATTGCTATTTTAACAGACAACTCTGCTCCTGACATTACGGCATTGACAACATCCTGTAATTTCCCATTGATTGCACCTACAAGAAGTGATACAACTATCAACAAATAAAATATATAATTCATAAAACAATTATGACATTAAATTTTAAGCCGGTCAATCAATAAAAATCCAGTTATGCAAAATAGTCAAACATCATATCCTTAACTAAATCATTCATTTCTTCAGCACCACGCTTCACATTTTTAGGAGAATGAATTTTTCTGATTTTTGCAGGATAAAGTTCTTTATATGTATCTTCTAAATTTTCACCCATAATAATAGCTGACTTAGCGTCATCACTATCTAAATAATCACGGTTAACAACAAATTTATTTTCCGGCATATTAGCAGCTTTACGCAGCATTTTAGCAATAAATGACATCATTGCAAGATTCTTATCCTTAATTTCTAGCTCTCTATCCGAATCATTAATCCAAATCTGGTAATCTTTTTTAGGACCAAGATTATCTGTCACTACATCTTTTGATATCATAATATTTAAGAAATTAGGATTTACCGGATTTACAAAATTATGTAAATCTGTTGTTCTAATTATTCGTTTATATTCAGACAAATCATTACCATTAAAATCATCAGTTAATTCAAAATTAATAAAATGTTCATTTTCTACTTCTGTAAATTCATCACCTGTTTTTACATATTCTCCTTTTTGAGTATAGTATCTTTGAGTGTAACCAACATTTTTATACCGGTAAAATTTATATTATTCATAAGACAATTTCATCCTTTCACATTATTTTTAAAACTTGAACAAAATAAATTTTGCGCAAAAGCAGAGTAAAGTAGAGGCAGAACCATAATGGTTCTGCCTCTTATACATTTTTAATTTTCATTCAAATAACTTATGCTTCATCTAAAGCTGCAACGCCAGGTAAAACTTTACCTTCGATGAATTCCAATGAAGCACCGCCGCCTGTTGATACGTGAGTGAAGTCTTCAGCTTTACAGAATTTTTTAGCTGCAGAAACTGAATCACCACCACCGATAACAGATACTGCACCATTTTTAGTAGCTTCAACAATTGCTTCTAAAACAGCTTTTGTACCATCAGCAAATTTAGGATTTTCGAAAGCTCCTACAGGGCCATTCATCAAGATTGTTTTTGAAGCTTTTAAAACTTCTGCAAAAGCTTCTCTTGAATCTGGTCCAGCATCAACGCCTTCAAATCCGTCAGGGATTTCATCAATTTTAACAAATTTGTTTGTTCCGTTACCAGAAAAATCGTCAGCAGCTAAAACGTCAGTTGCCATAACTAATTTAACACCCTTATCAGCAGCTTTTTTCTCAATTGCTTTTGCAACATCCATTTGATCATCTTCACAAATAGAGTTTCCAATTTTACCGCCGTTAGCTTTTACGAATGTATAAGCCATACCACCGCCGATAATTAAGTTATCAACTTTGTCGATTAAGTTTTCTAAAACACCGATTTTTGATGAAACTTTAGCTCCGCCAACAACTGCAGTGAAAGGTCTAACAGGATTATCCAAAGCTTGAGATAGACATCTGATTTCTTTTTCCATTAATAAACCGGCAACAGCAGGTTTTAAAATATGAGCAACCTTAGCTGTTGATGTATGTTTTCTGTGAGCAGCACCGAAAGCATCATTTACATAGAAGTCACCTAATTTAGCAAGTTCTTCTGCGAATGCCATATCATCATCTTTAGCTTCTTCAGCTTTGTAGTATCTGATATTTTCTAATAACGCAACCTGACCGTCTTTTAATGCTTCTAATTCTTTATCAGCACCTTCCCCAACAGGAGATTTTACAAACAATACTTCTTCACCTAAAACTTTTGCCATGTATTTTGCAACAGGTTCAAGAGTAAATTCAGGATTCCATTCACCTTTTGGTCTGCCTAAGTGTGCCATTAAAATAATTTTTGCACCTTTTTCTTTCAAGAAGTTCACAGTAGGAAGAATTGCTTGAATTCTTGTATCATCTGTAACATTTTTGTCTGCGTCAAGAGGAACGT
>CATXCB010000039.1 GCA_958366705.1 uncultured bacterium
GTCAGAAAATATGCAGAAGGTCTGGATCAGGCAAAAATTATAAGTGTATATAGGAGTGTTCCGGCACAGCTAGCAAAGGAAAATAAAAAATTTCAGTTCAGTAAAATTGAAAAAAATGCCAGATCCAGAGAGTATACGGGATGTATTGAGTGGCTGATAGATGCCGGAGTTGTTACGGAATGCAATTGCCTGATTTTCCCGGAACTGCCGTTGAAGGGTAATATTGATGAAAGCAAGTATAAATTATATTATCCGGATACCGGCCTGCTGATATCTGCACTGGATGAGGAAGCCTAGGAAGATCTGAGGGTAAATAAGAACCTGGGTGTATATAAAGGGGCTCTATATGAAAATTTTGTGGCAGAAGCCTTTGTTAAACAGGGATTGGGATTATTTTATTACAAAAAAGACAATTCGACACTGGAAGAGGACTTCTTTGTAAGAACCCGGGATGAATTGATTCCGGTAGAGGTGAAATCTAACAATGACAGATCAAAGTCTCTGACAGCATTGATAAAGAACGAGAATTACAGCGATATAAAGCATGGAATTAAGCTTGGAGACTTTAACGTGGGATATGCAAATGGGATTTATACTTTTCCTTACTTTTGTGCATTTATGATGAAGGCATATTTGAAAAGTTTGGACTGAGTTAGGGAAAATTGTTTTGCACACAATTTTTAGAGGCGTTCACAATTATATCAAAAAACCGGCATTGGCTGAAACGAACCGATGCCGTTTTTTATTTGGGAATAATTAAGTACGGAAAATTGGACGCAAAATATAGATAATAAAAATATCAGAAGGAATTAAAGGACGTCGAAAAGATGGGAAAGGAGCAACAGATGGATATGAGAATTGTAAGCGCAGGATCTGCCGGTAAGGTATATCATCGCCCGGAATGCAGATATGCACGGAAGATTTACAGAAGGAATCGGGAACAAATGCTGTGGGAGAATGCAGAAGCAAAGGGATATCGACCATGTGCCTGTTGTAATGGGATGGAATTCCTCTATGGACTGGAGAGAGACAGCATTGAGAACTATAAAAATCTGTTTCATCTGGATGTAGATATAAAGGATCATAAAATCTATGTCAGGACAGATGCAGGCTGTTGGAAAATAATTTATAAGCGGGATAAACAGCACTTTATTTTGCTGCATCGTAATTATGCAAATGGGCGCACTTCATTGGAAGACGTGGAAAAGGTGCCTTATCACAGGCAGGGAGATATGGCGGAAGCCTCCACCATTATGAAGTATCTGAAGTATATTCGGGCACATGATGATTTTAAACAGATGATGCCCAAGGATTATCATAAGATGCCTCGGAGTACAAAACGTCAGAAGGCATATTATAAAGCGGCAAAACAGCGGGAAGCAAGAAAAAGCGCCAGAAGAGTGGACAACCTGTTTACTATGATCGAGCGCAAAGAAGGAATCAGAGAGATTTCATTTTGTTAACAGATAAGACGAGGAGGATATTAAAATATGGCAAAGATATATTTTACGGTTGCAGGAACAAATCACTATTTCGGACAGGATTTTTTCAAATCCGGAATGAAAGTAAAATTAATCAAAGAACCGGACAACACCTATGACAAAGAAGCAATCCGGGTGGAACTGGCAGGACTGGGTACGGTAGGATATGTGGCGAACAGCCCGTACACGGTCTAGGGCGAAAGCATGAGCGCCGGGCGGCTTTATGACCGCATGGAGGATACTGCCAAGGGGACGGTGAAATATGTTTTGCCGCAAGGGGTATTGTGTGAACTGAGTTGATGTTGGGATGAAGGGTGGGTGAGTTCAGCCCATAGTCCCACAATAGGGTAACTCAACTTGAAATTTCTACTTAATTAGGTTCTGCTTAATTATCCTGATCTCCAAAAAATCTTTTGTAAGATTTTGTCATAAATTGTCATATGATAAGCTGGATAATCTGGCTATGAATGTACAGCTTGATAAGGAAAAGCGTGAGGAGCATACAAAGGATAAGGAGCAGAAAGCAGCGGACATCGAAAGAGCAGAAGGCGAAGTTTTTTATTCGCCGATGGTAGCCGAACCACAGGAGTATAAGTATAATGCAGATGCTTTCGAGGCAAGAAAGACATCAGAAGAAAAGCAGGAAGCGGCAGGAAAGGAGTTGACAAAGGTCAGGGAAGATAAAGCTAGATAATTTTTAGGGCGTGGGGAAACCCCACGCTGTTATTATGTGGGAAATATATACATTTATAATGTAATTAAATTATATAGTGAAATTTGGAGAGTTATATTCAAATATTAAGTTTAGCATTAAGTATAGTTGTAGGTTATTGAAAAATATGAATTAATACAGAATAAAATAACAGAAAATAAAATTTCCTCTATAAAAATGAGTGGATTTCTCTCCACCCAATGCATCATTTTACCTATTTATAAAGAAATATCTATTGAGTTATTTTTAAGGTGGTTTATTACAAATAAAAATAATTTATTTTTATGCAAAATTCTTTAAGCGTTTATTTATATATTGCACAAAAAATAGGCAATAAGTATAAAAAAAACAAAAAAATATTGATTTTTTTGGTAAAAAATAGTATTATAAAAATAATATTAAGCATATAATTTGAGCTGAGTATTTATATAAATACAGAAAAATTATTGGGGAATTGATAGTATATGGAAAGTATAGAGATTTTTAATATGCCATTTGGAAAATTAAAAAAATATTGTAAAGGAGATGCAGTATGTAAAGGTGTAATTGCAAATGGAAACTACAAATGTAAATTCTCAAATGATGAATATAATATATATATGGGTTATGCTCTTAGCAATATAGATAAAACATATAGAGCTGTACAGATGAAAAAAGGATTATATTTAGGTCACAATATGGGAAATCCTTGTGATTTGCATATTGACAGAAATAATATTTTTTTATATATGAAAGATTCAGCAAATTATGAGAAAGTATTTTGGGGGTTTGCAATAAAATATATTTTTACTATGGCTGCATTAGAAAAAAATGTTTTACACATTAAAGGGTTGTTACTTAAAGATCATAGAGAAAAATTATATTTATTACTAGGAAAAGGTCAGAGTGGTAAGACTACATTGGGAAGAGAATTAGAAAAAAAAGGATATAAAGTAGTTAGTAATACACATTGCTTTGTTAAAGGAGAATATGTATGGGGAATTAACTCTTGGATTCGATTACGCAGTGGTGTTAGTCAGAAATATTTAATCCCTTCTGATACTGATGAGGTTTTAGATGGAAAAATTGAAAAGTGTTATGTTGTTGATTGGAACAATCAAGGAGAATTCAAAATAGATACTAGTATTAGTGATTTAGAAAAATATCTATATATAAGAAATTTTGTTGCAGCCATTGGAAATTATGATCTTAAAGAAGAAGTTTGGGATTATACATCACAAAACAGAAACATAAAAGAAAAAATAAACTTATTTTGCAAAGAAGATGAGATGATTAAAAGTTTTATGGCAAATACAATTCAATTTATTGACATAGATTCAAGAAATGAAAATTGT
>CATXCB010000040.1 GCA_958366705.1 uncultured bacterium
AACCCAAGATAACTACTAATTATCGGAGGTGGTATTTTATGATTAATAAAAAAATACTTTACATTGCTAAATATGCTGATGTAGATAAACAAATCATGGACAACAATATTATAGAAGATGTGGTGTACGCAGAATATCATAAAGATTTTTATAATATTTTGAAAAACAACTTTGAAAATGTAATTACTGCTACAACCCCAGATATTATTTTTAAAGATCATACAGAATATGATTATGTTGCTTCACTATTAAACAGAATGCCATTCAGTAATAGTGAAATATTTATATCTTCTTTACTGGAATATTATTCAAAGCCGTATTTAGGTGCAGGACCAAATATAAGGGCTACTGCAGAAGATAAACAGCTTGCAAAACTCGTAGCCTATCATGCTGGGATTAAAACTGCAGATTGGATTACATATAATATTAGTCTCCCAATACAGAAACCACCATTTGAACCGCCCTACTTTGTAAAACCAAGGTTTGGAGCATCATCTTTAGGAGTTGATGAAACTTCAGTTTGTTTTTCATGGGATGAAGCAAAAATCCAAATTAATAGTATGTTTAAATTAACAAACCAAGTTATTGTAGAACAATATATTCAAGGGCAAGCTTATACGTGTCCAATTCTATCAAACTTTGGTGATACATTATATCTTCCTCCTATTAGAGAATGTTCATCACTAATGGGAAATGTGATAACATATAAACAAAAAAGAAAAATTATTGGTGGATTAACTCGAGAAATTGTAACGGATGAAAGAATTATAAAACAATTAAACGATGCATGTTCATCAATATTCAAATTTATACAACCAATTGATTATACAAGAATGGATTTTATTATTGACAAAAATGGAACTCCATATTTTATAGAATTTAATGTGTGTTGTAATCTTGGAAAACAAGCTGCTATTAATCTCTCAGCACAATCAATAGGCATTTCATATGAGAATTTGATTTGTAATATTATTACTTCCAGTATGAGGAGACAAAATGTTATTTACGATGCTACTCGATACAAGTTTTAGTGGTTCCGTATACCAGTATTCCAAGTAGCAAGGTATAAAAAGTTTGAAGAAATCTTCTTTTAAATACATTCGATTATTTGATTTTGCATCTTCGTAAAACTTACAAAGATCGTCTGTCATATTAGGCTTTATTCTATCTTTGAAAATCTTTGCTTTTCCAAGAACTTCATCATAATTTTTATTATTAGCATATAAAATATGACAATAATTTATAAAGAATCTTTGTCTAACTCTGTCAACTGGGTATTCTAACGCCAAATTCTTTATGCTTTCTATCACTTCAAGTGCCTTTGATGCATTTCCGTCCATTAGAAGTAATAAACTATAGTTAATTTTTATAAAAATATCAGGCATGTCTGATTTAGAAAAGTAAAGCGCACTTTTAATATAATATTTAGACTCATCAATATTTTTCAAATAAATATGACATACCGCAATATTATTTAACAATATATGCATATCACTATTTCGATAACTCGAAGCATCACTCAATATAAACATCATTTTATCTAATGCTTTTTGGTGTTCACCTTGTTCACATAAAAATCTATATTGATTGCATTTTGCAGTAAATTCACCAAATAAATCGTGATTCCTATTAAATAGTTTTGCTGCTTCTTTTGAAAATTGTACTGCCATTTGTGGTATACAAACTGTTGCGATATTTCTCAAAACATATGCAAATTCTACGGATTTTCTAAGCGGTTTTGATATAGAATTAAATAATTGTTTAGCCTTTTGTGTGTCATTGTTATGTACACAGTTGCTAATTAGATATGCATATAGAATCATAATGTTATCTGCATTTTCTTCATCTTTAATAGCTGTTTCAAGCTCCTTTTCTGCTTTTTCATGTTGACGACAACGATTTAACAAAACAGCATACAATGGTTTGATACCTTTTGTTATATTGCCCTTATTAATAATATCTAAGGCTTCTGTATACCTTCGGCATTGAGTAAGGTAAAGTACTAAAACTAAACTATCTTCCTCATTTAAGATATTATTTTTACAAATAGTTAGAATGTCTTCACCAATTGATATTCCTGTGGCAACAGCGTTTTTTAACAGTACTTTTGAAAACTCCAGGTATCTATTATCATGAAAATACAAAGCGATTCTATAAGACTCATTTAGATAACAATCATTTAATTCATATGCTTTTGCTTCATAAAATGTTTCTAAAATTGCAGATTTAACACTGTCGGTAAACAGCCAATCATTCAAAACTTCATTTACTTTAGGATGTTTTTTTGAAATCAGATGTACTAAGTCGCCGTTTTTTTCAATTATTCTTAAATCAACTAAACGTTCTATATCATCTTCAATTAATTCTTCATTGAGCAATACAACATTATCAAAATACTTCACTATGCTAAACAAAAGATGAATTGAGATCCTATAATTAACTTCATTAAGTATATTGATAATAATTTTTTGTGTCAAATTAAATTTTGCGTTTTTATTTTCGTTATAGCTTAAAAGGTAATTAATAATTGAATGTATATTATCATGTGAGATATTTGCAATCTCTTCTGCTTGTTCTGGACTACAACTTATTTGATATGATTCTGATAAAAGTTGAATCATTTTCGTATCAGGGTGACAAAATGTATATTTAACTGGTTTCACTATCAACGGATCAATAAAATTTTTTAGTCCATTTTCAAATTTTTTTGTTTCCAAATATTTATTTTCTAAAGCAAAAATAAAATAAACATTAAAATTATTAGTTAATTTGCAACATAGATTTCTAGATGATTCCGATAAATAAAGTGCATTATCAATTATAAAAATCACTTGTTTTGTCTTACGCATTTCATTAATCGTAGGAAAAATTATTTCTTCATATATAGATGGAAAAGCTCCTATATATATATGAGATGCAGATGGTTTCTCGGTAATATGCGATAGAATTTCACCGCCGTATGGTGAAGATTTTAACAACGATGAAATAAAATTTTGTGATTTTTCACCAAATTTTAGGTCTGCAAAGTTCTGCATAATATTTCTTATACTTGAGTTTTTGCAAGCCTCACTACAAAATGCTGTTGCGAAATCTGATTGCTCTGCAGCATCTAAAAGAAAAACATATTTATCGGCAAGTACATTTAAACATTTTCGAAGAAAAGCTGATATTCCACTAGCTGGTTCACATATAAAATAAACAATCTGATGTTTTTCTTCAATTGATTTGAGTAAAAAATCAAGTTCTTTATCTCTATTTACAAAATTCATAATACCACCTCCGATAATTAGTAGTTATCTTGGGTT
>CATXCB010000041.1 GCA_958366705.1 uncultured bacterium
TAGAGTTGTTGTCAATAGAAATATTGTTGCTTCCGTTAACTCTAGCTGCAGAATCAATATTTACACCCTTTGATCCGGTATTGGTCATTGTCAAATTACCTGAAGATGTAATTTTTCCTGATACATTCAGCCCTGCATCACCATGGTTGGTCATATCAAGAGTTCCGCCATTATCAATAGTTCCAAAGACATTCAAACCTTCTTCACCATTGTTAGTGATGGTTGTATTTGAAGTGTTAGAAACTGTGCCTGTCTTATTGATATTTAATGCTCCATTATTATTTACAAGAGCAAGAGTTCCTTCTGAGTTTGCAATTGTTCCGTTTACGTTGAAGTTTGTACCATCATTTGTAAATGTCGTGTTGCCAGTGTTAGAGAATGTTCCACCAACATTAAGTTCTCCGGCTTTATTAACAACATTAGATGTACCGCTGTTATTAACAGTACCATTAATGTTCATTGCTGAACCTTCATTGTAGTAATACGCAGTCCCATTTGTGTTTGCCATATTAGCAGTTTGGTTTATATTAAAGTTCCCTGCTGTATTTTTGTAGTTGCCGTCGCCTGAGTTTGTTACAGTACCGTTAATGTTAAGACCGCCTGCACCGTTATTTGTCATATTTAAACCTTGTGCATTGATATTTCCTGTTTCTTCTACTAAGAATCCTTCGGCTCCTTTGTTTGTCATATCAATAACACCGTTTTTATTTGCTACAGTACCTGAAACTGTTAATTTAGTACCATTATTTAATATTGTAGCATTACCTGTATTAGTGAATGACCCTCCAATATTTAATGCACCTTTGTTGTTGGTTACATTGGCTGTTCCATTATTAGTAACAGTACCATTGATGTTGAAACCTCCGTCACCATTGTTTGTCATATTTAAACCTTGAGTATCAACTTCTCCGGTAATATCAAATCCTTCTGCACCATTGTTGATAATATCCATATCATCGTTTCTACCAACAACTTTGCCAGAAATTGCTAATTTAGTACCGTCGTTTAGTACAGTAGCTTTACCTGTATTAGTGAAAGTTCCACCAATATTCAACGCTCCAGCCTGATTTGTAATATTACCAACACCTTTGTTTGTTACAGCTCCATTGATGTTTAGGCCGCCGACTCCGGTGTTAAGCATATCTAATCCGTTTTTAGATTCGATACTGCCATTTTCTGAAATATTAAGTCCACCAGCTCCGTTATTTGTGTAAGTAGCTTTTCCACCGATTGTCATATCACCTGATATGTTCATACCATTAACACCATCAGCTGTATTTGTAAAAGTTGCATCGCCTGTAGTGTTGAATGTTCCTGTGATATCCATACCTGCGGTTTCGTTTTTGCTATTTGCTAAATAACCGTTTTGAACATTTGCAGTTCCATCGTGATTTATATTACCGGAAATTAACATTCCGTTTTTACCGGTATTAGTTATATCAAGAGTTCCTTGAGTATCAACATTACCTGAAATAATTAACTTAGAATCATTATTAACGTTTTGCCCTATTGTGTTAAAAATTCTTGTTGTTCCATTATTTTTAATTGTACCTGATATATTAATATCACCTTCATTGTTATTTAATTGAAGAGTACCTTTGGCATTTGAAACTTCTCCAGAAATATTGATACCGCCGGTAGCATTATTTGTGTTCATAATTTTGATTTGGCTGTTATCACCTGTTGCAAAGTTTTTAACAGTACCTTGAATATCAGTACCTGATGATGACCTTATTATGATTTGCCCATCTTTTGAACTTGCAAAAGCGTTACCTGTATTTAAATTATCAGTATTAACAAGATTGTTAAATAAAGTGTTGGCTTGTTCCTCACTTGCAAAAGCTGTCATTTTATTTTCGTTAACACCGGCAATTATACCTGCATTTTTACCAACAGTAACATTACCACCTTTTAAATCAACATTACCTGCAGTAATAACTTTGCCGTTAATTGTAATCTCACCTGTATTAACTCCGTTAATGATATTGTTTAAATTTGCTTCTGTTTGGTTTTTAACCAGTTTATCATAGCTTGCAGCTGATGGTGTATAGGCGCCAAGTGAACCTACATTTAAAACCCCTGAAGCTCCTACAACCATTCCGTTAGGAGAAACAAAGATAGCTTTCCCGTTGTAGAAATTGTTGCCTCTCATTGAATTTACAACACCGTTGATATTAATTTTGCTATCAACCATGTTTACAAAAGTTTCAATATCTGCATAATTTAAGTTTGCAATATCTCCTTTGTCTAAAAGGAATTTTGCATATTGTCTAAAGCCTATATCCCCAACTTTATTAGTAGGGTCGATATTAAAAACTCCATTATGACCGGTAACTCCGGATATCTCACTGGCAACGACGCTTAAAGTCATTGTCTGCTGGATGATAAATACTCCTGTCAGTAAAGAAGCTATTACTCTTCTTGATTTCTTTCTACTTTGTCTCATCGTTGTCTATCCTTTCATATTTAAAGATTTATTTTTATTTTTATTTTGTTTTGGTACTCTGTTTGAAAATTTTCAGAGCATGTCATAGGTATACTATATGTATTAATAAACGGTATAACATGTGAAAATATTCAGTGTTTTGTAATAGTTCTTTATAAAATTTTACAAATCTTTACTAATAAAGAGTAGATTAAAACTCATCTAATCTACTCTTTATTTTCTATTGGTTTTAATTTTTATTTGCTTGAAATAGTGTTGTTCGGAATTGCATTATTATTCAGGTCGTCCAGAATCATATTCATATATAATAATTTGTTTGCTGTACTTTGATCCAGATTTACGAACATAGCCCCTGCTCTATGGTCTGTAGCTGAAACTATTTTTACGTCAGCCTTGATATCTAAACCTCCATATGCAATATGTACAGGAACAACATCTCCAACTTTCAATTCTTTGTTATGAGTTACAGAGATTCCACCTCTTGATACATCTAGTAAAGATTGAACACCATTTGTTTGTTCTATAGCTACAGGATTTTTGTTATCTGCAACTGAATAGCGCATAAATTGACGTTTATCTATAGATTCAACACTGTTATCAACAATTTTCCTTTGGATAAATGTACTGCTTCCATTTTCGTTAGGTATTACAATATCATCATCAGTATCAGTGTCTGTATCAGTGTCTGTATCTGTGTCTGTGTCTGTGTCTGTG
>CATXCB010000042.1 GCA_958366705.1 uncultured bacterium
ACACATCCAGTTATGGAAAAATCGACATTAGCTGTTTACCGCCTTATCTTGTTGACACTAATAAAGTTGGTAATTTTATTAGAGATAAAGCAAGATGGTATCTGCAAAGGTTATAGCTTTTTCACAACCCTTCTTTTATATAACACATATTAAGTTTTTAAGCTCTGCAATTTTTTGCAGGGCTTTTTTTATTGCTTAATTTGCATACGAAGTCTTATATTTTCAAAAAATGAAGAATCTACATTAGCTGCATTTGCTTTGGCAAATTCCAAATCTTTTATAACTTTAGCGGTATTTGCTTCCATCGCCTTAATATTAGCCATTTTTTGTTTTTCATTTTTGATAATTTCTTTAGCACTTCCGGATTTAACAAGTGCATTGATATAAGCGTTTATATTTTTTGCCCCCTTGCTAACAGCGTATTCTCTCAATATTCTAAAATCCTGAATGTTTGTTTCTTTATTTGTTTCTATTTTTTGTTCATGTATAGCAGGTTGCATTTTGCAAGTTTCTTTACTTTCATTTTGCAACTTTTCAACTTGCATATTGTTTTTACATAAAAAATCATCTTGAGGGTATTCTCCGACGATTTTAGACGTGAATTTGTAACGGTTAGTATATTTTCTTTCAGAAACAATTAACCCCTCTTTATGAAGCTCTGAGATAGCTCTAATTACACTAGCCTCTGAAACCCCTAATTTATCAGCGATTGTAGATTGTTTTGGAAACATTTCCGCTTTATTTGGGTTGTAACAGTCGCATAAATACAACAAAACTAATTTGGTAATAGGTTTTAAATCAAATTGTGAAAGATTGTTAAGTATTTTTTTACTTAGTTCAAATTGTGAAATCCCTTTGTTTTCATACACTCTAGCTGTTTTCATACACTCTACTCCCTATTTTTTGCATTATAACTATTGCCTTTGGAGTAATGACCTGCTACAATGTAATTGCGAATATGTAGAGGTCTTTTGGATTTTTCCAAAGGACTTTTTATTTTGTTTTATTAACATATTTGTAACGATTTACATGCCGTTACTTGTATTCATGATACAAGGCATGTTATTTTTTAGTCAAGTAGATTCTTTACCGTCAAAGACTGGTAATTGTATGTAAGTGAAGAGTAATTATAGGGTAAATATAGAGGGAATTGATTATGGAAAAGAAGTTTAAAGTTGCTGATTTTGCAACACTAATCGGGATAGCCCCTAAGACTGTTTACAAAATGATTGAACGAAATGAGATATTGACCGACACTGAACGGGTAAATAACCGTAATACTACAGTAATTATCACGTCAGATGAACAAATTGCGGAACTTCAAAAGATTTACAGTAAATCACCAGTAAATGACGGTAATTATTACGAGAATGTTACAGTAAATAACCATTCAATGAATGAAAATGAAAGTTACAATGCGGTAAATAATAGCAATATTGACACTTTAACCCCAAATGTAATTGACCGCATAATTACACTCAATGAAGGTTACAATGAACAGTTAAAGACAGTAACTGAAAAGTTATTTACCGCAAATGACGAGTTAGTGAAAGTTAAAAGCCAACAATTACTACTTGAAGATAAAGCAGGTCGTGAAGGCTACTATTTAAATGAAATCAACACACTTTCAAAAGATAATAAGCAGTTAGTGAATGTAAATAACAGGTTAAAGTATGTAATCGGGATTTTATTGCTTATCATTTTTTGTACATTTACATATTTGGTTACATCAAATATAAATAATACTAAAATTAAATCCGATTCAATTTCTACTAATGTTGAAACAGACAAAAAAATACCTGCCAAGATCCAAAATGGACCTCAGCAGGAAATTAAGAATAACGTTGGTAAAAAAAAATAATGTTATCTCCTCTAAATAGTGTAGTTTTATTATTTTCAAATTTTTAGCTATTTTTTAAGGTTACAAAATAAAAGGCTTTGCAGCCTATTTTGTAACACTTCGTAATATACTTATAATAATAATTATGTAAGAAGGCTTATTATAAACCTTGCTTGGTCTGTTTTATCCATTTGTTATGTTTTATTGCGGTTTGATAGTTCGCATCTGCACACTTTTGGCATAGTGATATACCTTTTGGGTTGTACAAATAAAACTTATTTGGATCTTTGTATTCCTTGCATTGATAACATTGAATTAAATTAGAATTTTTTATTTTTTCTTTTTTATAATTTTCTAAAAATCTGATATATTCAGGTAGTTTATTTTTTCTAAAAAGCTCAATTTCTCTATCTTTATTCATTTTTATTTCTCCTAAAATAACCTTAACTGTGATTGCGCTATTTTTAAGCGTTCTATAGATTTATCACAATGTTTTTTATCTATTTCAATACCAATATATTTTCGGTTTAGTTTATAACTTACGACTGGTACTGTACCACTCCCACAATAAGGATCTAATACAATATCATTTTTTTTAGATGAATTTATTATCAGATTTTTTATTATGTATTCAGGTTTTATTGTTGGGTGGTTATATTTCTTTTTGTCCTCTTTATTTGTAGAAGAAATATAATAAGTTCTTTTAGTCATAGCTTCTCCACCAACAAAAACCCCTTTTTCTCTAAAAAATAAGCAATATTCAGTATCAGGCATATATGAATTACCGCATGCAGGAATTGCATTTGTTTTATGCCATGTGATTATTTGCCAGTTACATTTTTGCTCTTTCACAAAAAAATCTAACATTTGCATAAATTGATTTTTTGAACAAAAAATATAGATGTTTATTTTTTTCATAACCCTGCAGAGTTCTTGAAGAACTTCATTAGAAATTCCATCTGATAATATTTCAAGTTCCTTTTTATAGTGCATACGCTTTTTAACACCAAAAGCACCTGCAGATTGTGAAACTGAGATAAGATAAGGAATGTCCGTTACTACAAGGTCAACGCACTTATCGGGTAACTGCTTTAAAATATCCAAACAATCCGCATTTATTATAGTATTTTCAATCTCTTTTATATCAAGCATTATTTATTTCTCCAAATTATCCGCTAAAATAACCCCGCAATACATTCCAAATAGGAACACAAGCAGAGCCCAAACAAATGTCATATTCATTTTTATAC
>CATXCB010000043.1 GCA_958366705.1 uncultured bacterium
TTCCGTGAGTGCTTCCGTGAGTGCTTCCGTGTGGGATTCCGTGTGGGCTTCCGTGAGGGCTTCCGTGTGGGATTCCGTGGGGGATTCCGTGTGGGCTTCCGTGGGGGATTCCGTGTGGGATTCCGTGAGGGATTCCGTGAGTGCTTCCGTGAGTGCTTCCGTGAGGGATTCCGTGTGGGCTTCCGTGTGGGCTTCCGTGAGGGATTCCGTGTGGGATTCTAAAGTAATAGATTTCTTTTATCCTTTTTTATTAGGCGAAATGGATGCAGATATTATCGGGTTCTTTGATTTTTTTGAAAAAATTTTAAATATTGATTATGGTGAAGTCAAAGAAAATTGGGAATGGTGGAAGTCTTCAACTAATTTTGGGTTAATTTTCCCATTAGAAAATGTTTGCGTAATATCCCAAAAGCCTACAGAATTTAATTTGGTCAAAAATCGCTTACATGCTGACGGTAAGCCTGCCCTACAATATGCTGACGGGTTTAAAATCTGGGCATTAAACGGTGTAAGAGTTCCTCAATATTTAGCCGAAACTCCCGCAAGTAATTTAGATATTGAATTTTTCAAAAAAGAACAAAACGCAGACGTTAAAGCTGAATTTATACGAAAATACGGAATTGAACGAATGGTAAGTTTAGGTAAACTTGTCGATAGTTGGGAAAATCACGAGGGTACCAAAAATTTTGAATGGTATAAAAAATCCGAATACAAAATTATTGACATGGCACCGATTTTTACAACGTATAACTACTTGCCATATTTGTATATGAGGAACCAGACAGTACCGGGTATTTATCATCTTGAATGTGTTTATAATCCCAATTCAACAAAACAACCTCAAACAATACTTGAGGGTTTAAAGGTACGCTTAAACGGGGTAGACCCTGAAAGTATAGAGATTACAGCTATCGCTTGATAGTAAATATTATTGCAAACAAAAAGTTAATATAGTAGTACAAATTGTGCCGATACTGGTGGCAAAGTCCCCAGTCCGGCGAGGACAGGAGAAAAAATTATGACAAACAAAATGTTATTCCACGGGGAATGTGTTTTAAGACAAATTGATGAATTACCTGAAGGTTTAAAAAAAGTTGAACCTGTAAACGGGTATGTAAGAATTGCAGATTCAGAAGTTACCGGGAATCATCATCAAGTACTTGTAAAAGATAAAGATATTGAATTTTATGAAAAAGATGGTGTTCTTTATGCAAAAGTCAACGAGCCTACAACCGTAGGATGTGTTCTTAAAGAACGTCACGACGATTGTATATTACCTGTTGGTTATTGGGAATTTAAAAAAGCTCAAGAATTTGACCCATTGCAGCAAGAACTAAGAAACGTAGCAGACTAGGGGGTATCCCCTAGTTCTCTAATCCGGGTGAAAATTATGACATACGAAATTAAACTAATATTTTTTTTATTATCTTATGTTTTAACCCCTATATTGATAATGGAAATATAAAGGAGGATATAATGGCAGATAAAGAGATAATTGATGTTAGTAAATGTCCATTTTTGGATGAGTGGAAGCATTGTAATTTATGTAAAGAATTTGCAAAAATACAAAACAGACATTTATTAATTGAAGCAGATTTAAGATGTGAAGAACAACCTAGTGAATTATGTTATTTCAAGCAACTCCAAAGCAAGACTGCTGAATGCGAGAAATTGGAAGAAAAATGGAGTATTGGTTTTCAAAAATTTTGTGATAAAGATAATAAACTCCAACATTATAAGCAAGCTCTTGATGAGATTGAAGGATTAGCTAAAAACTTTTGTAAGAATTGTGGCGATTCTAAAGATTGTAATGATGGTAAAGAAGGTTGTTATTATTCACTTATTCCAGATTTATTTAATAGTATCAGCAAAGCAAAGGAGGCAGATAATGAAAGCTACAAATAAATGTAAATATTATAAATATAATAAAAATAACAATGATAATATTTGTTCTGTACTTGAATGTGTTTGCAGAGGAAATCAATCAGACCAAAAAACTTGTTTAATTACACAGTTAGAAAATAAATGTGAAAAATACAAGCAAGCTCTTGATGAGATTAAAGAACTTGCTTCAAAATGGTATGAAAATAGTATAATAAAGTATTATGCCGATTACGAAGAAATTTTAAACATCATCAGCAAAGCAAAGGACATAAATGTCCCTCACAAAAAGGACGGTGAATAATGGGTAAACGGTTTAATGAATATATAGAAAGAAAAATATCAAACGGCACGTTATATCAACATACTTTCGCTGGGAATGATATTTGCGGTAGTTGTATATATCGCCGAGCTTGGCAAGACTTTTGCTCAAAGTTTAATAAAAAGATTGAAAAAAGAACTCACGGCGGGCGGTATTACGGAACAGATGGAAAAAATCATAATGGGTTCTATCATCTACCGTGCCAAGAATGCTTAAATTATAAGATACAAAAGTGTGATGTTCAGTATTATGTCAATGTTTATAAAAAAAGAAATCCTTATAAAGTTGTAGATGTTGACTTAGACAAGTTATTACCAATAGCGAAGGACGGGAAGAATGAATGAAATAGATAAAATGATAAAAGAACAGAACTGTTCATTAATGTGTGACACTGTAAGACAAATAGTTAATGAAAGAAATCGCTTTGAATCTCGTGCAAAGGAGTTAGAAGAAAAACTCAACACACAATTTGCAGAGATGGAAGAAAAACTAACTGCGGAAGAAAACAAAAATTTTGAATTGAAAGAAAATATTAAAACCATATTCAAAACTTTAATAATTGCTAATGATTTTAATATTGGTGCAATTCAAGATAGTATTTGGGTTGATGAATATACAACTCTATGGGATTACATTATGATTGTTTTAAATATGGATGATGAACAGTTTGAGGAATTTGAAAAGCAAGCCCTAAAGCTGATGGAGGAAGTAAAGTGATTTATCAT
>CATXCB010000044.1 GCA_958366705.1 uncultured bacterium
ATGGTGGTCAATAAAGGATAATACACAATTATCTGATGTTGCACTAAAACATTGCTTCAAGCGAGTGGATAAAATTATGAACGATATTGAAAAATTATTTGTGCAAGAAGATAGTACCTTTACTGTTTACGTAGTGGAACAACAATTTGTTGTTGGAAGAGGACAAGAATATTTTAAAAAATACATTAATACTTCCAATTACATTACGTCTGAAAAACAAATCAAAAATATATTTTCAAAAGCCATTCAAACTATAAGTAAAAATGTAGCGCCAGTTGAAAAATTAGTCAATTTGCTATCTAACGGCTTTTCAGGAATTAGCATAGCAGAGGCCATTACTTCTTTGTGTCAATTATTCACTGTTAATGAACATCAGTTAGCAGGTCCGGAAGTTATTGACCCAATTATACTGCAAGAAGGGAAACTAACTAAACGCAATATTGCACACTTAGTTAGTTTGAATAAAGATAGTATATTAAGACCAACAATAATATTGCTACTAAAAGATAATGATTTTAATAGGGCGATGGAACTGCTATCTGAATGTCCTGACGGAATAAATATCAAAATGATTAAGAATAGCGGCAAGGAAGAAAAATACAAGGTTGTTAATTGTGGTGCAAATAATATAGTTTCCTTTATAGATTCTTTTGCAAAACAATGCTATAGTACATGTTCAAACACACCGTGTAAGTTATTGCTAAATTCTGAATGGAGTGAAAATCTTATTGTAAAAAAATATGCACCTACTGTTCTTAAGTATCGTTCAAATTTACTATTTGATCAAAAAGAGGAAATATCTACTCAATTGTCCAGTTTCACGGATGAAATTATAAATTTACATAGCGGAAATAATGAAGAGGAACAAATACTTCGTGCCTTTGAATGTATATTAAGACTATTCCGTATTTTTTGTAATGATTACGGAGGTAATGATATACTAGAGGCACAAAAAATAGCCACTAATTTAAATCATGAATTATTGTTGGCACAAGTGTATCGTTATGCTGAGTTTTTGCCAAATTGTTCAATAGAAGATAGAATTGTTTTATATGATAAGGGATATTCTATTTTTAAAAAGAATATGATGGAAGACAATGCAATCTATTGTAAAAACAATATGTTAATCGAACAGTTTTATACAAATAATATTCATCCAGAAGCCTTTAGGGAAATGCAAGTAGAGGCAGTAAACAATGTGCCTGGTATGGTTGCTTTGAGCCATTTATACAATAATGTAGGGGTTGCATACTTATATTGTGGTCAAACAGATACTGCTATAGATTTTTTTGACCGTGGTTTGGAATATGCTAGAAATAATGATCGTATTGTTCAAAAACTTGCTATTGAAAGTAATAAAATGCTCGCTGAAAATTATTCATATACCACTATCGACGAAAATAGAATTCGGTTATTAATGCGGCGTATTTTCGATGGAATGGGAATGACAAAATTACCCTTTTTAGCAGCTGATTATGCATTGAATGTTCTTACAGTGGCATTGAAGCAAAACAGAATTTTAGCAAAAGAATTACTAGATACTTATCCTATTCAAAAACTAATTAAAAAATCATTTGAAACGAGTTCTATCAATGCTGGAGAACGCTGTTTACAAATGCAATATCTGTGCACACATTTTGCCGAGGAGTGTGGGAAAATTATGGAATGCACAATTCCCCATAGGCCATACATGCCTAAAGGGAAGCGTGCAGAATTTATTGTTAATTATGGCTTGAATCCATTTGACTTTGAAATTTGGCTTTAGTGAGAGAAATAATTGAAGATGACAATAAGTATCCTATCATTGAAGCATGTTTCACAATACTGCAATACTGCTCCACAGATGAGTGAATACTGACATTGCTATGCGTTAATGCAGTTTTGAATGCCATATCAAAAGAATCATTTAATTCAATTGTGGGCATCGAATTTATTTCAACAAAGTAAAAATCATCTAATAATAGTGGTTTCTGCAAAATTTCTTTAGATAATTTGTTATTTTGGCACTTAATGCGTCCATCAATGCGACCATAAGTAGTTATAGGAAATGTTTTTGCAAAATTTAGTAGTGTATCCTTTGTTTTTGCATCTATGTTTAGTATCGGATATTTGATAAAATTTTCACTTTCAGTATATTTTTCTTCAAAGCTATAAATCCACTTTGGATCCTGAGAATTTGGGTAATACAATAAAGGGGGGAGTAAATCCAAGGCATCAACAAGTGGATTATATACGATCGGGACAGTTATGTCGAAGCCCGATATAAATCTTTGATATAATCCATCACTATTATCACTCTCGCCTATTCGAATACCGATGCTGCTCCCTAAGTTCATCGGCCTAAAAATTCCGTTGGGATCAGTAGGCGAAAGGTATTCTGGTACACTTATGCTATTGGCACTAGCAAGTATATTGGAAATAAATTTATTTTCACTCATTACTATTGCAAGCGCATTGCATGGAATACACGGAATTGCTAGGAAACTACACATTGAAGGAACTAGTGACAATGATGATAGTTCATAATTGCCGCAATTTAAGTTAATAATAAAATCTATGTGTGGCAGCGTATTATATGAAGCCTTTTGTATAAAAGTTCGTACATCCATTATATAAGGTATGCATTCTAGTTCTTGTATGGCATTTAGCCAACCAGAAATAATGTCACTTTTCCAAACCCAATAATGTTTGCTACCAGGGGCTTCTTCTTTTTCAAAAAAATAGACAAGACCTATAGTTTTACCTCTAAGATCATCAAGCATTTTTCTATAATTTATATTGTATTCCAAGATGTATGTCACCTCCACACAGTTATGCTAATGCAACATCAGATAATTGTGTATTATCCTTTATTGACCACCAT
>CATXCB010000045.1 GCA_958366705.1 uncultured bacterium
AATGTTGATTAACAGATAGTTACGGTCGTGAATTTTGTCGATGATTTTCTCTTTTTCGTGCTGTTACTCGGCGCGGTTTAAACATTGGTTTAAACATTTCGGGTAATTCGTTTTTCCCAAAGTTGGGTTAATAAATTAAGTGAATTAGTTGATTGTTTGATAAATAGAGAAAGTGACAAACTATGTCGAAAGGGTAATTATATAGCCCCTCGTTTTTAGTCTGTCACTTGTCGTTGTCAAAGGAAAACTGCATTTTTTCGGCCTGCCCTTAACCTTTTAAGATATATAGTATATATAACTCCATTTTTTGTGGAGTAATATTCTTTACCTCTAATACGTGCGTCTGTTCCGTTACTACCGTTCTCTGTCTTGGTTTTCTCAATCAGACGCTTTCGGGCAATAGAATCCCTACATTGATTTTCTCCTGCATTTGTTTTATTTTTGTTTCTGTCATCGTTTGATAAAATCGGACCAACTTTTTCAAAGGGTCTATTATTAGCCCCCTTGTCAAAGTCGGTCCTATCTCTATTCCTACAAATAAGCTCCGATGTAATTGGCTCCGAATCTATTTTTGAGATTCCAATTTAATTTTAGCGAAATATTCATTGGCGAATTGATCTTTTTTTACCCGTATTTTTTCCGATGAAATAAATCTTGAAATAAATAATTTGGCAGAATATGTTATCAAACCTAAAACCCCTGCGGATATTAATGTTCTCAAGCTATAGCAACCTGTTTCGCTGGGGACACCATCGATTATAGTAAAAATATTTATTGAAATAAAATTGTCCAATTTTTCTGGGAAAAATAGTGCATAAAACATATATATCAACACACATAGAGTTATAATATTAAAAAATGCTGTAGAAATTCGGCTGTTACGCATTTTTGAGGCAACATATGAATCTCTGCCTACTTTAATCGCAATATTGTATTGATTAACTGCTGCTGACAATGCCTCCTCCTTGTTCTTTAACAGCCTTTCTTTGTCCTTTATCGCTTTTTCTTTCGATGCTTCCAACTCCTGACGCGCTCTCTCTTGCTTTGATTTTAAATCCGTAAGTGAATTGACAGTATTTTTAAGATCGTCCTGATTTTGTTTTAATTCCTCGATACGTTTGTCTGTTTCTGATTTAGCAAAATATTTAGCCCTTTCAAAAATAGTTTCGTCATCTTTATCGCCATTAATAATATCCTTAAATCGATTTTCGACAAGAATATTCATTAGCCCTCTTTGTGTTTCAACATCTGCGGTAATTTCACTAATTCCTGCAAGTATTATTTGCAATTTCTCTCCGCTAATCGCTTGCTCATTACTACGAAGATTTAGGAAATTTACAAAACTTTTGTAATCATCATTTGTGCGATTTAAGAATCTTAATATGATGCTTAACCATTGGCTTGGAAGCAAGACTATTGGGATATTATCATTACGCAGGTAATCCCAACGGCGTAGTACTTGATCTGTTGAAATTAAAAAATATCCTGTTTCATGGATATTATTACATTTATTACCTCTTTTTGTTTCTATCCATAAAGTATTTTCGGCGTCAATATAAGCACTATTCTCATAAGCAGTATTGTCCTGTTGTTGCTTTTGTGAATATATTTGGGCACTCATTTCCCGCAATTGCGATTGTATATGCTCATCTTCAATATTATATGGACATTTTTTCTCGATGGTTATGTTATATTTCTTTACAAACTCATCATATAAATTGTAGATATGAGCTAAAAATAAATCCGTACTACTGTTAACTCTTTTTGACCTCCATTTATGATAAAAATTACATATTTCTTCGTTAAAACTATTTTCAACGTACACAGAAGAAGATACTCTGGGATTGTTAAATCGTCTAATGTTATTTATATGGAATTTTATGCTGTCTTTAAACTCTTCTTCTGTAAATTTTGTAATTATAAGTTTCTCGCCAACATCATTAAATTTCTGTAAAAAAGTCTTTGTTAAAACCTCTCTTGCTTCTCCATTAATGCCTAATGCTCTATAGATTACATTGGCATCCAAATAAATTTGTTTATTCCTTAAACTTTGAAACGATAAGCTATTGCTTTTATTTGTTAGTATGCTGTACTCAATAGCATAACTTGAAATATCAAAAATAGCTTTGTCTTTAAATGGTTGCTCCCAATTTAAAAAATTATTGATAATGTCTTTTTCCGAATCACTATAATTTTGTGGATTAACCCTAAATTGTTCCGTTGTCTGTTTTTTTGCGTTAATGAGTTTTTGAAAACTACCGACATCATTACTAAATAATTCGTACAAAAATTTGTATATCAATTCTTTGGCTGATATGCTAAATAAAGTCTCAAATTCGACAATGTAATCATCAATTGTTTTATCCTTAATTTTAGAACGTAGAACATCTTCACGTTCATTAGTAAGACGAACTATTAGCTTCCCTTTATTTGAGGATATTTCAAATCCTGAATTCTTTGGGGATTTTATAATGTCGTTTATTTCATCTTCGCTAAAAACTAACTCGTATGTTGCATTGATGTATATGCATAAATTAGGGATAGTTATGAATTGATTGCCATTTTCAATCAATGCAGACTCGATAATTTTCCGATGGGTAGTTTTGGGAGAAACTTCATAATTGTTATCAGCATATAATATAGGGACAGTCGCGAAATAGGCTTAAAATTATAACAAATTGATTGTCAAT
>CATXCB010000046.1 GCA_958366705.1 uncultured bacterium
CAATTTGAATTATTGGAATCCTCGTCCTATCAAAAAGGATAATCCATATTTGACCGTCCAAAGGAAGCTCTCTCCACAGACTGTGGAGGATTTCGCCAATAGACTGTTCATCTACCAGGTAGGAAAAAACAATCATATCGGCTTTCCATTCCGCAAACCCTCCCAGATGGAAATCCTTAACTTTGAAATGAGGAACTATTTTGCAGAGACCAATACCAATTATAAAGCCTTTGCCACGGGTGGTGACAAGGCACAAAGCTGTTGGATGGCCAATTTTGTTCCTTTTGACAAGGTTACAGACATATATCTCTTTGAATCCGCTATTGACGCAATGAGTTTCTACGAAATAAACCATTATACTAAAGAAACCACATGCGCATTCATAAGCACGGGGGGATATGTCACCAAATCCCAAATAGAGAATATAAGCCGTATATTCCCATCTGATAAGGTAAAGTGGAATTGTTGCTATGACAATGATGCCAGCGGTAATGGTTTTGACATCACCACAGCATATTATCTCAAAGGTGAGGAATGTAAAGCTTTTGCAAGGACCAACACTGGAGACACATATAAGACCATCTATTTAAGTTTCCCGGATGGAAACACACAGACCTTCAAAGAAGATGCATTTTCCTCCGGCGAGTATCTTAAACAACATGGTATAGACAATGTAAATATCATCAAACCTTCACGGTACAAAGATTGGAATGAGCTTCTTGTCTATTACAAAAGATTTGATTTGAACCTGGGTCCAGGAATGAAATTCATCCCGGCTATCGAAAAGACCATATCCCAACTGAATCTAAGAGGATATGAACAATTGGCCAATAGTATCAGTTCTTCCACAAAAGAACTGGTGGATTCTCTGCTTGAGCAAGCCAATTACTGCATTTCCGCACCTCTTGCCGAGAGCGGCGCTTATACTCTTATGGTAGACTGTAATATCTTCATGGGGCTGGACACGATGGTACCGGTACCAAGCAACTTATATGTTATAGAAAAGTGCACGCAAAAAAAGATATCGGCACATGCCATAAATGAATTTCTTAAAAAAGAATATATAAACATTTTTAGAGACATGAGTTCATCTGATTTCAAAAATTTTCTAGAGAAAGACATCCTAACTTATACAAAGGGTGCTGTAGAAAAGAATTTTGAGAAAGTGATATTGACTTTCGGATGGAGCCTTAAACCTTCAATTCTAAAAAAAAAGAGTTTTGACTTAGAACATGGTATATAGCATAACAATACAGCATGATACCATAATAGTAGCTGTTTCAAGCAGACATGTTGTCACAATTCCTGCCAGGTTTAATGGAATGATTCTCGGGCTTTGGAACTTGATACAGATTTTCGTTGCCTACTGTAATGAGAATCCGAATTGGGTGAGTAATGTCCGGTCACTGTGGGGTGACCGATTCAAATAGGGACAGGTATGGAACGGATGCCTATTCATGCCCCTATTATAGCTGACACATGGACTTTTATACATTCTTGCACTTTTTAAGTGGGTAAAAAAGTACTATTTGTATTTTATACAAAAAATTGTTTGCTTAATGAAATGGAACATACATTGCCAATGATATTTAATACCTATATATAGGTATTAGATGCGTTTTTATACCCAAAAAATGGTATTTTTATAATCTTTTGTAATATCTAATTTTGCGTCCTAAAATAGATCTTTTATCGAAGAGAGATACAGTTTCCTTATATTTGAACTGGGGCTTCTGTAAAGTGCGATAAATATGAGGCTGGAACGGAGCTATCAGAAGAATTTTGGAGAAAATCCGTTTTTTAACTTAGTTAGATCTATCAATGAAAATATAAGTATTTATCTGCGTTGTATTAAGATATAGCATATCAGAACTACAACCATCCCGTTTTTTATTTAGATTTGCAGTTTGCTTTTAATCACTCAAGATCCGTATTACTATGTATGGAACTTAAATAAAGTACTAATATATATTGGATTTTCCTAAATATAATGCAGTTGCTATATTGTTAGACAACAGACGGTTGAGGTCTGTGAGATTATGCAACGGCACCAACAAAAACAACATGTATTTTTAATAATTTTAGTTTTGTTACACACAATGGTTTGTTTTAATTTAAAATTTACATATAATTTTGCATTATTAATAAATATGATGTTACTTATGAAAAAAGGTATTTTGGGGTGTAATATTATATACTTGTTTATACTTATTTGCATAGGAATTGCCCTCCCTATCAAATCGCAAAACAATTACAAAGTAAAACTTACAGGCACTGTTTATGAGTACGACCACAACAACAAGCGTTTGCCTTTAGAATTTGCAGCTGTGTCTATTCCTGAAATTGCACTAGGGACAACCTCTGATGAAAATGGTAGATACATACTGGAAAACGTACCTACTGGTAAAATTCGTATGCAAATTCAATATTTGGGCAAAGTCTCCATTGACACCTTAATAAATGTAAATAAGGATTTGGTTCTTAATTTTACAATGAGGAATGAGGATTTTAAGTTGAAAGAAGTTACAGTAACTGCAACCAACAGCCGTTCAGGCAAATCCACATCTTCTCACATTTCCCGCTCTGCTATGGACCATATGCAAGCGACCAGTTTATATGATGTAATGTCATTGATGCCAGGTGGAATTT